>NZ_JBFBIR010000090.1:0-24697 GCF_040685715.1 Kitasatospora sp. NPDC088264
AGAGTGGTGGCACCGGGAAGGCGGCGCGTCGGGCGCCCCGCCCCGGGTGGCGGATCCGTCCGCCCAGCCGGCAGATGAGGGGTCGGCGGGGCGGCCAACCATCTGCCCCACCCTCCCGCTTCGGGGGCGGGACGCCGGCCCGGCCGACGTCCCGCCCCCGTACGCGGTTCACGGTGCGGGCGGCGGTTGACGGTCAGTCGTCGCTGTCCTGGTCCTGGCCTTGGTCCTGGTCCTGGTCGTCGCCCTGGTCGTCGCCGTGGCCGTGGTGCGCGGTGGCGCGGGCGAAGACCTGGGAGTCGGTGCTCGCCGGGCCGCCGGGGCCGGCGAGCAGGTTGCCGCTGGTCGAGCTGAACACCACCGTGCGGCCGCGGGCGTCCACGACCGGGTCGGTCGAGGAGCCGTTGCCGAGCGAGCCGTCCGCGGCGGTGGCGACCCGCTCGGTGCGGCCGGTGCGCAGGTCGTGGCGGTAGACGTCCCAGCCCGGGTGCTGCGGGCCCGCCACCAGGTTGTCGGCGGCGGAGGCGAAGTAGACCCAGCGGTTGTCGGCGGTGATCCGGGCGTGGTCGGAGGAGCCGACCGAGGTGGTGCCGGGCAGGCCGCCGCTGATCTTCGTCACGGTGCCCTTCCTGAGGTCCCGGACGTACAGCACGGTGTGGAACCGGTGGCCGCCGGTCGACCCGCCGGGCTCGGGCAGGGCGTAGATCGCGCGCCGCCCGTCGGGGCTGATCGTCGCGTCGAAGCTCGGGGCGCCGAGCTTGCCGTCGAGGTCGAGGCTGGCGGCGGAGATCCGGCCGGACTCCACGTCGTAGGTGTAGTAGGGGGCGGTCACCGGCCGGGCCAGGTTCGGCTGGGCCAGGCCCTTCTGCGCGCTGTGGGGCAGGGCCGGGGCGATGCCCGGGGCCAGCTCCACGTCGGCGGGGGCGGCGGCGCCCCCGGCGGCCGGGGCGGGGGTCTGGTCGGCGGGCAGCAGGTTGCCGGCCATGGAGGTGAAGCCGATGGTGCGGCCGTCCGCGCTGATCGTCGGGTGGAGGGACATGCCGTCGCCCGGCTTGCCGTCCACGCCGCGGGTCACCAGCTTGGTCTTCCCCGTCCAGCGGTCGGTGACGTAGATGTTGTAGTCCCAGGTGTAGGGCCTGGCCAGCGAGGGGGCGTCGCCCTGGAGGTCGGGGACGAGGTCCTTCCGGCTGGAGCCGAAGACCACGTAGCGGCCGTTCGCGCTGATCGAGGGCGCGTAGGAGGCGTGGAACTTGTCGGTGTCGGTGCCGGTGAGCCCGCCGCTGATCAGCTCGGTGCGGCCGGTCCTCCGGTCGCGGACGTACACCTCGTCGCGCCCCTGGACCTGCATGCCGGGCACCACGTTCTCGGCGTCGCTGTCGAAGGCGACGTAGCGGCCGTCGGCGTTGATCGCGACGTTGTCGGTGAAGCCGTTCAGCGCGCTGCCGTCGGCGGCCAGGTTGATCCGCTCGGTGCGGCCGGTCCTCAGGTCGCGGACGTAGGCGTCGCGGGCGCTCTTCGCGGGCTGGGACACCAGGTTCGTGGCCCAGGAGGTGAACAGGGCGTAGCGGCCGTCGGCGCTGATCGCCTGGCTCCACGACTGGTTGTCCGGCGCGGCGCCGTTCACCCCCACGCTGACCTGGACGGTGCCGCGCGGCGCCCGGTGGGCCCGGTCGGCCTGGGCGGGTGCGGCGGTCACGGCGAGTACGGCGGTGGCCGCGAGAATGCTGCCGCCGCCGGCCAGCCACCGGTTGCGGGTGGTACGGGTGCTGCGTGTCATGACGTCTGCCTCCCCGGGGGTCGCCCGGCCGGGCTCCCTCCCGGCGACGGGCTTTCGGGAGAGCCAATCGTCGGGAGGGCCGGTGGTCAACGCCCACGGGTGATCTCGGCCGAAAATACGTCAACGGACGTATGCGGCAGGGGAGTCAGGACGTCACAGGCGGCGCAGGAAGACGTCCAGGAAGGTGTTGGAGTCACCCGGCACCAGGTCGCCGTCCGAGGCGTCGAAGATCACCGTGTCGCCGGTGGCGTCCACGTACGGGCCGTAGGAGGAGGCGGTGCTCTGCCCGCCGCTCCGGGTGAGGCTGATCCGCTCGATCCGCCCGGTCCACAGGTCGCGGCGGAAGATGTCGCTGGCGGAGTTGGTGTCGTCGGGGACGAGGTTCTCGGCGGCGGAGTCGAAGTAGACCCAGCGGTCGTCGAGCGTCATGACGCCACCGGAGGAGGACCACTTGGCGGTGGTGCCCGGCAGGTCGGTGTTGACCTTGGTGATCTTGCCGGTGGCCAGCTCGTGGACGTACACGTCCATCCGGATGCCGTGGGCCGGGGCGGGCGCCCCGCCGATGAAGACCGGGAGGCTGTAGATCGCGTAGCGGCCGTCCGGGCTGATCCGGCCGTCGCGGCCGCCGTCGCTCAGCGCCCCGGTGCCGTCCAGGCTGGCGCCGGCGATCTTGCCGGTGCCGGCCTTCCAGACGTAGTACGGGTAGAACTTGGGCCCGGCCAGCTGGGGTGACCCGGCGCCGGGGGCGGTATCGGCGCCGGTGGCCGGGTCGGTGGCCGGGTCGGCGGCCGGGGCCGGGGTGCCCGGGAGCAGGTTTCCGGCCCGGGAGCCGAAACCGACGGTCGAGCCGTCCGCACTGATCGTCGGGCTGAAGGAGTTGTTGTCGGCGCCCTCGCCCTCCGTGCCGGAGGTGACCAGCCGGGTGGTGTGGGTCCAGCGGTCGGTGACGTAGATGTTGTTCTTGCCGCGCTTCACGCCCGGGGCGAGGTCGGTGCGGCTGGAGGCGTAGGCGACGAAGCGGCCGTCCCAGCTGAGGGTGGGGCTGTCGGCGGTGCGGATGCTCTGGTCGTCGGTGCTCGCCGAGCCGGGGGCGGTGATCAGCTCGGTGCGGCCGGTCCAGCGGTCGCGGACGAAGACGTCGTTGCCGTGCTTCGGCTGGCCGGGCAGCACGTTGGTGGCGGCGGTGCTGAACGCCACGTACCGGCCGTCGCCGCTGATCGAGGCCTGGTTGGTGGCGGCGTCCAGCTTGGAGCCGTCGGCGGCGACGCTGACCCGCTCGACGTGCCCGTTGCGCAGGTCCCGCACGTAGACCTCGTCCGAGTTCGGGGTGCCGGCCCCGGGCAGCAGGTTGGTCGCGGTCGAGGTGAACAGCGCGGAGCGGCCGTCGGCGCTCAGCCCGAGCGCGGACGAGGTGCCGTCGAGCTGCTCGCCCTTGGGCCCCTCGCTCACCCGGGAGGTGTCGCCCTTGAGCGGCCGGGCCTCGGCGGCTGGCATCGCGGCCCCGGCCACGGCGGCGGCCACCAGGACGCCGGCGGTGCGGGCCAGCCAACGGCGGGTTCGTGCGGTGGTCATGGAGATCCTCCCCTGATGACGGCGCCGGGCCCTCGTCACCCCCGCGGCCCGGCTCGGGAAGAGCCAATCGTCGCCCGGGCCGGGTGGTCAACCGGGCGAAGCGATCTCGTCCGGAAATACGCCACCGGTCGTATCGCCCCTTACGCGGAACCGGGCCCGGACCCCGCCCCGGCTCCGGGCCCGGTCCGGCTGACCCCGGCACGCTGGCAGAATTGGCCTGTGATCGACGCCCGACGGCTGCGGACCCTGCGGGCCGTGGTGGACCACCGCACCGTGACCGCCGCGGCGGCTGCCCTCTACCTGACCCCTTCCGCCGTCTCCCAGCAGCTGGCCGCCCTGGAACAGGAGACCGGCCACCACCTGCTCGCCCGCGAGGGCCGGGGGGTGCGGCTGACCGCCGCCGGGGAGATCCTGCTGGGCCACGCCGACGCCGTGCTCGCCCAGCTGGAGCGCGCCGAGGCCGACCTCGCCGCCTACAGCGCGGGCGTCTCCGGCGAGGTGACCGTCGCCTCCTTCGCCACCGGCATCGCGCTCGTCCTCGCCCCGGCGATCGGGCTGCTGGCCGCGCAGGCGCCCGGGGTGCGGCTCAAGGTGCTGGACGCGGAGGGCGACGCCAGCCTGCCGATGGTCCTCGACGGCCGGGCCGACCTCGCGGTGGCCGTCGAGTACCGGGGCGCCCCGCGCGCCGACGACGCCCGGCTCACCCGCGTCCCGCTGTACGCCGAGCCGTTCGAGGCGGTGCTGCCGCTCGGCCACCCGCTGGCCGCCGACCGCGGTCCGCTCGCCGTCGCGGCCCTGGCCGACGAACGGTGGATCGGCCCCTACCCGGGCAACCCCTGCCACGACGTCGTCCTGCTCGCCTGCGAGCACGCCGGCTTCCAGCCGCGCCTGGTGCACTCCTCCGACGACTTCCGGGCCGTCGTCGCCCTCGCCTCGGCGGGCGCCGGCGTCGCCCTCGTGCCGCGCTCGGCGCTGCGCGGCGTCGACCTCGGCCGGATCGCCGTCCGGCCGGTGGACAGCGAACTCGCCACCCGCCGGGTCTTCGCTGCCGTCCGGGCCGGCGCCGACGGGCACCCGCTGATCCGCCCGGTGCTGGACGCCCTCGCCGAGGCGGCCGCGGCGGGCGCCTGAGGGTCCGAGGTCGGGTGGGTCCGAGCTCGGGCGGGGCGCGGTGGGCGGCTGGGGTCAGGCGGGTCGGGGCGTCGTGCGCGTGCCGTTGACGACCGCCCGGAACATCCAGGACAGCCGGTCCTCCGGCGCCCCGGAGACCAGGTCGTCCCCGAGCGCGGCGATCCTCGGGTAGGTGGCGGCGGGCGCCGCGCGGAGCGCGTCGGTGAGCGCGGCCTGTTCCCGCTCCGCCTGCTCGCCCTGCCGGGCGGACTGCTCGGCGGCGGTGGCGGTGGCCACCTGGAGCAGCACGTCCACGCCCCAGGCCGCCTGCCCGTCCGGCACCCCGCCCTCGTGCAGCAGTGCCAGGACCGCCTCCACCAGGGCCAGGTAGTGCGGCCCGGACGGCCTCGCCACCAGTGCGGCGTGGGCGAGCGCCGGGTGCCGGAGCAGCACCCCGGTGCAGGAGTCGAGGACGGCGGCCAACCGCTCGCGCCAGTCCCCGGCCGCCGTCACCGGGCTCAGGTCCACCTCCCCGAGGTACTCCTCCAGGATCGCGGCGTGCAGTTCCGCGGCGTTGGCCACGTACACGTACAGCGAGGCCGGCCCGGTGTCCAGCTCCTGGGCCAGCCGCCGCATGGTCACCCGTGGCAGGCCCTCCGCCTCCAGCACCCGTACGGCGGCGGCGACGATCGCCTCGTGGCTCAGCGCGGGCTTCGCCGGCCGCTCGCGGCGGCTGCGGGGTCGGGAGGGGGAGCTCGTCATACCGGCCAGCCTAGCGACCGTGTTCGTGACGAACTAGTTCGCCGAAACGGCGCCGCCGCTACCGGCCGGCCGGCGGGGCGGGCTGGTTCGGGGCGGCGAACTGGTCGAGCAGGCCCTGGAGGCCGTCGGGGCCGAACATCAGCTCCAGGCTGGCGGCGGAGGCGGCGGCCGAGGCCTCGCTGCGGGGGAAGAGGGCGCGCTCGTAGGTGGTCAGGGCGGCCTCGGGGTCGCCGGGGTGGTGGGCGAGGGCCTTGCCGAGTTCGGCGCCGTCGAGCATGGCGAGGTTGGCGCCCTCGCCGGCGAACGGGGACATCAGGTGGGCGGCGTCGCCGAGCAGGGTGACGCCGGGGGTGCGGTCCCAGCGGTGGCCGACGGGCAGGGCGTGGATCCGGCGCGGGACCAGGTCGCCGTCGGCGTCGGCGAGCAGGGCCCGCAGGCCGTCGGCCCAGCCGTCGAAGCCGGCCAGCACGGCCGCCTTGGCGGTGTCGGGGGCGGTGGTGTCGATGCCGTCCAGCCAGTCCTCGCCGGCCCGGACGGCGGTGTAGACGTGGATGCTGCCGTCGCCCTCGCGGTGGGCGAGGAAGCCGCGACCCTCGGCCACGGAGAGGAAGAACCCGCCGCCGACCAGGGCGGCCGCCTCGGGGTGCCGGGTGTCCGCGTCGTGCAGGTCGGCCTCGACGAAGGAGATCCCGGTGTAGGTGGGCCGGGCGTCGGACAGCAGTGGCCGGATCCGGGACCACGCGCCGTCCGCCCCGACCAGCAGGTCCGTGGTGACGGCCGTGCCGTCGGCGAAGGCGACCTGGTGGCGGCCGTCGCCCAGCGCGTGGGCGCGGACCACCTTCCGGCCCCAGCGGACGGTGCCGGCGGGCAGGGAGTCCAGCAGCAGGTCGCGCAGGCGGCCCCGGTCGACCTCGGGGCGGCCGCCGGTGCCGTCGTCCTCCTGCTCCAACCGGACGGCGCCGTCCGGTCCCACCACCCGCAGGGCCTCGCCGCCCGCGTGGACCAGGGCCAGGAACCGGTCGTGCAGCCCGGCGTCGTGCAGGGCCTGCTGGCCGGAGTCGTCGTGGATGTCGAGCAGGCCGCCCTGGGTGCGGGCCTCGGGTGAGGGCTCCAGGTCGAAGACGGCGGCCCGGATGCCGTGGACGTGCAGGACCCGGGCGAGCACGAGGCCCCCGAGCCCGGCTCCGATGACGGCGACGGGAACGTGCTGGACGGTCATGGCCACTCCTTGGGTCGGTGTCGGTCCGTGTCGGTCCGTGTCGGTCGGCGTGGGTTCGCCTCCCGTTCCTCCACGGTAACGAACATGTTCGTAACGAACAAGTTCGTCTCCTGGAGCGGCCTACCGGACAACCGGGATCCCCCCGGACGGGAGCGTGAGAACTTCACGATCCGGACGTGGCGGGATCACTGGCGCGCCGCGAGACGAGGCGGGCAGACTCGGTGCCGGAGAACCAGCTGACGGGAGGCCGTCGCCCTGGTCCACCCCTCGCAACTGCCCGGCCCCGGCGTCCCCGGCGTGCCCGCGTACGTCGCCGACCACCCGCTCCCCGACACCACCCGCGCCGCCATCGACCGCACCAACTCCGCCCGGCTCTTCGCCGGGGCGGCGTTCCTCAAGTAGTGGCCGAAGGCCGTGGGGACCTCACTCCACGATCAGGTACCGCTGCGCGCTCGCCCCGCTGGCGCAGGTCCCGCCGTCGCAGCCGCCCTTGGCCTCGGTGAACGCGCTCCAGACGTAGATCCCGGGCGAGGGCGGGGTGTACAGGTAGGTCGACGCGTCCTGCCAGGGCATGTTCTGCCAGGTCCCGTCGGGCGACAGCACCGAGGCGTGGGAGGAGAAGCCGCTCGCCGTCCAGCTCAGCGAGACCGGCCGGCCGGCCTTGGCCACGGTCTGGTCCGCCGGGGCCAGCAGGCGGGGGACGGCCGGGGTGTCGTGCCCGGGGTCGGGCGTCGAGGAGCCCTTCGCCCTGACGAACAGGAACCGGTCCTCGGACCACGCGCTGCCGGTCTGTCCTTCGGCGGCGTTCGCGGTGCTCGCCTCCCACCGGTACAGCCCGGCGGCGGTGGGAGTGAACGTGCAGGCGGCGGAGCTCAGCCAGGCGGTGTAGCGGGGGGCGTCGTCGCCCAGCCCGGTGAAGACGCGCGACATCGCGGCGGCGTGGTCCCAGCTGAGCGTGACCGACTGGCCGAGCTCGATGACCGTCCGGTCGGCGGGCCCGGTGGGCTCGGGCGGGTGCGGAGTTCCCGCGGGCACGCTGGTCACCCTGGCCGGGGGCGCGGAGTCGGCCGGGGCGCCGCCGGACGGGAAGCAGTCCGGCGGCCCGGAGCCGCCGGTCATCACGAAGAGGCGGACGCAGACGGCGGCGGCGACGAGCACGAGGGCGAGCGGCACCGGCAGCCAGCGGAGCCGGTGCTTCCCGCCACCGGGCGGCGGGGCGTCGGGAGCCTGCCGGAGCTCGGTGACCGCCGTACGGGTGCGGTCGTTCGGGCCGTTCGGTGGCCCGATCGGCGGGGGTCCGGGGTGGGCCGGAGCCGCCCGCCGCTGCGCCGGAAGCCACGCCCCGGCGGGTGCGTCGTGCGCGGCCGGCCCGAACAGGTCCAGCAACTCGGCGGGGGTGGGCCGGTCGGCGGGATCGCGCGCCAGACAGGCGGCGATCGCCGGGCGCAGGGCCTGCGGGACGCCGCCGAGATCCGGCTCGGTGTGCAGGACCCGGTAGAGCATCACCTGCGCTGCACCGTGCCCGAACGGCGCGCACCCGGCAGCGTGGCAGAGCACGTGGCCGAGGCTGAACACGTCACAGGCCGGCCCGATCGCGCCGCCCGCGATCTGCTCAGGCGCCATGTAGCCGGGCGTGCCGACGACGACCTGGGTCCGGGTGATCGCGGTCCCGTCCAGCGCGCGGGCGATCCCGAAGTCGATGACGCGCGGCCCGTCGTCGGCGAGCAGCACGTTCGACGGCTTGAGGTCCCGGTGGATCAGGCCGACGGCGTGGATGGCGTCCAGCGCCTCGGCCAGCCCCGCCCCGAGGACGCGCAACGACGCTTCCGGCAGCGGGCCGTGGGCGGCGACCGCCTCGGCCAGGGACGGCCCCGGAACGTAGGCGGTGACCAGCCACGGCGGGTCACCGCCCGGGTCGGCGTCGACGACCTGGGCGGTGTGGAACCCGCCGACCCGCCGTACGGCCTCCAGCTCGTGGGCGAAGCGTCGCCGGAACTCCGGGTCGGCGGCGAGCTCCCGGTGCACGCACTTGACGGCGACCAGCCGACCGCCCGGCGAACGCCCGAGGTACACCACGCCCATCCCGCCGCTGCCCAGGCGCCCGAGCAGCCGGTACCGGCCGCCGACCGTCGTCGGGTCAGTGGCTCGTAACGCCTCCACGACACCCCCGGTGGGCCACCGCGCAGCAGCCGGTCCCGTCGACCGGACCCCCCGTGACGAACCCTCGCCTCATCCCAGCGCGTCGCGCGCGGGGCTGTCAATGCCGGCCGCCGAACACTCGGCGACCGGCGCCCCGGCGCGCGGCGTCAGATGCGCAGGGTCCGCAGGAAGCAGCCCGTGGCCGAGTCGCAGCCGGTGACGTAGAGCGAGTGGCCGTCCGGCCCGACGGAGAGGGCGTGCACGCGCCACTCGGGGACGGAGAGGGACACGCTCTGGTCGAACCGGTTCTCGCCCGGCACGAACGTGTACAGCGGGGTGGGGAGCCTGTACTCGGGGCCGCCGAGCAGGTAGACGCGACTGCCGTCGGCGTTCATCGCCGGGTGGTGGTACTCGAAGTAGCCGGAGCCGTACTTCATGAGGTAGCGCACCGTGTCCGTGCCCGTGTCGAGCCCGATGCCCACGGAGTAGGTGCGGACCGACCCGAGCGCGAGCAGGAAGGAGCCGTCCGGGGAGAGCGCCAGCTCGTCCTTGGCCCCGGGGTCGACGACCGTGGTGGTGCCGAGTCCGGTCCCGATGTCGAGGCGCAGCAGGTCGAGGTTGGTGCCCGCGTAGAGGTAGTTGCCGTCGGGCAGGACGGCGAGATCGTTGACCGTGTGGCCGGTGACCGCCGTCTGGTCGATGAACTCCTGGTCGCCGGTGGAGAATTCCAGGATCCGGCCCGGCTCCTCCTGCCCGGCGGGGCCTGAGGGACCGGACTGCCCGACGTAGAGGGTCTCGCCGTCCGGGTCGGTGGCCAGACTGGTCGCCGCGCCCGGGGTCCAGCCCGCCGGGAGCTGCTGCTCCGGCGCGGCGACGCGGGCCTTGACCGTGTTGGTCGCGGTGTCGATGACGTAGACGGCGGAGCCGACTCCGACGTACAGCCGGTGGCCGTCCGGGCTGAGGGCAGGCCGCCCGTAGGGTGCCGGGTCGCCGAGCGGGAGGCGGGCCGTCACCGTGCCGGTCTGCGTGTCGACGGTGGACAGGTACACGCCCTGGCGCCCGCCGACCACGTCCGTCAGCACGAGGTAGACCGTTCGGCCGTCCGGACTGACCGCCTCGGTGACCTTCTCCCAGGTGAATTCCGCGATCCGGACGGCCCCCGGCACGCCGACGACGGGGCCGTCGGGAACGCCGGAGGGGGCCGCCCCCGAGGCCCCCGAGACGCCCGCCCCGCCGAGCAGCAGCGCCATCGCCGTCGCCGCCGAGACGGCCCAGCGGGATCCGCGCCGTAACGCGCTTGCCGAGGTCCTCATCATGTCCTCCCCTTGTCGGCCGGTGCGCCGCGCCGGGCACCGGATGGATCGAAGCCTAGGTGATTCCATTGCCATCGAATGGGACAACTATTAAGTGGTGAAGGAGGGTTGGAAGATCCGGCAGTGGCTGGTGGGGTGTGCGGCGCCGGCCTGCCGGGACCGTCGTGCCCACCGGAAACCGTTCGACCGCCGTGCTTCCACCGCGAGCCGGTGGGAGGTCAACTGGCGCCCACCACCGGGTGAGTCCGTCTCCGTCGAATGAGAGAATCACCCCGGCCCGCGAATTCCGGCCCGCGAATTCCATTCCATGCGGCCGGAGTTACGACCCACCAAAGGAATCGCAGATGACCGACCTGCCGGCGCCCGCTCCCTTCACCACCGAGGACACCCTGTTCGGCGAGATCACCGTCCGCATCGAAGGCCAGCACCGGGTGACCGTCTCCGGGGATCGGATCCCCACCGCCGTCCTGGAGCGCGACCCGGGCAGCGAGCCGGACCCGCAGATCGCCATCGGCACCCGCGACACCGCCCACCTGACGCTGACCGTCGACGGCTCGCCGGTGCCGCTGCGGCCGGGCCGGGGCAAGCTCCGCCGGAAGTCCTACCGGGTCGAGACCACGTACGACGGCGCCGTCCACGTCCTCGTCCCGGACTCCATCCCCAGCAGCCGGCTCATGCGCGACGGCAAGCGCCTCGGCGACTTCTCCTGCGACGGCGACCAGATCGTCATCGTGGAGTGGCGGGACGGCGCCCCCGCCCGCCCCGCCGACGCCGCGATCGGGTACGTCCTCGCCTCCGCCTTCGGCACGGGCGGGCAGCCCACCTGGATGCTGGTGGTCGAAGGGGTCGCCGCCCTCATCCCCTGAGCCGCCGGGCCGGTCGCTCGCCGGCCCGGCGCCGTTGCGCGGGAGCGGGCGAATAGGGTGGGGCGGATGGTTTTCGGCGCATGAGTATGGAGATTCGTATGAGCTCGACCTCTGTTCCTGACGGCCTGCTCCCGGTCGGGGTGATCGGTCTCGGTGACATTGCGCAGAAGGCGTATCTGCCGGTCCTGGGCGGGTTGCCGGCGCTGGACCTGCGGTTGATGACCAGGGACGGGGCGAAGCTGGACCGGATCGGTGACGCGCACCGGATTGCGCCGGAGAATCGCTTCACCGATCTCGGGGAGTTGATCGGGAGCGGGATCCGGGCGGCGTTCGTGCACGCCGCGACCAGCCAGCACGTTCCGATCGTGGAGCAGCTGCTGACGGCCGGTGTCGACGTCTACGTCGACAAGCCGCTCGACTACACCGTCGACGGTGCCCGCCGGCTCGTCGACCTCGCCGACCGGACGGGCCGCTCGCTGATGGTCGGCTTCAACCGCCGGCACGCGCCCGGCTACGCCCAGGCCAAGGAGCGCCCCCGCGACCTGATCGTCCTGCAGAAGAACCGCGAGGGCCTCGCCGAGGCCGCCCGCTCCCTGGTGTTCGACGACTTCATCCACGTCGTCGACACCCTGCGCTTCCTGGCCCCCGGCGAGATCGAGCACGTCGACGTCCGCGCCCGCGTCCGGGACGGGCTGGTCGAGCACGTCGTCCTGACCCTCGGCGGGGACGGCTTCACGGCGCTCGGCATCATGAACCGGCTCTCCGGCTCGACGGAGGAGATCCTGGAGGTCTCCGGCGCCGACTCCAAGCGGGCGGTGCACAACCTCGCCGAGGTGATCGACCACCGCGGCCAGCCCACCGTCCGCCGGCGTGGTGACTGGGTGTCCGTCGCCCGCCAGCGCGGCATCGAGCAGTGCGTGCTGTCCTTCCTGGACGCCGTCCGGGCCGGCAAGACCCTGGACGCGCACGACGCGCTGCGCACCCACGAGCTGTGCGAGCTGATCGTGGAGCGGATCGAGGCGGGCTGAGGGGACGTCGAGGCAGGTTGAAGGAGCGGGCTGAAGGACCGGGCTGAAGGGACGGGGATAGGAGCGGGGGTAGGAGCAGGGGCAGGGGCGGACGCCGAAGCGGAACCAGAAGTTCACTGACGGGGTCTTGTCGCGTCATTTTCTACGCGCGTATCTTGGGGTCGCCGCGGGGGACGGGTGACCGGCTTCCGCTTCATCTACGCGGGTAGCGCGTGCCATGGGCACGCCGCCTGACCGTCACGGCCCGGCGGCCGCAGACCCGCCGGGTGGACGACGCGCCCTGTGCCCCGCTCCACCCTCGACCGCCGTGCCACGACCGTGCCGCACGACGGAGCTAGGAGTCATGCCCCGGTGACCACCGCCCCCGCTCCCCGCCCCCGCCGGGCCCTGCTGCGCGCCGCGATCCTCCCGGCCGGACTGGCCGCCTCGCTGGTGCTCGTCCCGCTGCCGGCCGCGAACGCCGCGCCCACCGCCGCGAACGCCGCCACGAACGCGGCGAACGCCGCCGCCCCGGCCGGGCCGACCGAGGCCGGACCGCTGCGCATCCACGACATCCAGGGCACCACCCGGATCTCCCCGCAGGCCGGGAAGCCCGTCACCGGCGTGCCCGGCGTCGTCACCGGCGTGCGCGCCTACGGCAGCGCCAAGGGCTTCTGGATGCAGGACCCGAACCCCGACGCCGACCCGGCCACCAGCGAGGGCATCTTCGTCTACACCGGCGGCAACCCGACCGTGAAGGCCGGCGACTCGGTCCTGGTCAGCGGCACGGTCACCGAGTACTACCCGAACTTCGCGGGCGGCTCGCAGTCCGTCACCGAGCTCACCGGCCCCGCCGTCACCGTGCTGTCCTCCGGCAACCCGCTGCCGGCCCCGGTGGTCGTCGACACCCGCAACATCCCCGGCACCTACGCCCCGCCGGCGCCCGAGGGCGGCAGCATCGACGCGCTGCCGCTCGACCCGGAGAAGTACGCCCTGGACTTCTACGAGTCGCTGGAGGGCATGCTCGTCCAGGTCAAGGACGTCCGGGTGATACAGGCGACGGACAAGTACAACGAGCTGTGGGTCGCCGCCGACCGGCAGGACCAGCGCAGCAAGCGCGGCGGCGTGCTGTACGAGTCGTACGCGGAGCCCAACGTGGGCCGCCTGATGGTGCAGCAGCAGGCGGCGGTCACCCCGCAGCAGCCGTTCCCGGTGGCCAACGTGGGCGACGTGCTGACCGGCACCACCACCGGCCCGCTGGACTACAACCAGTTCGGCGGCTACACCCTCGTCGCCGGCACCCTGGGCACGCTCCAGGACAACCACCTCCAGCGCGAGGTCACCGCCAAGGCGGCCGACCGCGAACTCGCCATCGCCACGTACAACGTGGAGAACCTGGCCCCCGGCAACCCGGACGCCAAGTTCGCCGAGCTGGCCCAGGGCATCGTCACCAACCTGCGCTCGCCCGACATCGTCGCCCTGGAGGAGATCCAGGACAACAACGGCGCCAAGAACGACGGCACGGTCGACGCGAGCCAGACCGTCGCCAAGTTCATCGCCGCGATCAAGGCGGCCGGCGGCCCGGCGTACGACTGGCGCTCGATCGACCCGCAGGACGGCAAGGACGGCGGCGAGCCGGGCGGCAACATCCGGCAGGTGTTCCTGTTCAACCCGCAGCGGGTCTCCTTCACCGACATCCCCGGCGGCGCCGCCACCAGCGCCGTGGACGTCGCCGGCAGCGGCGCCACCACCGCGCTGACCGCCTCGCCCGGCCGGATCGCCCCGGCCGACGACGCGTGGACCAACAGCCGCAAGCCGCTGGTCGGGCAGTTCTCCTTCCGCGGCAAGAAGGTCTTCGTCATCGCCAACCACTTCAACAGCAAGGGCGGCGACCAGGGCATCGACAGCCGCTTCCAGGCCCCCACCCGCAGCTCCGAGGTGCAGCGGGTCAAGCAGGCCACCATCGAGCAGGCCTTCGTCGCCAAGCTGCTGGCCGCCGACAAGGAGGCGCGCGTCGTCTCGCTCGGCGACTTCAACGACTACCAGTTCTCGCCCGCGCTGGCCGCGCTCACCAAGGACGGCGTGCTGCGCGACCTGGTGAACGAACTGCCGGAGACCGAGCAGTACTCGTACGTCTACCAGGGCAACTCGCAGGTGCTGGACCACATCCTGGTCAGCCCCGAGGTCGGCTACGCCAAGTACGACGTGGTGCACATCAACGCCGAGTTCGCCCAGCAGGCCAGCGACCACGACCCGCAGGTGGTCCGCATCAAGCCCTGAGCGTCAAGCCGTGACCGGTCTGCATCAGGCCCTGACCTGCGGCTATGCTGCCTTCGCCGGAGGTGACCACCGCCGGCGAAGGCGGCTGCGGCAGTGGGGGTCGGAGAGCATGCGGTACCGGATCGAGCGGATGGGGACCGAGGACTGGCAGCGCCTGCGGAAGGTGCGGCTGGCCCAGCTCCTCGACTTCCCGATGGCCTTCGGCGAGACCCACGCCGCGGCGCAGGCCCTGGGCGAGGCCGACTGGCGGGCCCGGACGGCCCGGGTGAACGAGCCGGGCAGCGTCGGCCTGGTGGCCGTCGACCCGGACGGCGAATGGGTCGGCACGATGCTCTCCGTCCCCGACCGGGACCAGGCCGCGACCGCCGTCCTGATCGGCGTCTGGGTGGCCCCGGAACACCGCGGCCGCGAACGCGGCGTGACGGACGCCCTGCTGGACGCCGCCACCGACTGGGCCCGCACCGAGGGCGGCGCCAAGCGGATGCTGCTCGGCGTGCACGAGGCGAACGCCCGCGCCGCCGCCTTCTACCTGCGCCGAGGCTTCACCTACACCGGCGGGGAGACCCCGTACGGGCTCGACCCGCAGGCCCGCATCCTGGAGATGGCCCTCCCGCTGGACTGAAACGCCCTGAGGCCGGCCGAACGGCCGTTCCCACGAAGCGGGTTGGGCGGAAAAGCGCGGGCCCCGAGCGCGCCCGCGCCCTAGGATCGACGGTCATGGTTGATCTCTATCCTCCGACGAGTCCCTACGGCCACGGTTTCCTCGACACCGGAGACGGCAACCGGGTCTACTACGAGCAGCTCGGCAACCCCGAGGGCAAGCCCGTCCTCTACGTCCACGGCGGCCCCGGCGCGGGGACGCCGGACCGGCCCACCCGGGCGTGGGATCCGGAGTGCTACCGCGTGATCCGCTACGACCAGCGCAACTGCGGCCGCAGCACCCCGCACGCCGGCGACCCGGCGGCGGACATGAGCCTGAACACCACGCAGCACCTGATCGACGACATGGAGCGGCTGCGCGAACACCTCGGCATCGAGCGGTGGTTGCTGAACGGTGCCTCCTGGGGTTCGACCCTCCTGCTGGCCTACGCGCAGCAGCACCCCGAGCGGGTCAGCGAGATCATCATCCAGGCGGTGACGACGACCCGCCGGGCCGAGACCGACTGGCTCTACCGGGGCGCCGGGTCCTTCTACCCCGAGGCGTGGGACCGGTTCCGCGAGGGCGTGCCCGAGGACGAGCGGGACGGCGACCTGCTCGCCGCCTACGCGCGGCTGATGGAGAACCCCGACCGGGCGGTCCGGGCGAAGGCCGCCGCCGGCTGGCTCGCCTGGGAGGACGCGGTCATCTCGAACGAGCCCAACGGCTCTCCCGGCATGTACAGCGCCCGGGAGGTCGACGAGCAGATCGCGTTCGTCCGGATCTGCGCCCACTTCTTCAGCAACGGCGCCTGGCTGGAGGAGGACCAACTGCTGCGCAACGCCCACAGGCTGGCCGGGATCCCGGCGGTGCTGGTGCACGGCCGGCACGACATGGGCTGCCCGGTGCAGACGGCCTGGGAGCTGGCGAAGGCGTGGCCGGGCGCGAGGCTGCACATCTCCGAGGACTCGGGGCACATCGGCAGCGAGGAGATGAAGAACACCGTCCGGGAGGCCATCGAGGAGTTCAAGCACCGCTGATCCTGCTCGGGTTCCGCCACTCGTCGATCACGACTCGATGCCCTCCCGGGTGCGGGCTCACAGCCAGCGGTCGTACCAGGCGCGGATGCGCCGGAGGGCGTCGAGTTGATGGGCGCGCTCGTGGAGCCCGTGGCCCTCTCGGGGGTAGACGACGAACTCGTGTTCGACGCCGAAGTGGCGCAGTGCGCGATGGAAGTGGACGGCCTGGCCGAGGGGGACGTTGGTGTCCTGCTCGCCGTGCAGGATCAGGACCGGGGTGCGGATCCGGGACGCGTAGGAGATCGGGCTGTTCCGGTCGTGGAGGTGCGGTCCCGGCCCGCTCCAGCCGGTGCTGCCGCCGAGCGCCGCGTCCATGGCTCCCCACTCGCCGGTCCCGGCCTGCATGCCCCAGTCGGTGATGCCCGCGCCCATCATGGCGGCCTTGAACCGCCCGGTCTGGCCGATGGCCCAGGCCGCCATGAAACCGCCGTGGCTCCAGCCGGAGATGCCCAGGCGTTCGGGATCGGCGACTCCCTCGGCGACCAGCAGGTCGATCCCGGCGAGGATGTCGGTCCACTCGGCGCCGCCCACCGCGCCCGCCACCACGGCGGCGAATTCATGGCCGTGGCCCGACCCGCCCCGGGGATTGGGCAGGAAGACCGCGTATCCGGCGGTAGCCAGCCACTGGCCGCAGTCGACCGCGGTGAGCGTGAACTCGTCGGCATGGCGGAAGTAGGGACCGCCGTGGACCATGGTGACGAGCGGGAACGGGCCCTGGCCCCGAGTCCGGCCGGCCGGCAGGATCAGCAGGCCGTCCAACTGGAGTCCGTCGGACGCCTGGTAGCCGAGCCGTTCCTGGGTACCCCAGCGGATCCCGCGCAGTTCGGGGCTGGTGTCGCTGAGCCGGAGCAGTGGCCCGCCCGTGGGGCCCGCGTGGACGTTCCTGGGCTCGCGCGCGGTGCTCAGCAGCACGGCGAGGGTCGCTCCGGAGCGACTCGCAGTGAGCCCGGCGAGCGTGCCGGGCGTGCCTGGCGTGCCGGGCGCGCAGGACAACCGGTGGAACCGCAGCGACTGCGGATCGAGCCGGTACAGCGCGGTGTCCAGCCCGTCGGCGAACAGCGCCAGCGGCGGCCCGTCGGCGACCTGCACCAGCTCGGTGGGGCAGGCGGACATGCCGACCGTGAGATCGCGCTGTTCGACGGTCGGGCCGGTCGCCGGCGGCACGGTGTCGATCACGGCGAGCGCGCCGACCAAGTGCCCGGGGGTCACCGCCAGGTGGGCCAGATGCCATTCACCGTCGTGATGCCACCAGACCGGGGACCGGGCCTCGAATCCGACCGGGCCCAGGTCCTGGACGGCTCCCGTCTCCGGGGCGACCAGGTGCAGTCCTGCCGTCGTGACGCCGGGGTCGAGCTCGGGGGTGGCCCAGCTCAGCACGGCCAGCGGGCCGCCGTCCGGACGCTGGGCCACCTCCACGACATGGCGGTCTCCGAGGCCGTCCACGGTGCGGACCACGCCGGTCGCCAGGTCGAGCAGGCGCAGCCGGGTGGCGGGGAGGTGCTGGCCCCAGACCTTCGCGTCGTCACCCTCGGCCTCCCGGCGTTCGTCCTCCGGGGTGGGCTCGTCCTCGGCGAGCAGCGCCACGGTGCGGCCGTCGGCGAGCGGGTAGTGGTCGCAGATGCCCCCGCGCCACCTGGTCAGGGGCTCCGCCCGGGCGATGTCCCCGCTGCCGTCCAGAAGGATCCGCCGGAGTTGAGCGGTGCCCCGCTCCTCGCGGTCGGAGGTGAGAAACAGAGAAGCCGAGTCCGGCGCCCACTTCGGGGCGGCGGCGCGGGCCGTGCCGTCGGTCAGCCCGCGCGGGGCGGCGCTGCCATCGGCGGCGGCGACCCAGACCGAGCTGTGCGGGCGTCCGTCCCTTCCACTGTTCGCGACCACGCCGTAGGCGACCAGGCGACCGTCCGGCGAGATGGCCGGCGCCGCGGGGGCGGCCATGTCCACCACCAGTTCCGCGGTGAGCGGGTCGGTCGACTCGGGAGTCGGTCGCGGTGCGGGATGCGGCATGCAGGCTGCCTTTCACTCGCCAGTACGACGGACGGACATCGTGTCGCACCGACGGGCCGGTGTCAGTCGGGTTTCGGAGAATCGGGCCGTACGCGGCCCTGTCGAGTGCGGCCACCGGCTCGAAACAAGCAGGCGTGATTGCTTTTTTTCGCGCCCGGTGCCACGCTGCTGCCCGGCGGCGCTCGTGTGGGGGCGTCGCCAACCCGTCGGCAGGGGAGGCGCTTTGGCGCGCGAACGCTCGGTACTGCGGGTCGGCAACGCCTCGGGGTTCTACGGGGACCGCTTCGCGGCGGTGCGGGAGATGCTCACCGGCGGGCCGCTGGACGTGCTCACCGGGGACTACCTGGCGGAGCTGACCATGCTCATCCTGGCCCGGGACCGCCTGAAGGACCCGTCCCTCGGCTACGCCCGGACGTTCCTGCGGCAGATGGAGGAGTGCCTCGGCCTGGCGCAGGAGCGCGGGGTGAGGATCGTGGTGAACGCGGGCGGGCTGAATCCGGCCCGGCTCGCCGCCGAACTGCGGAACCTGGCGCAGCGCCAGGGCCTCGCGGTGGCCGTCGCCCACGTCGAGGGGGACGACCTGCTGCCGCGCAGGAGCGAACTCGGCTTGCCTGACGGCCTGTTGGCCGCGAACGCCTACCTCGGCGGCTTCGGGGTGGCGGCCTGCCTGGCCGCGGGCGCCGAGGTGGTGGTCACCGGGCGGGTCACCGACGCGGCGCTGGTCGCCGGGCCCGCGATCGCCCACTTCGGCTGGACGGCGGCGGACTTCGACGCCCTCGCCGGGGCGGTGGTCGCCGGGCACGTGCTGGAGTGCGGCGCCCAGGCGACGGGCGGGAACTACGCGTTCTTCCGCGAGCACGACGTCACCCGCCCGGGCTTCCCGATCGCCGAACTGCACGCCGACGGCTCCAGCGTGATCACCAAGCACCCGGGCACCGGCGGCGCCGTCACCGCGGGCACCGTCACCGCCCAACTCCTCTACGAGACGGGCGGTGCGCGCTACCTGGGCCCGGACGTCACCGCCCGGCTGGACACCGTGCGGCTCGCCGAGGAGGGGCCGGACCGGGTCCGGATCGACGGGGTACGCGGCGAGGCGCCGCCGCCCACGCTGAAGGTGGGCCTGAACCGGCTCGGCGGCCACCGCAACGAGGTGGTGTTCGTCCTCACCGGCCTCGACATCGAAGCCAAGGCCGACCTGGTGCGGCGGCAGTTCCTGGACGCCCTGCCGCCCGCCGCCCGGCCCGCCGAACTGCGCTGGACGCTCGCCCGGACCGACCACCCGGACGCCGGCACCGAGGAGGCCGCCTCCGCCCTGCTCCGGCTCACCGCCCGCGACCCGGACCAGGCCAAGGTCGGGCGCGAACTGGGCAAGGCCGCCGTGGAGTTGGGGTTGGCCGGTTACCCGGGCTTCCACCTCACCGCGCCGCCAGGCCCCGGCGCGCCGTACGGGGTGTTCGCCGCCGCGTACGTCGACGCCGAGGCCGTCGAGCACACCGCCGTGCTACCGGACGGCCGCCGGCTCGCCGTCCCGCCGGCCCTGGTGACGAGCCGACCTGCTGAGACCTCCGAAGAGCCAGCGCTCCCCGCAGTACTCCCAACTGCACTCCCCGCAGAACCCCCCGCCGGCCCGCGTCGCCGCGCCCCGCTCGGCCTGGTGGCCGGCGCCCGCAGCGGCGACAAGGGCGGCGACGCCAACCTCGGCGTCTGGGCCCGCTCCGAGGCGGGATGGCGCTGGCTCGCCCACACCCTCACCGTCGACAAGCTGCGCGAACTCCTGCCCGAGACCGCCGACTTGCCCGTCACCCGGCACCTGCTCCCGAACCTGCGCGCGGTCAACTTCACCCTCACCGGCCTGCTCGGCGAAGGCGTCGCCGCCCAGCACCGCTTCGACCCGCAGGCCAAGGCCCTCGGGGAGTGGCTGCGCTCCCGCCACCTCGACATCCCGGAGGCCCTGCTGTGACCGTGCTGCCCACCCGCGTCGACCCGGCCGGGCCCGAGTACGCCGAGTACCGCGCCGCGATGCTCGCCAAGCTCGCCGGGCTGGACGCCGAGCACGCCAAGGCGCTGGCCGGCGGCGGCCCCAAGTACGTGGACCGCCACCGCGCCCGCGGCAAGCTGCTGCCGCGCGAGCGGATCGAGCTGCTGGTCGACCCGGACTCGCCGTTCCTGGAGCTCTCGCCGCTGGCCGCCTGGGGCAGCGACTACCCGGTGGGCGCGGCGCTGGTCACCGGCATCGGCGTGATCGAGGGCGTGGAGTGCCTGATCACCGCCAACGACCCGACCGTGCGCGGCGGCGCCAGCAACCCGTGGACCCTGCGCAAGGCCCTGCGCGCCAACGAGATCGCGTTCGACAACCGCCTCCCGGTGGTGAACCTGGTCGAGTCCGGCGGGGCCGACCTGCCCAGCCAGAAGGAGATCTTCATCCCCGGCGGCGCGCTGTTCCGCGACCTCACCCGGCTCTCCGCCGCCGGAATCCCCACCGTGGCCGTGGTGTTCGGCAATTCGACGGCCGGCGGCGCCTACGTCCCCGGCATGTCGGACCACACCGTGCTGGTCAGGGAGCGCGCCAAGGTGTTCCTCGGCGGCCCGCCGCTGGTCAGGATGGCCACCGGTGAGGAGGCCGACGACGAGTCGCTCGGCGGCGCCGAGATGCACGCCCGCACCTCCGGCCTGGCCGACCACTTCGCGGCGGACGAGGCGGACGCGCTGCGGCTGGCCCGCCGGATCGTCGCCCGGCTGGACCACCGCAAACCGGGCCCGTCGCCGGACCGGCTCGCCGAGCCGCCGAAGTACGACGAGGAGGAGCTGCTGGGCATCGTCCCGGGCGACCTCAAGGTGCCCTTCGACCCGCGCGAGGTGATCGCCCGGATCGTCGACGGCTCCGACTTCGACGAGTTCAAGCCGCTCTACGGCACCAGCCTGGCCACCGGCTGGGCCCGGCTGCACGGCTACCCGGTCGGCGTGCTGGCCAACGCGCAGGGCGTGCTGTTCAGCCCGGAGTCCCAGAAGGCCGCCCAGTTCATCCAGTTGGCGAACCAGCGGGACATCCCGCTGCTGTTTCTGCACAACACCACCGGCTACATGGTCGGCCGGGCGTACGAGCAGGGCGGCATCATCAAGCACGGCGCGATGATGATCAACGCCGTCGCCAACTCCCGGGTGCCGCACCTGTCGGTGCTGATCGGCGCGTCCTACGGCGCCGGCCACTACGGCATGTGCGGGCGGGCGTACGAGCCGCGCTTCCTGTTCGCCTGGCCGAGCGCCAAGTCCGCGGTGATGGGCCCGCAGCAGCTCGCCGGGGTGCTGTCGATCGTCGCCCGGCAGTCGGCCGCCGCGAAGGGGCAGCCGTACGACGAGGACGCGGACGCGGCGATCCGCGCCATGGTCGAGCAGCAGATCGAGGCCGAGTCGCTGCCGGTCTTCCTGTCCGGGCGGCTGTACGACGACGGCGTGATCGACCCGCGCGACACCCGTACGGTGCTCGGCCTGTGCCTGTCCGCGATCCACAACGCGCCGGTCGAGGGCGCGCGCGGCTACGGCGTCTTCCGGATGTGAGACCGAACTGTTCGACCGAGCTGCGAGACCGAGCTGCGAGACGGAGCTGTGAGGGGCACCCGAGACATGATCACCAACCTGCTGGTCGCCAACCGTGGCGAGATCGCCCGCCGGGTCTTCCGCACCTGCCGGGCCCTGGGCGTCGCGACCACCGCCGTCCACTCCGACCCGGACGCCGGGGCCGCGCACGTCCGTGAGGCCGACGCGGCCGTGCGGCTGCCCGGCGCCGCGCCCGCCGACACCTACCTGCGCGCCGACCTGATCGTCCGCGCCGCGCTGGCGGCGGGCGCGGACGCCGTCCACCCCGGGTACGGATTCCTGTCGGAGGACGCCGGGTTCGCGCAGGCCGTGCTGGACGCCGGGCTGGTCTGGGTCGGCCCGCCGCCGGCCGCGATCGCCGCGATGGGCTCCAAGACGGCCGCCAAGCGGCTGATGGCCGAGGCCGGGGTGCCCGTGCTGGACGCCCTGACCGACCCCACCGAGGTCGACCTGCCGCTCCTGGTCAAGGCGGCGGCGGGTGGCGGCGGACGCGGCATGCGGGTGGTGCGCACGCTCGCGGAGCTCCCCGGCGAACTGGCCGCCGCCCGCGCCGAGGCGGCGAAGGCCTTCGGCTCGGACGAGGTGTTCTGCGAGCGCTACCTGCCCGCCGGGCGGCACGTCGAGGTCCAGCTGCTGGCCGACGCGCACGGCACGGTCTGGGCGGTCGGCGACCGCGACTGCTCGCTCCAGCGGCGGCACCAGAAGGTGATCGAGGAGGCCCCGGCCCCCGGCCTGCCCGAGGCGGTGCGCGCCGGGCTGCACGCGGCGGCCGTCAGCGCCGCCCGGGCGATCGGCTACACCGGTGCCGGTACGGCCGAGTTCATGCTCGGCGAGGACGGCCGGTTCCACTTCCTGGAGATGAACACCCGCCTCCAGGTCGAGCACCCGGTCACCGAGGCGGTCACCGGACTGGACCTGGTGGCGCTCCAACTCGCCGTCGCCGAGGGGGAGCGGCTGCCCGGGCCGGTCCCGCCGCCCGCCACCGGCTGCGCGATCGAGGCCCGGCTGTACGCGGAGGACCCGGCGAAGGACTGGCAGCCCGCCACCGGCACCCTGCACCGCCTCGAACTCACCGTGCCGCACCAGGAGTTCGGCGGCCGGGGTGTCCGGCTGGACTCCGGCGTGGCGGCCGGCGACGAGATCACCCCGCACTACGACGCGATGCTCGCCAAGGTGATCGCCTGGGCGCCGACCCGCGCCGCCGCCGCCCGCCGGCTGGCCGACGCGCTCGCCCGCGCAGAGGTCCACGGGCCCGCAACCAACCGGGAGTTGCTGGTCCGCGCGCTGCGGCACCCGGCCTTCCTGGCCGCACGCCTGCACACCGGCTTCCTGGCCGAGCACGCGGCCGAACTCACCGCCCCGGACGGCAGGGAGACCGCGCGCGCCGCCCTGGCCGCCGCCCTCGCCGACGCCGCCGCCCGGCGCACCGGGCCGCACGGCGCACTGCCGTCGGGCTGGCGCAACCTGCCCTCGCAGTCGCAGTCCAAGCGCTACCGCACCGACGACGGCGCAGAGTTGGAGGTCCGATACCGCCTCACCCGGGACGGCCTGCGGGCCGACGACCACCCGCGGACGGAGCTCCTGGACGCCTCGCCCGAGCAGGTCACGCTGCGCGAGGGCGCCGTCCGGCGCGGCCACCGCGTCGCGCGCTACGGCGACCGGGTGTACGTCGACACCCCGAACGGCGGCATCGCGCTCACCGCCCTGCCGCGCTTCCCCGACCCCGCCGCCCGGGCGGACCCGGGCGCGCTGCTCGCCCCGATGCCCGGCACCGTCGTGCGCACCACCGCCGCCGTCGGCGACACCGTCACCGCCGGTCAGCCGCTGCTCGTCCTGGAGGCGATGAAGATGGAGCACCGCGTCACCGCCCCCGCCGACGGCGTCCTGGTCGAACTCCACGCCGCCCCCGGCCGGCAGGTCGAACTCGGCACCCTGCTCGCCGTCGTGCAGCCCGAGGCCGGTCCCGCCGCCGAGCCCACTGCAACAGCCGCCGTCCAGCCCGCCGCCGAGCCGACCGCACCAGCCGCCGTCCAGCCCGCCGCAGAAGCCTGAGGAAGGACCCCGCATGTCCACCATCGGCAGTCAGCTCATCGAGACCACAGAACGCCGGGCCCTGCGCCAGGCCGTCGGCGACCTCGGCCGCCGCTACGGCTCCGCCTACTACATGGCCAAGGCCCGGGCCGGCGAGCCCGCCGACGAGCTGTGGGCGGACGCGGGCAAGGCCGGCTACCTCGGCGTGAACCTGCCCGCCGAGTACGGCGGCGGGGGCGGCGGCATCACCGATCTGGCCATCGTGCTGGAGGAGTTGGGCTCGGCCGGCTGCCCGCTGCTGCTGCTCATCGTCTCCCCGGCGATCTGCGGCACCGTGATCGCCCGCTTCGGCACCGAGGAGCAGAAGCAGCGCTGGCTGCCCGGACTCGCCGACGGCAGCCGCAAGATGGCCTTCGGCATCACCGAGCCGGACGCCGGCTCCAACGCGCACCGGATCTCCACCGTCGCCCGCCGGGACGGCGGGGACTGGCTGCTGACCGGCCGCAAGGTGTTCGTCTCCGGCATCGACCACTGCGACGCCGTGCTGTTCGTCGCCCGCACCGAGACCGCGGACGCCGGAGGGGGGCGCACCGGCAGGCTCAAGCCCTGTCTGTTCATCGTCCCGCGCGACGCCGCCGGCTTCGAGTACCGGGCGATACCGATGGAACTCGTCGCCCCCGAGAAGCAGTTCCAGGTCTTCCTGGACGACGTCCGGCTGCCCGCCGACGCCCTGGTCGGCGACGAGGACGCCGGCCTGTTGCAACTGTTCGCGGGCCTCAACCCCGAGCGCGTGCTGACCGCCGCGTTCTCCCTCGGCCTGGCCCGCCAGGCCCTCGGCAAGGCCGTCGAGTACGCGAAGACCCGCACCGTCTGGTCCACCCCGATCGGCGCCCACCAGGGCCTGGCTCACCCGCTGGCCCAGTGCGCGGTGGAGATCGAGCTGGCCCGGCTGATGACCCAGAAGGCCGGGCTGCTCTACGACGCGGGGGAGGACCTGGCCGCCGGGGAGGCCGCCAACATGGCCAAGTACGCGGCCGGCGAGGCCGCCGCCCGTACCGTCGATCAGGCGGTGCAGACGCTGGGCGGCAACGGCCTCACCCAGGAGTACGGGCTGGGCGCGCTGCTGGCCGCCACCCGGGTCGGCCGGGTCGCCCCGGTCAGCCGCGAGATGGTGCTCAACTACGTCGCCCAGCACACCCTCGGCCTCCCGAAGTCCTATTAGGTTCTGTCCGCGCGATCATGAGCGGAGCCAGATGGCCAGTGCGGCGACCGTGACTGTGCCGAGAAAGACGTACACGCGTTTGTCGTACCTG
>NZ_JBFBIR010000091.1:0-24450 GCF_040685715.1 Kitasatospora sp. NPDC088264
CACCACCGGCAACCTCACCACCGCCTACCTCTCCCTCACCGCCACCCAACCCCACCCCACCACCGGCGACCCCACCCACTACTGGACCACCCTCATCACCGCCGGCGAACTCCTCACCGCCACCCCCACCCCCGACCCCCGCCTCAAACCCGCCCTCACCCACTGCCGCACCCAAGCCCAAGCCCAAGCCACCCACGCAACCCACCCATGAACACAGGAAGTCGACCCACCCGACTTCCTGCGCACACCCGCCCCCAACCCCCGCAGAGCCCACCTGCCGCACACCGCCCTGGCTTCGTTCACTTCCAGCAGTAGCGTTTGTCTGCCGGTTTGAGCCGCGGTTGCCGATCTTGAGGACCGTGGATGTTCACGAGAAACAGCAGCAGTCGACAAGGCGGCCCGCCACCCCTTCCGGCGGCGGGCCGTCGAGTCTGCATTCGCCCCACCCACGAGCTCGTGGCGTGGGTTCTCCCGCAGCTGGCCTTCGAGGCAGTTGCTGCCAACGCGGGTAGCTCAGCTGTTGAGGCTGGGTGCGACCTCGCGGGTCATACGGAGGTTGGGCAGCTTTCCTTGCCAAAGCTCTCGCTCGCTCGTGACCTTGAATCCGTGGTGCTGGTAGAAGCGGACCGCGCTGTCGTTGTAATCGGTGGCCCATAGGCATATGGGTGTGGCTCCGGCCCAGGTGAGGAACTCGGTCATCATGCGGCCACCAAGTCCCTGGCCCTGGACGTGTTCCAGCAGATACATCGGTCCGAGAGTAACCACCTCGCCGCGGCGCCCGCAGAGAACGCCGACGATCTCGGTTTCAGAACGGAGAACACGGCAGAACAGCAGATCCGGGTCCTGGTTCGCTGCCTCGATGAACTCCCGCCACTGGTTGATGCCTTCCGCGGTAGCTGACGAGCCGCGGTGCTCACGGATCCAGTCCTCGTCGATCCCCACCTCCGGGTTGGGGTATGTCTGCAGCCAAGCCCTCAGCAGCAACAGCCCCAGCTGCGCGGAGTCACCCGGACGAGCAGCTTCGATCACGTAAGTCATGGCAACGATCCTCACCGATCACCCACCGCCTCAGACTGCCCAGTCATCCCTGCGACGGAGGCGGCCCGCTCAGAGCCGCATGAGCCCGGCGGCGGTCGGCCGGAATCCGCACTGACCGTAGAAGGACTCCAGGTGCGGTTCGTAGTCGACGTGCAGCCACTCGGCACCGCGTGCGCTCGCCTCGCCGGCAGCCGCCCTCACCAACCGGGTCCCGAGCCCCTGCCCGCGCTCGTCCGGGTGCACGGTGGTGTCCAGGACGAAGGCGTGCACACCACCGTCGCCGACGACGTTGACGAATCCGACCAGCCGGTTCCCCCGGCGCGCCGCGATCCAAGCCAGGCTGCGGGCCAGCATCGGCGCGAAGGAGGTCGGCTTGTGATTCGGCCACGACGCGCTGAACAACTCGTCGAGTTCGGCATCCGTCAGCTCAGGACACACCGCCAACACCTCGTCATCGGCCCACGACACATCACTGATCACCATGCAGGGCCAGCCTGCCATGCATCCACGGCCGTGATCGCCGCTCCACTCGTCGCCCGAGACCTCGAAGGCGGCGACCCCGCGCGCGGTCGTCGACGGCGACGGGCCGAGCTGGGCGCAGGAAGTCGGCCCCGCAGACTTCCTGCGCCCGGGCCCTCGCGCCAAGGGCGAGCACCGGCGTCGGCCACCGCACCGCCCGCCACATCCGCCCGCCGAATCCGCCCACCCAACCCTATGATGTGATCGCCCTGTTGACGCGCTACCAACAGGAGCTGACCATGTCCTCACCCCTGCCCACCGCCGTTCGTCTGACCGTCGGCCGGCACACCTTCGACGGACTGGCCGCCGGGCCCGCCGACGGGGAACTCGTCCTGCTGCTGCACGGGTTCCCCGAGTTCGCCGACTGCTGGAGCGCCGAGCTGACCGCGCTGGCCGCGGCCGGCTACCGCGCGGTGGCGGTGGACCAGCGCGGCTACTCCCCCGACGCCCGCCCCGCGGACATCGCGGACTACTCCGTCGAGCTGCTGGTCGCGGACGCGCTGGGCTTCGCCGACGCCCTGGACGCGCCGCGCTTCCACCTGGTCGCCCACGACTGGGGCGGCCTCGTCGCCTGGGCGCTGGCCTCCACCCACCCGGAGCGGCTGCACAGCCTGACCGTGCTCTCCACCCCGCACCCCGAGGCGCTCTACGAGGCCCTGAACAACGACAGCGACCAGCGCGAACGCTCCCAGTACATCAGGGAGTTCCGCCTTCCGGAGCACGTGGCCGAACAGGCCATGCTGGCCGACGACGCGGCCAGGCTGCGCGCGATCTACCGGGGCGCACTGCCGACGGACCAGGCCGAGTCCAACGTCCGACGGCTGACCGAGCCGGGCGTGCTGACGGCCGGGCTCAACTGGTACCGGGCGATCAACGAGGAACTCCGGGTGCCGGCCGGCGAGATCACCGTCCGCACGCTCTTCGTCTGGGGTACCGAGGACCGCGCTTTGGGCCGCGACGCCGCCGACCTGACGGCCAAGCACGTCAGCGCCCCGTACCGGTTCGTCGCGCTGGAGGGTGCCACCCACTGGCTGCCGGAGGCCGACGCCGAGCGGATCGTGCCGCTGCTCCTGGAGCACCTCGCGGGCTGACCCGGAGCAGTGTTCCCGGCGCGCCGCCCCACCGGCGCGCCGGTTTCGCCGCCCTCAGCCCGCCCTCAGCCCACCCTCAGCCCGCCCTCAGCCCGTCCTCGGCGTGTTCCGGGATCGCGCCCAGCTCTCCGCCTGCTCCGGGTCCCACAGGAAGCGGGCGCCGAAGTCCTTCTCCTCGCCGGGTCCCGCCTCCGTCAACGCGCGCACCAGCGCCGGGCTGTAGACGGCGTGGACCCTGAAGTTCGCCAGGAGCCGACTCTTGATCACGATCCGCACGTAGCGACGGCTGTTGCCCCGGTGACGTCCGGCCACGATGACGCAGTCACCGCCGTCGCCCCAGGCCGGCGGCGCGATCCACACCTTCGCCCCCGGCGCGAAGTGCCGCAGCCCCTTGCGGATCTCCGACCCGCCTTCGCCGTGACCGGTCTCCTGAGCGACATTGGCCACGAGGCACACGCCCAGCGGCTCCGGTCCGGTTGCGTCCGTCATGGCAGCCATGATCGCCTGACCGGACACAGTGGCGCGCGTCCTTTTCCCAGGGCCGGGCCTCCGGGCCGTCGGCCGACGGCGACCGGCTCGGCCCGGGGGGCCACGTCGGCCTCATCCGGGCCGTCCACCCGCAGGGCATTCGTGAGTTGCCCACGCGTCACGACCAGTGTCGTACCGGGTTCCACCCCCACGCAGAAGGCGGTGCCCACAACCGATCACGACACCACACGGGTCTAGAGGCGGCAGCTGATCTCCATTCCGTCCTCCACGGGGAACGTGACGCTCTGGTAGCCGTTGGCGGGGTCGCGGACGTAGTCGAGGTAGGGCGCGAGGGCCTCCAGGTCGACGTCGTCGGCGACGACGAGGGTGCCGGGCGCGAGGCGTGGTTCGAGGAGTCGCAGGACGGGCAGGCACAGGTCCTTCCAGCCGTCGAGGAGGACGAAGTCCGCGGAGCCGTCGACTGCGGCGAGGGTGTCGCGGGCGTCTCCTTCGAGGACGGTGATCAGGTCGTCCAGTCCCGTCTCGGTGAACGTCCGGCGGGCGGCCGCGGCCTTGGCGGCGCTCAGTTCCGTACTGATCACCCGCCCCGTCCCGTTGTCGCGCACCGCGGCGGCGAGATGGAGCGTGGAGATGCCGAAGGACGTGCCGAACTCGACGACGGTGGCGGGGCGGGTGGCCCGGATCAGGTTGTAGAGGAGGCGGCCGCCCTGGGCGGAAATCGGCATGTACACCTCGGCGTTGGCGTCGGCCTGCTCCTGCGGGCCGAGGGGCGCGGAGTTCTGGGGCCACGCCGCCCGGATCCGCCTGCTGGTCGCCTCGTCCTGCTCGGCATGCCGGAACATCCGGTCGAGGGCGGTGGCGACGCGGGGGTCTTCGAGGGTGTTGGTGGGTGTCATGGGCCTAGACTAGACGCACCGTTGCGTTGCGTCTAGCGGTTCTGGCCTACCCTGGCCCCAGGAGGCAGACATGGAACGAGGAAGTACGGCCGCCGCGGCGGCCGGGTCACAACCGGCGGCACGCCACCACGGCAACCGGCACGGCCGCAGCGAACAGGCCCGGCAGGCAGTGCTGGAGGCGGCCGACGACCTCTTGGTCGAGAAGGGCTTCACCGGCGTCACCATCGAGGGCATCGCCGCCCGGGCGGGCGTCGCCAAGCAGACCGTCTACCGCTGGTGGAAGACCAAGACCGACATCCTCCTGGACGCCTTCCTCCAGGACGCGACCGAAGCCCTGACCCCGCCGGACCACGGCGACCTGGCCCCGGACCTGCGCGCCCACCTGCGCCAACTGGCCCTGTTCCTCACCCGGTCCGACGCGGGCGCCGTCTTCAAGGCCCTCATCGGGCACGCCCAGCACGATCCCGCGTTCGCCGCCGCCCTGCGGTCCGGGTACCTCGACGAACAGCGCCGACGCGACCGGCTCCCGCTGGAACGCGCGGTGGAACGCGGCCAGCTCGCCGCCGGACTCGACATGGCGGCGGAGATCGACCAACTCGTGGGACCGCTCTACCACCGCGTCCTGGTGACGGCGGAACCCGTGGACCAGGCTTTCACCGACCGCCTCGTCGAGGCGTTCCTGCACCGCGCGAACGTAGCCGACGCCGCGGACGCCGCGGACGCAGCGGACGCAGCCGACGCACGGAAGCCGGGGAGCAGCTGACTCCGAAGGCGGGCCGGCGGGAGGTGGCCGCGCTCAGTGCCGAGGGGTTGCGGCGTACTGGTCCGACGACAACGCGAACACCCGTACTCGCCGACCGCCGGCGGGACTGACGGTCTCACGGGCCAGCTGCATCCCCAGTTTGGTCATGATCCGTTCGGAGGCGTCGTTGCCCACCTGAGTGATGCTGACGATCCGCTCCAGCCCTCGCTCCTCGAACGCGAACCGCACAGCCGCCGCAGCGGCCTCGGTGGCCAAGCCGCGCCCCCAGTGGGAGCGTCCCAGCCGCCAGCCGACCTCGACCGCCGGCAGTACCTCCGGCAGGAATTCGGGGACCGAGAGGCCGGTGAACCCGGCCAGCTCACCAGTGGACCGGATCTCCACGGCGAACAGGCCGAAGCCCTGTGTCTCCCACTCGCTCTCCCAGGCCTGGATCCCGCCGCGGGTCTGCTGTTCGTCACGGACGCTGCCGTCACGGATCCACCGCATGACCTCGGGGTCGGCATTGACGGCAGCCATGGGCGCGACGTCCTCCTCGCGCCAGCGACGCAGGATCAGACGCGGAGTCTCAAGCGTGACCATCGGATCATTCTGGACCGCCAAGGGGCTCTCCGCCATCCGCCGCTGCCCACCGCCGATCGTCGCGCCCGCTGCGCGACGGCCCGCGGGAGCGGAGCGGCGGGCCCGGACACCAGCCGTGTCCGGGCCCGCCGAGAACCGCACCGCCGAACCGCACCGCAGCCCTGCACCGCCGAACCGCGCCGCCGGATCAGTGCGCGGCGGCCTCCCAGTTGGCGCCGACGCCCACCGAGACGTCCAGCGGGGCGCGCAGCGGGTAGGCGCCGGCCATCTGCTCGCGGACGATCGCCTCGACCTGCTCGCGCTCGCCCGGCGTCAGCTCCAGCACGATTTCGTCGTGCACCTGGAGCAGCATCCGGGAGGTGAGGCCGGCGGCGCGCAGCGCCTCGTCCACCCGCAGCATGGCGATCTTGACGATGTCGGCGGCCGAGCCCTGGATCGGGGCGTTGAGGGCCATCCGCTCCGCCATCTCGCGGCGCTGGCGGTTGTCGCTGTTGAGGTCCGGCAGGTAGCGGCGGCGGCCGAGCAGCGTCTCGGTGTAGCCGGTGGCGCGGGCCTCGTCGACGACCCGGCGCAGGTAGTCGCGGACGCCGCCGAAGCGCTCGAAGTAGGTGTCCATCAGGCCCTGGGCCTCGCCGGGCTTGATGCCGAGCTGCTGCGAGAGCCCGTACGCGGACAGCCCGTAGGCGAGGCCGTAGGACATCGCCTTGATCTTGCGGCGCATCTCGGCGTCCACCGCGGTGCCCGGCACCTCGAAGACCTGGGAGGCGACGGTGGTGTGCAGGTCCTCGCCGGTGGCGAAGGCCTCCAACAGGGCCTCGTCCTCGGAGAGGTGGGCCATGATGCGCAGTTCGATCTGCGAGTAGTCGGCGGTGAGCAGCGACTCGTAGCCCTCGCCGACGACGAAGGCGCGGCGGATGGCGCGGCCCTCCTCGGTGCGGACGGGGATGTTCTGCAGGTTCGGGTCCTGCGAGGAGAGCCGACCGGTAGCGGCGACCATCTGGTTGAAGGTGGTGTGGATGCGGCCCTTGGGCGAGACCGTCTTGAGCAGGCCCTCGACGGTGGTGCGCAGCTTGGCCTGGTCGCGGTGGCGCAGCAGGATGACCGGCAGTTCGTTGTCGGTCTGGGTGGCGAGCCAGGTGAGCGCGTCGGCGTCGGTGGTGTAGCCGGTCTTGATCTTCTTGGTCTTGGGGAGGGCGAGCTCGCCGAAGAGGATCTCCTGGAGCTGCTTGGGCGAGCCGAGGTTGAACTCGCGCCCGGCGGCGGCGTGCGCCTCCTCGACTACGCGCTGGATCTCGGTGGCGAACTGCGTCTCCAGGCTGGTGAGCCAGGGGCGGTCGGCGGCGATGCCGGTGCGCTCCATCCGGGCCAGCAGGGCGGCGATCGGCAGCTCCATGTCGCGCAGCAGCCCGGTGGCGCCGACCTCGGCGAGGCGGGTGTCGAAGAGCGCGGCGAGGTCGAGGACGGCGCGGGCCTGGAGCATGAGTGCCTGGGCGCCTGCCGCCGGGTCCTCCTCCGGGGCGTCGAAGGCGAGTTGGCCGTCCTCGGTGGCGGGGGCGGGGGTGAGCGAGCGGGCCAGGTACTCCTCGGCGAGCACCTCCAGGGTGAAGGTGCGGCGGCCGGGCTTCTCCAGGTAGGCGGCGAGGGCGGTGTCGGCGACGACGCCCTCGATGGCCCAGCCGCGCTCGGCGAAGGCCCGCATGACCTGCTTGGCGATGTGCAGGGCCTTGGGGGCGGCCGGGTCGGCGAGCCAGGCGGCGAAGGCCCGCTCGTCCTCCTCGGCGAGCTGCGCCGGGTCGAACCAGGCGGCGGACTCCCCTGCGGCCAGGGCGACTTCGGTGACCTCGCCGGTGCCGAGCGCCCACTGGTAGACGGCGGCGAGGGCGACCGGGGCCTTGGTGTCGGCGGCGTGCTCGCGCAGCCAGCCGGCCAGCGTGCCCGGGTCGGTGAGGAGTTCGCCGTCGACCTCGACGCCGGGGGCGAGTTCGGCCGCGGCCTCCTCCTCGCCGGCGGCCGGGTCGATGCCGTGGACGCGGTCGCGGAAGTTGGCGTTGCGGAACTCCAGCGACTCCATCAGCGTGCCGACGGCGGCCTTGTCGAACGGCGCGCGGGCCAGGTCGCCGACGCCGAGCGGGAGTTCGACGTCGCGGACGAGCTCGGTGAGGACGCGGTTGCGCTTGACCGAGTCGAGGTGTTCGCGCAGCTTCTCGCCGATCTTGCCCTTCACCTCGTCGGCGCGGGAGACGAGTTCGTCGAAGGAGCCGAACTGGTTGACCCACTTGGCGGCGGTCTTCTCGCCGACGCCGGGGATGCCGGGCAGGTTGTCGGACGGGTCGCCGCGCAGGGCGGCGAGGTCCGGGTACTGGCGCGGGGTGACGCCGTACTTCTCGGCGACCTTCTCCGGGGTGTAGCGGGTGAGCTCGGAGACGCCCTTGGTCGGGTAGAGCACGGTGATGTGGTCGGTGACCAGTTGGAGGGAGTCGCGGTCGCCGGTGACGATGTCGACGTCGTAGCCGGCCGCCTCGGCGGCGGTGGCCAGGGTGGCGATGATGTCGTCGGCCTCGAAGCCCTCGGCCGTCAGCCGGGGGACGTTCATCGCGTCGAGCAGTTCGCCGATCAGGCCGATCTGGCTGCGGAACTCGTCCGGCGTCTTGGCGCGGTTGGCCTTGTAGTCGGGGAACTCGACGGAGCGGAAGGTCTGCCGGGAGAGGTCGAAGGCGACGGCGAGGTGGGTGGGCTGCTCGTCCCGGACGGTGTTGGCGAGCATCGAGGCGAAGCCGTAGACCGCGTTGGTGGGCTGGCCGGTGGAGGTGTTGAAGTTCTCCACGGGCAGGGCGTAGAAGGCCCGGTAGGCCATCGAGTGCCCGTCGAGCAGCATCAGCCGGGGCCGCGGGCCGGCCCCGCCGCCACCCGTCGCGCCCTTGTCCGTACTCTGCGTAGCCACGTCAACGTCCCGTTCCTGCCGATTCCACTACCGGCCACCGATCCTATGGCCCGGCACCGACAAAAGGGGCGCCGTGCCGATCGGGCGCCGTGCCGATCGGGCGCGGGGCCCGTCGGGCGCGGGCGGCGGGGGCGCGCCGGGGGCCGCCGTGCCCGGGGCGTCCGTTGACACGCCCCGGCCCCGGACACGCCCCGACCCCGGACACGGCCGCTACCGCCGAGTAGGACGGTCGTACGATCACAGGCAGCACGATGACGATCCCCGAGCGGCAGGAGTTCCCCATGACCGACGCGGCCCCCGACGCGGCCCCCGTCCTGAAGGTCCCGCAGGACGTGCTGGACCACTTCGCCAAGCTCGGCGTCGACCCGCAGACCTTCTCCGGCGGCGCCCTCGGCGAGAAGCTCGGCATCCGGATCGTCGAGGCCTCCGGCGACCGGGTGGTCGGCACCATGCCGGTGGAGGGCAACCAGCAGCCGTACGGGCTGCTGCACGGCGGCGCGTCCGCGGCGCTGGCCGAGACGCTGGGCTCGATCGGCGCGATGCTGCACGCGGGCCCCGGCCGGTACGCGGTCGGGGTGGACCTCAACGCCACCCACCACCGCTCGGCCACCTCCGGGCTGGTCACCGGGGTGGCGACGGCGGTGTTCAAGGGCCGCACCGCCGCCACGTACGAGATCGCGATCACCGACGACACCGGCAAGCGGGTCACCAGCTGCCGGCTGACCTGCATGCTGCGCGACCTCTGACCCCGCGCCGGGACCCTTCCCGGTGCCGACGGATCATCAAATCCCTTGACCGCCCCCTTGTTTGACCTTCCGCCACCCTGGGCAGGCGTTGGTCTGGACAAGGGGGCGGCGGCATGTCCGGGCGCGGCCGACGCGGCAGCATGCCCGGAATCCGCGCAGGTAACGCTACGTAACAAGTAGGAAATCCGAGCAATGGCCCGCTCCGAGGCTCGCAGGCGGCCCGGAGTTCCTTCGCCATGCCCTCGCTGTCCGAAATCCGGACGAGCATGACCGGAACAAGTGAATCGGACACGGGCGTCCGACTATCGACCAAGCCAGCTGCAACCCCCATTTCCGGCCCTTACATCGCCCCAACAGCCCCTAAACGCCCTACATCGGCGGATCGCTCGCGCCAAAACGACCACATGCTGAGACAACTGCTCTGTGTGCTCATAACAAGAGAATCACAGCCTCGCCACACCACTGCCCGAGTCGCCCAGAGGCATCTAGAGTCACGGCCAGTCACCGCGCCAACGGATTGGGCCCGGCCCTCCGCGCATCCCGGCTCCCGCCAACTCAGGCGCGGCGCCTCCCGAACCGAAGGGGACCCTCGTGCGTCACCGTTCCGCAATTGTCGTGAGCATTGCCGTGATCGGCGCCCTGAGCCTCAGCGCGTGCGGCTCCCGCGACGACAAGAAGTCCGCCGACGGAGGCAGCGGCAACAGCGGCTCCGCCACCACCGTCACCATCGGCATCGACGCCCCGCTCACCGGCGACCTCTCCGCCATCGGCATCGGCATCCGCAACTCCGTCGACCTCGCGGTCAAGAAGGCCAACGAGCAGAACGAGGTCCCCGGCGTCAAGTTCCAGGTCAAGGCCCTCGACGACACCGCCAAGCCCGGCCCCGGCCAGCAGAACGCCACCCAGCTCGTCGCCGACAACAGCGTCCTCGGCGTCGTCGGCCCGCTCAACTCCAGCGTCGCCCAGTCGATGCAGCAGATCTTCAACGACGCCAACCTCGTCGAGATCTCCCCCGCCAACACCGGCGTCGCCCTCAGCCAGGGCGAGAAGTGGGTCACCGGCGAGAAGAAGCGCCCCTTCAAGACCTACTTCCGCACCGCCACCACCGACGCCGTCCAGGGCCCCTTCGCCGCCCAGTTCCTCGCCAAGGACGCCAAGAAGTCCAAGGTCTTCCTCATCGACGACCAGAAGACCTACGGCGCCGGCCTCGCCGCCACCTTCAAGGCCGAATTCACCAAGCAGGGCGGCAACATCGTCGGCGAGGAGCACGTCAACCCCGACGACCGCGACTTCTCCGCCATCGTCACCAAGGTCAAGACCTCCGGCGCCGAAGCCGTCTACTACGGCGGCGAGTACCCCGCCGCCGGCCCGCTCTCCCTCCAGCTCAAGGACGCCGGCGTCAACATCCCGCTGATGGGCGGCGACGGCATGCAGAGCGCCGACTTCATCAAGCTCAACCCCAAGAGCGCCGGCGACTACGCCACCGCCGTCGGCGGCGCCGTCGAACAACTCCCCACCGCCGCCAAGTTCATCGCCGACTACAAGGCCGCCGGCTACAAGGACCCCTACGAGACCTACGGCGGCTACTCCTACGACAGCGGCTGGGCCATCATCCAGGCCGTCAAGGCCGTCGCCGCCGCCAACAACGGCAAGCTGCCCGCCAACCCGCGCGCCGCCGTCGTCGACGCCGTCCAGAAGGTCTCCTTCGACGGCGTCACCGGCAAGGTCTCCTTCGACGAGTTCGGCGACACCACCAACAAGCAACTCACCGTCTACACCGTCAAGGACGGCAAGTGGACCGTGGAGAAGACCGGCACCTTCAACGGCTGAACCTCCAGCGGCTGAACCTCCAGCGGCTGGGCCTTCAACGGCTGAGCCCTCGACAGCTGGGCCTCCAGCGGCTCAGCCCTCGACGGCTGAACCTCAACCGCTGAGCCGGCCCGCACCACCTTCCAGCAGCACAGCGCGCGGGGGCGCCACGAGTACCCCCGCGCGCCCCCACATCCACCACCCACGCGGACAACCCCGAACGCACTACGGAGGCCCAGCGGTGCACGACCTACCGCAGCAGCTGGCCAACGGCCTGATCCTCGGCGCCCTCTACGGACTCGTCGCGATCGGCTACACGATGGTCTACGGCATCGTCCAGCTCATCAACTTCGCCCACGGCGAGATCGTCATGGTCGGCGGCTTCGGCGCCCTGACCGCCTACCTCGCCCTCCCCGGCGGCACCACCCTGTGGCTGGCCCTGCCGCTCATGCTGATCGCCGGCATCCTGGTCTCCACCCTCACCGCCGTCGCCGCCGAGCGCTTCGCCTACCGGCCCCTGCGCAACGCCCCCCGACTCGCCCCCCTCATCACCGCGATCGGGCTGTCCATCTTCCTCCAGCAACTCGTCTTCTCCTTCTACCCCGACGCCAAGAAGGCCCGGGTCTTCCCCAAGATCCCCGGCGACCCCTTCAGCCTCGGCTCCGTCACCATCCAGCGCAGCGACCTCTTCCTGCTCATCGCCGCCCCGCTGTGCATGCTCGCCCTCGGCTGGTTCGTCACCCGCACCCGCTCCGGCCGCGCCATGCAGGCCACCAGCCAGGACCCCGACACCGCCAAGCTCATGGGCATCGACACCGACCGCATCATCGTCATGGCCTTCGCCATCGGCGCCGCGTTCGCCGCCGTCGCCGCCGTCGCCTACGGACTGCGCAGCGGCCAGGTCGACTTCCGCATGGGCTTCATCCTCGGCCTCAAGGCCTTCACCGCCGCCGTCCTCGGCGGCATCGGCAACATCTACGGAGCCATGCTCGGCGGCATCGCCCTCGGCCTCGCCGAAAGCCTCGCCACCGGCTACATCCAGCACCTCCCCGGCATGCACCTCTTCGGAGGCGGCGCCTGGAAGGACGTCTGGGCCTTCGTACTCCTCATCCTCGTGCTCCTCGTCCGGCCCCAGGGCCTGCTCGGCGAGCGCGTCGCGGACAGGGCGTGACCACCATGACCACCACCACCGAAACCACCCCGGTCATCCCCCTGCCGGCCCGCGCCGCCACCGCCCTCACCGGCCTCGGCGCCCTCACCACCGCCGCCTCCGCCGCCCTCCCCTGGACCTGGACCTCCGACTTCCCCGGCGACCTCACCTACACCGGCTCACCCGCCGGCCTCCAATGGCTCGCCCTCGCCGCCGGACTCCTCACCCTCCTCCTGCTCCTCGCCACCCACGGCACCCCCGGCCTGCGCTGGGCCGCCCCCACCCGCAGCCACAACGCCGTCCTCTACACCGCCACCGGCGCCCTCGCCGTCAGCGTCTTCTCCGTCGCCGCCATCGCCACCGAACTCGGCGGCCTCGCCAACCTCGAAGCCGGCGGCTGGATCCTCGCCGCCGGCGGCCTCCTCACCGTCCTCGGCGCCCTCGGCCTCCCCCTCGACCGCCGCACCCGCGTCCCGCTGCGCATCCTCGACAAGCGCCTCTTCCTGCTCGTCCCCGTCGCCCCCGCCGGCTGGTTCGCCGCCCACGCCATCCCCGGCGACCAGCCCGTCGCCCCCGTGATGACCGCCCTCGCGGGAGCCCTCGCCATCGCCGCCGGCGTCGTCCTGCTGCTCCAGCTCGGCCACCTCGCCCACACCTGGCTGCGCCTGGGCACCGTCGACCGGCCCCTGCCCGCGCCGCGCCAACTCCCCTCCTGGGCCGAAGTCCTGATCATCGTCCTGGCCTTCGGCCTCGGACTGTTCACGATCACCTTCGGCATCGACACCGAGTACGGCGAACTCTTCATCGGCTACCTGCTGCTCGCCGCCCTCGTCGTCCCCGCCCTCACCCGGTCCGGCCTGCTCGCCCGGCTGCGCGCCCTGACCGTCAAGCACCGCCCCGTCACCACCGGCGCCGCCTTCGCCGCCGCCGCCAGCTTCCCCTTCACCCAGACGAGCGACCAGTACACGTCCGTCGCCACCAACATCCTGATCTTCGCCACCGTCGCCCTCGGCCTCAACATCGTCGTCGGCCTCGCCGGCCTGCTCGACCTCGGCTACGTCGCCTTCCTCGGCGTCGGCGCCTACGCCGCCGCCCTGGTCTCCGGCTCCCCCGCCTCCCCCATCCACGTCCAGTTCCCGTTCTGGGCCGCGATGCTCACCGGCGCCGCCGTCTCCATGGTCTTCGGCGTCCTCATCGGCGCCCCCACGCTGCGCCTGCGCGGCGACTACCTCGCCATCGTCACCCTCGGCTTCGGCGAGATCTTCCGCATCACCATGCTCAACCTCAACGGCACCACCGGCCCCAAGGTCACCAACGGCTCCAACGGCATCCCCCGGATCCCCGACCTGGAGATCCTCGGCTTCGACCTCGGCAAGCCGCACACCGTCGCCGGCATCGAGCTCGGCCGCTTCTCCAACTACTACCTGCTGATGCTCCTCGTCACCGCCCTGGTCGTGCTCGTCTTCGCCCGGGTCGGCAACTCCCGCATCGGCCGCGCCTGGGTCGCCATCCGCGAGGACGAGACCGCCGCCGAGGCCATGGGCATCAACGGCTTCCGCCTCAAGCTCCTCGCCTTCGCCCTCGGCGCCTGCCTCGCCGGCCTCGCCGGCACCGTCCAGGCCCACGTCAGCTACACCGTCACCCCCGACCAGTACACCTTCGCCGAGGCCCTCCCGCCCAACTCCGCGTTCCTGCTCGCCGCCGTCATCCTCGGCGGCATGGGCACCATCAGCGGGCCCCTCGCCGGCGCCACCCTCCTCTTCCTCATCCCCAAGAAGCTCGAATTCCTCTCCGACTACCAGTTGCTCGCCTTCGGCGCCGCCCTCATCATCCTGATGCGCGTCCGCCCCGAGGGCCTCATCCCCAACCGGCGCCGCCAACTGGAGTTCCACGAGGCCGCCATCCCGGCCCAGCCCGCCGGCGACGGCGCCGCACTCACCAAGGCAGGGGCGTGACCACCCAGATGACCACCACCGCCACACCCCTGCTCGAAGTCACCGGCGTCACCATGCGCTTCGGCGGCCTCACCGCCGTCAACGACGTCAGCCTCACCGTCGGCGAAGGCGAGATCATCGGCCTCATCGGCCCCAACGGCGCCGGCAAGACCACCTTCTTCAACTGCCTCACCGGCCTCTACGTCCCCACCGAGGGCGCCGTCCGCTACCGCGGCACCCTCCTGCCGCCCAAGCCCCACCTCGTCACCCAGGCCGGCATCGCCCGCACCTTCCAGAACATCCGGCTCTTCGCCAACATGACCGTCCTGGAGAACGTCCTCGTCGGCCGCCACACCCGCACCAAGGAAGGCATCTTCTCCGCCATCCTCCGCGGCCCCGGCTACCACCGCGCCGAAAACGAGAGCCGCGAGAAGGCCATGGAACTCCTCGCCTTCACCGGCCTCGCCGACAAGGCCGACCACCTCGCCCGCAACCTCCCCTACGGCGAACAGCGCAAGCTGGAGATCGCCCGCGCCCTCGCCTCCGACCCCGGCCTCCTGCTGCTCGACGAACCCACCGCCGGCATGAACCCCCAGGAGACCCGCGCCGCCGAGGAACTCGTCTTCGCCATCCGCGACCAAGGCGTCTCAATCCTCGTCATCGAGCACGACATGCGCTTCATCTTCAACCTCTGCGACCGCACCGCCGTCCTCGTCCAGGGGCAGAAGATCGTCGAAGGCGACCGCGAAACCGTCCAGAACGACGAACGCGTCATCACCGCCTACCTCGGCGCCCCGCTCGAAGGCACCACCCCCGCAGTCGCGGAGACCGTTACGGAGACCGACCAGTGACCGCACTCCTCGAGGTCGAGGACCTCCGCGTCGCCTACGGCAAGATCGAAGCCGTCAAGGGCATCAGCTTCACCGTCAACCAGGGCGAGGTCACCACCCTCATCGGCACCAACGGCGCCGGCAAGACCACCACCCTGCGCACCCTCTCCGGGCTCCTCAAACCCACCGCCGGACGCATCGCCTTCGACGGCCAGGACCTCACCACCGTCCCCGCGCACAAGATCGTCGCCCTCGGCCTCGCCCACTCCCCCGAAGGCCGGCACATCTTCCCCCGCATGACCATCGAGGAGAACCTCCTCCTCGGCGCCTTCCTGCGCACCGACACCGCCGGCATCACCGCCGACGTCGACCGCGCCTACGACCTCTTCCCCATCCTCGGAGAACGCCGCCGCCAGGCCGCCGGCACCCTCTCCGGCGGTGAACAGCAGATGCTCGCCATGGGGCGGGCCCTGATGTCCCAGCCCAAACTGCTCATGCTCGACGAGCCGTCCATGGGCCTGTCGCCGCTGATGATGCAGAAGATCATGGCGACCATCATCGAGCTCAAGGCCGCCGGCACGACCATCCTGCTCGTCGAACAGAACGCCCAGGCCGCCCTCTCCCTCTCCGACCGCGGCTACGTCATGGAGACCGGCCGCATCGTCCTCTCCGGGACGGGCGCCGACCTCCTGCACGACGAGTCCGTCCGCAAGGCCTACCTCGGCGAGGACTGACACCTCCACGCCTCCACGCACGGAGGGCCCGGCAGACGAGATCTGCCGGGCCCTCCTCGCGTCCGTCTACTCGGACGCGTCCTCGTCCGCCTTCTTGCGGTCCTGGGCCGCGCCCTCCTCGATGACCGCCTCGGCCACCGCGGCCATCGTCATCCGACGGTCCATCGACGTCTTCTGGATCCACCGGAACGCCGCCGGCTCGTTCAGCCCGAACTTCGTCTGCAGCACGCCCTTCGCCCGGTCCACCAGCTTCCGGGTCTCCAGCCGCTGGGTGAGATCCGCGATCTCCTCCTCCAGCGTCCGCATCTCGGTGTACCGCGACACCGCCATCTCGATCGCCGGCACCAGGTCCGCCTTGCTGAACGGCTTCACGATGTACGCCATCGCCCCGGCGTCCCGCGCCCGGTCCACCAGCTCCCGCTGCGAGAACGCCGTCAGCATCAGAACCGGCGCCAGGTGCTTCTCGTGGATCTGCTCGGCGGCGGAGAGCCCGTCCAGCACCGGCATCTTCACATCGAAGATCGCGAGGTCCGGCCGAAGCTCCTCCACCAGCTTCACCGCCGTGGCCCCGTCCCCGGCCTCACCGACGACGGTGTACCCCTCCTCTTCGAGCATCTCCTTGAGGTCGAGGCGGATCAGCGCCTCATCCTCGGCGATCACAATCCGGGTGATCTGGGGCGAATCGGTCTCAAGCGGCTGTGCCTGCTCGTCGGCGGTGCTCACGGGGCTCCTAGTTCCGGCGGGGTACTGCAATAAATGAGGGTACCTAGCAGCAGCTGCCCGCACACAGCCGGTATGCTCTGTCGGGACTGGCCCCGCCGGGTTGGTGGAACGGCATACACGGATGTCTCAAACACATCTGCCCGAGAGGGCTTGCGGGTTCGAATCCCGCACCCGGCACCCTACGCAACGCCCTCATTCGTCCGGCCTTCATCACGACGGATACTCCCGGAATCACCTGCATTCCACCCGTGCACCCGGCTCAGCTCGCCCTCTCCAAGGGCTCCAACTCGACAGTGAGCCGCATGCCCAGCGCCGCCGCGAGCCGTTCCAGCACCACGATGGTCGGCATCGTTCCGCCCGCCTCGAAGCGGGCCACGGCAGGCTGCTGCATACCAGCCGCCGCGGACAACTGGGTCTGGGTCATGCCGAGCGCCTCACGGCGCAGGCGGACGGCCTCCCCGAGTTCGAATCGGATCCGGGCCGCCTCGTAGGCCGCGCCCGCCCCCGGTCGGTTCAGGATCTCCTCGCGCAGAGCACGCCAGGACGTGCGTTCGCTCATCTCGCCCACTCCTCGTCCTCGTCAGCCGTGTGCTGCTCGGCCACGCAGCGACGCAGCGCCCGCCTCGCCCGGTCGACCTCCGCCGTCTCCCGCATCCGCGTCTTACGGAACACGGTCAGCAGGATGATCCTCCTGCCGGACGCGATCCAGTAGGTGATGCGCATGTCCAGCTCGTCCAGGTGGAAGCGCAGCTCCCGGAGCTTGCCGTCCAATTGCCTGGTGTGCGGTTCCCCGAGCAGGGGGCCGCGGGCGGCGAGCAGGTCGACGTAGAACGTCACCGTTTCCTGACCGTCGTGGCCCAGTCCGAGAATCCAGTCCCGGACCTCCGGCTCGAGCTCCACCTCTCCCCAAGTCATAACACGAATGTTATGGAGCCGCCAGGGCCGCCTCGCCCGGATCCGAGGACCGGCGGGCGACATCCCTCCGGATGAGGGATGCCGCCCACGAATGACCGTTCGGACTCCGGTCAGTTGTCCAGGGTCCCCACGTGGTGGACGCGGACGAGGTTGGTGGAGCCGGCGAGGCCGGGCGGGGAGCCGGCGGTGATGACGACGATGTCGCCCTTCTGGCAGCGGCCGAGCGACAGGAGGGCCGCGTCGACCTGTTCGACCATCTGGTCGGTGGTGGGGGCGAAGGGGCCGAGGAAGGTCTCGACGCCCCAGGTGAGGGCGAGTTGGCTGCGGACGGCGGGTTCGTAGGTGAAGGCGAGGACGGGGATGGGCGAGCGGTAGCGGGTCAGCCGGCGTGCGGTGTCGCCGGACTGGGTGAAGGCGATGAGGTACTTGGCGTGCAGGAAGTCGCCGATCTCGGCGGCCGCGCGGGCGACGGCGCCGCCCTGGGTGCGCGGCTTGTTGCCGGTGGTCAGGGGCGGCAGTCCGGCGGCGAGGATGTCGGTTTCGGCGGCCTCGATGATGCGGCTCATGGTCTTGACGGTCTCGACGGGGTACTTGCCGACGGAGGTCTCGCCGGAGAGCATCACGGCGTCGGTCCCGTCGAGGACGGCGTTGGCGACGTCGGAGGCCTCGGCCCGGGTGGGCCGGGAGGCGTTGATCATCGAGTCGAGCATCTGGGTGGCGACGATGACCGGCTTGGCGTTGCGCTTGGCGAGTTTGACGGCGCGCTTCTGGACGAGCGGGACCTGTTCGAGGGGCATCTCCACGCCCAGGTCGCCGCGGGCCACCATGATGCCGTCGAAGGCGTCGACGATGGATTCCAGGTTGTCGACCGCCTGCGGCTTCTCGATCTTGGCGATGACGGGGACGAGGCGCCCCTCCTCGGCCATGATCCGGTGGACGTCCTCGATGTCGCGGCCGCTGCGGACGAAGGAGAGCGCGATCAGGTCGGCGCCGGTGCGCAGGCCCCACCGCAGGTCGGCGACGTCCTTGTCGCTGAGTGCGGGGACGGAGACGGCGACGCCGGGGAGGTTGAGGCCCTTGTGGTCGGAGACGAGGCCGCCTTCGATGACGAGGCAGCGCACGCGCGGCCCGTCGACCTCGACGACCTCCAGGGTGACCCGGCCGTCGTCGACGAGGATGCGTTCGCCGCGGGTGACGTCGGCGGCGAGGCCGGGGTAGGTGGTGCCGCAGATGTCCTTGTCTCCGACGACGCCGTTGTCGGTGGAGATGGTGAACTCGTCGCCGCGTTCGAGAAGTACGGGGCCGTGGGCGAAGGTGTCGAGCCGGATCTTCGGGCCTTGAAGGTCGACGAGGATGCCGACGCTGCGGCCGCTCTCGTCGGCGGCCTTGCGGACGCGGCGGTAGCGTTCCTCGTGCTCGTCGTGGGTTCCGTGGCTGAGGTTGAAACGGGCGATGTCCATTCCGGCGTCGACCAGGGATTTGATCTGGTCGTACGAGTCGGTGGCCGGCCCGAGGGTGCAGACGATTTTTGCTCGGCGCATACTGCTGAGGGTAGGCATTACCGGCGCGTAACCACGACGCGGGTCCGGACGGCGGGATGACCTTTGCCGTAAGGCGAGTTGAACAATCTGACACATCCTCGGACCGGTGTGCGAGCAGCTGCCCGGGTGCCGTCGCCGTCCGGCCTTCCGATGCGAACCCGTGAAGGGGTGTTCACCCTTGGTTCACCGTCGGTTCGGCCGCCGCTCCCCGCCCGGCGGGACGCTCGTCACCCCCGGGTGACCACCCGGACGACGTAGCGGACGAGGGGGAGGCGTTCGGCATGAGACGCACTCTGGGGGTGTTGGCGGCGTTGGCCCTGCTGGGCGGGGTGACGTACGCGCTGATCCCGCAGGACGACCCGGGCGGCGACATCGTCACCGTCTCCGGCCTGATCGGTTCGGAGAAGCGCGACTTCTTCCAGGATCCGCAGGTCGTCGCCGAGTTGGCCAAGCAGGGCATGAAGGTGAACGCGGAGAGCATCGGCTCCTGGCTGATGGACGGCGACGCGAAGGACTTCGCGTTCCCGGCCAGTCAGCCACCGGCCGACAAGCTGCGCGTGGACTGGAACATCAAGGAGGTCCCGGTCCAGCCGTTCTACTCGCCGCTGGTGATCCTCGCGCACCGCCCGGTGGCGGACGTCCTGATGGGCAACGGCCTGGCCACCCTGGACCATTCCACCGGGCTGTGGACGTTCCGGATGGACGCCTACCTGGCCGCGCTGAAGGCCGGCCGCACCTGGCCGGACCTCGCGGGCGCGACCGAGCACGCGGAGTTGAAGGGCCCGGTGTTCCTCACCACCACCGACCCTGAGACGTCCTCCTCGGGGGCGCTGCACATCGCCCTGCTGTCGTACCTGCTGAACAACCGCCAGGTGGTCTACGACCAGGCCGGGATCGACGCCACCAAGGACGTGCTGCGCACGGCGACGGCGATCCAGGGCGGCCAGAAGAGCAGCAGCGACGAGCCGTTCAAGGCCTTCCTGGCCGGGGTCGGCAATCCGCTGGTGCTCGCGTACGAGTCGCAGGCCGCCGCGATGGTGCTGAAGGGCGAGTCGACCGGCGACATGGTGGTGCTGTACCCGGACACCACCATCTACACCGACCACACCATCGTCGGCCGCACGCCGAACGGCCGGCGGCTGGCCGCCCAGCTGCACGACAACGCCGAACTTCGTCGGCTGGAGGCGAAGTTCGGCTTCCGCCCGCAGGACGACCCGGACGCCTTCGCCGCGCTGGTGAAGGGCAAGACCCCGGTCCTGGCGCCCAATCTCGCGGCGGCGAAGGTCAACCAGCCGCAGATTCCCGTGCCCGACATCCTGACCAGGCTGATCAAGGCCGCCAAGGGGAAGGCTCAGTGAACTCCCGGATGAAGAAGCACAGTTGGCCGGTCGCCGCGCTGGCGACCCTGCTGGCGTCCGCCGCCTGCACCTCCACCCCGCCGGGCCCGAAGCCGTCCGACCCGCCGGCCACGACGGCGCAGCCGGGGGTGCTGCGGGTGCTGGCCGGCAGCGAGCTGCAGGACCTGGCGCCGATCCTGGAGGACGCCAGGAAGGCGACCGGGGTGACGGTGCAGTTCTCCTGGACGGGCTCGCTGGACGGCGCGGACGCGGTGTCCTCGGGCCGGGCGGACGGCAAGTACGACGCGGTGTGGTTCCCGTCCAACCAGTACCTGCGACTGGACGACGCGGGGAAGTCGAAGGTGCTGTCGGAGACGCCGGTGATGGTGTCGCCGGTGGCGGTGGGGGTGCGGTCCTCGGTCCTCAACGAGCTCGGCTGGGGGGACGGTTCGAAGGTCTCCTGGGCGCAGGTCGGGGATGCGGCGTCGGCCGGGAAGCTGGCGTACGGGATGGCGGACCCGTCCCGGTCGAACTCGGGCTTCTCGACGCTGGTGGCGGTGGCCTCGGCGTTCTCGGGTGCGGGGGCGGCGCTGACCGAGGGGGACGTGCAGAAGGCGGCGCCGCAGTTGAAGCAGTTCTTCACCGGCCAGAAGCTGACGTCGGGCTCCTCGGGCTGGCTGGCGCAGGCCTACACCCGGGCGGAGCCGGGCAAGGTCGGGGCGCTGGTGAACTACGAGTCGGTGCTGCTGTCGATGAACAAGTCGCTGGCGGCGGACCAGCAGCTGACGGTGATCCGCCCGGTGGACGGGGTGGTGTCGGCGGACTATCCGCTGTCGCTGCTGTCCTCGTCCGCGCAGCGGGAGCGGGACTCCTTCCAGCGGTTGACGGCGTACCTGTTGAAGGAGGACGTGCAGAAACGGATCTCCGAGGTGACGCTGCGCCGCCCGGTGGCGCCGGGGGTGTCGCCGGCGGCCGGGCTGCCGGCGGACCGGCGCCGGGAGCTGCCGTTCCCGGGGAGCCGGGCGGTGGCGGACGGGCTGCTGGCCTCGTACCAGAACGAGCTGCGGCGGCCGTCGCGGACGGTGTACGTGCTGGACACCTCGGGGTCGATGGAGGGTTCGCGGATCTCGGCTCTGAAGTCGGCGCTGGGCCGGTTGACGGGGGCGGACGACACCCGGGCGGTGCGCCGGTTCCGGGACCGCGAGGAGGTGACGCTGATCTCCTTCGCGTCGAAGGTGAAGTGGGCGAGGACGCACGCGGTGCCGGCCTCGGGGAGCAAGCCGGGCCCGGAGACGGAGCTGGCGTCGATCGACGCGGACGTGCAGTCGCTGGCGGCGTCGGGGGGTACGGCGCTGTACGACTCGCTGGAGGAGGCGTACCGGGTGATCGACCGGCAGCAGTCGGCGGCGGGGGACGACCGGTTCACGTCGATCGTGCTGATGACCGACGGGGAGAGCAACGAGGGGGCTTCGGACGGCGACTTCAAGCGGTTCCACGACGGGCTGCCGGCCGGGCAGAAGTCGATCCCGGTGTTCCCGATCAAGTTCGGGGAGGCGGCGGTGAGCCAGCTGCAGGGGATCGCGGACGTGAGCGGCGGCAAGCTGTTCGACGGGTCGGGTTCGCTGGACGGGGTGTTCGAGGAGATTCGTGGCTACCAGTGACGGGTTCGGCCGGCGGGTGCTGCGGTACCTGGAGTCGGCCCGGAACCTGGTCGGCTGCGGGGGCGGCGCGGTGGGACTGGGGCTGCACTTCGCCGGGCTGGGCGGGGCGTGGTGGCCGGCGGTGGTGGCGGGGCTGTACGGGGCGGGCGCGCTGCTGACGCCGGGCGCGCGGGCGGACCCGCCCGTCGTGCCGCCCGTCGTCCTGCCCGTCGATCCGCTGGTGCCGCCGCTGCCGTCGGGGCCGTCGGGGCCGTCGACGGCTTCCACGTCGACGCCCAGGCCGGACCCGGAGCCCGCGCCGGAGCCCGCACCGCGACCCGATCCCGAGCTCGCCGCGCTGGCCGACTACCTGGCCACGGTGCCGCTGCCGGATTCGGCCGGTGTGGCGGGCCTGCTGGCGGCGCTGCGCTCGGCGGAGCCGGGGCCGGTGCCCGAGGAGATCGTGCGGCACCGGCTGCCGGTGGCGGTGGCCGGCTACCTGCGGGCGCTGACCTGGCGGCCGTGGGCGGGGCCGGCCGCCCCGGATCCGGAGGCGGAGCTCGGCCGCGAGGTGCGCCGACTGGTCGCGGACCTGAACTGAGCGTCCTGCCCCCGAGGGTCCTGCCCCCGAGGAAACCGGACAGGGCCCGGCCGGGTCCCCTTACCACCCCGCCCTCCGCGCACCCCCGTCACGAACGAGTCGCCAAGATCTCACCTGCTGGAAACGTCGGAGGGCTATCCACCGGCCGGGCCCGCACGGCACACTTCTACGCGCGTCCTTCTACGCGCGTCGATGCGCTTCGGCACGCCACCCGAACACCAGTTGACGGACCATCGGCCCGTCAGTCCCCACCCGGGAGAGTCGTCCATGCCCCTGAACCGCCGTGACTTCGTCACCCGGTCCGCCGCCACCGCAGCCGGCGCCGCCCTGACCGGCGGAGCAGTCGTCGCCGCCGCCCCCGCCGCCGTGGCCGCCGAGCCGGCTCCGGCGGCCGCCAAGGGCAAGCGCAAGGGCCGCAAGCAGGCCTTCACCGTCATGGGCACCACCGACCTGCACGGCCGGGTGCTCAACTGGGACTACTTCACCGACGCCGTGTACGCCGACAAGGCGCACAACGACGTCGGCCTCGCCAAGATCTCCACCCTGGCCAACCAGGTCCGCGAGGAGAAGGGCTGGGACCGCTGCCTGCTGATCGACTCCGGCGACATCATCCAGGGCACCCAGCTGACCTACTACTACGCCCGGATCGAGCCGATCGCCACCGACGGCGACAACGTGCCCGACCACCCCATGGCCGTCGCCATGAACCTCATGGGCTACGACGCCGCCGCGCTCGGCAACCACGAGTTCAACTACGGCATCCCCACCGTGAAGGCCTTCGAGGACCAGCTGGAGTTCCCGCTGCTGGGCGCCAACGCGCTGCACGCGAAGAACGAGAAGCCGGCCTTCAAGCCGTACGTGATCAAGGAGGTGTGGCTGGACGAGGATACCCCTCTGAAGGTCGGCATCCTCGGCCTCACCAACCCGGGCATCGCGATCTGGGACAAGGCCAACGTCACCGGCAAGATGGTCTTCCCGGGCATCGTCGAGACGGCCGCCAAGTATGTGCCCCGGATGAAGGCCGCGGGCGCGGACGTCATCGTCGTCTCCGCCCACTCCGGCATCGACGAGCCGACCACCTACGGCGACCAGCTGCCCTGGCCCGAGGACGCCTCCGGCGAGATGGCCGAGACCGTTCCGGGCATCGACGCGGTGCTGGTGGGCCACACCCACAAGGAGGTGGCGCAGCGGCTGATCGTCAACAAGAAGACCGGCAGGACCGTGGTGCTCTCCGAGCCGCTGTGCTGGGGCCAGCGCCTGAGCTGCTTCGACTTCGACGTCGAGTTCGCCGACGGCGCGTGGAAGGTCCTCTCGGTGTCCTCGCGGGTGCTGAACTCCAACACCGTGCCGGAGAACCCGGAGATCGTGGACGCGCTGACCGAGCAGCACAAGAAGGTCGTGGCGTACGTCAACCAGCAGATCGGCACCTGCAAGACGGATCTGTCGATCGCCGAGGCGCGGTTCCGGGCGACCCCGATCATCGACCTGATCGGCCGGGTGCAGGCGGACGCGGTGAAGGCGGCGCTGGCGGGCGGGCAGTACGCCAACCTGCCGGTGCTGGCGCAGGCGGCGCCGTTCAACCGGACGGCGCTGATCCCGGCGGGCCAGGTGAAGCTGCGCGACGCGGCGGGTCTGTACATCTACGAGAACACGCTGGAGGCACGCGTCCTGACGGGCGCGCAGCTGAAGGACTACCTGGAGTTCTCGGCCAAGTACTACAACCAGCTGGCCCCGGGCGCGCCGGTCGACAAGGACGCGCTGACCGGCGCGGAGACCACGCCGGACTACAACTACGACTCGCTGTACGGGCTGAGCTACGACATCGACATCGCGCAGCCGAAGGGGCAGCGGATCGTCAACCTGTCGTTCCAGGGCAAGCCGATCGACCCGGCCGCGCAGTTCGTCCTGGCGGTCAACAACTACCGTGCCAACGGCGGCGGCAACTTCCCGCACGTGGCGCAGGCCAAGCTGGTCTGGTCGAACTCGGACGAGATCCGCAACACGATGATCGCCTGGGTGAAGGCCAAGGGCGTCATCGACCCGGCAGACTTCTTCACCGACTCCTGGCGCCTGGTGCGCGCCGGCCAGCCGGTGTTCTGAGCACCTCATCCGAAGCCACCGTCTCCGCCGAGCGCGGCAGGGCGAGGGCCACCACCGATCCGGGGGCCACCCCG
>NZ_JBFBIR010000092.1:0-24085 GCF_040685715.1 Kitasatospora sp. NPDC088264
CGTCGGCGCGCAGCAGTCGGGGGGAGTCGAGGGCCATTGCGGCAGCCTATCCAAGGGGCGGCGCAACGGCGTCGGACGGCCGGGGCGCGTGGTGGTGTGCGATCAGGTCGACGGGGGGGAGCGCGCCGGGCGCGGGCAAGGCCGGGCCGTCGCGCTCCCCCCGTGGTTCAGGCGTCCAGGTGGGTGGGTGCGAACATCCGCAGCAGGGCGGGCAGGACCAGCACGTTGGGGCCCGGGGCGGCGAGTGCGGCGGCCAGGTCCCGTGCGAGGTCGTCGGGCGTGGTGAAGGCGGCCGGGACGCCGAAGGACTCGGCCAGGCGGACGAAGTCCGGGCGGGCCAGTTCGGTGGCGGTGGCCTCGCCGAAGGCGCCCGTCATGTACTCGCGCAGGATGCCGTAGCCGCCGTCGTCGATGATCAGCCAGGTGACGTTGAGGCCGAGTTGGCGGGCGGTGGCGAGTTCGGCGAGCGAGTACATCGCGCCGCCGTCGCCGGAGACGGCGAGGACCGGGCGGCCGCCCGTGGCCACGGCGGCGCCCAGTGCGGCGGGGTAGCCGTAGCCGAGGCCGCCGGCGCCCTGGGCGGAGTGCATCGCTCCGGGGCGGCGGGCGTCGAAGGCGGACCAGGCCCAGTAGCCGAGGATCGTCATGTCGAAGAAGACCGGGGAGTCGTCCGGTAGCGCGTGGCGAACGGATGCCAGCAAGTCCTGTTCGAGTTCCAGCCCCTGGCCGTCGATCCGCTCCTGGACGCGCTTGAGCAGTTCGGCGGTCACCGCCTCGGCCCGTCCGTCCGCTGTGGCGGCCGGTACCGAGTCGGAGAGGGCGGCCAGGGCGAGGCGGGCGTCGGCGTGGATGCCGAAGGCCGGGTGGTTGGCCTCCAGCTTGCCCGCGTCGGCCTCGATCTGGATGATCCGGCCGCGCGGCGCCAGGGTGTGGTAGTTGCTGGACAGTTCGCCCAGGCCGGAGCCGACGACGAGCAGGACGTCGGCGTCCTCCAGCAGGTCGGTGGTGTGGCGGTCCTCCAGCCAGGACCGCAGCGACAGCGGGTGCTCCCAGGGGAAGGCCCCCTTGGCGCCGAAGGTGCAGGCCACCGGGGCCCGCAACAGCTCGGCCAGCCGCAGCAGTTCGTCACTGGCTCCGGCCCGGACCACGCCGCCTCCGGCCAGGATCACCGGGCGTTCGGCCTCGGCCAGCAGCACCGCGGCCTCGGCGACCAGCTCCGGGCGGGGGACCGGCGGCCGGGGTTCGGCGCGCAGCCCGGTGACCGGGGGTACGGTCACCGGCGCGAGCAGGACGTCCTGCGGGATCTCCACCCACACCGGCCCGTACGGCGCGCTCAGCGCCGACTCCCAGGCGGCGGCCAGCGCGGAGGGGATCTGTGCGGGGGTGCGGGCGGTGTGCACGGACTTCACCACGTCGCGGAAGCTGGCCTGCTGGTCGACGAGTTCGTGCAGGTAGCCGCGCCGCCGTCCACCCAGTCCGGCCGAGGGGATCTGGCTGGAGACGGCGAGCACCGGCACCGAGGCGGCGGCGGCCTCCTGGAGCGCGGCCAGCGAGGTGAGCGCGCCGGGCCCGGTGGACAGGAACAGCGGGGCGACCGTCCCGGCGGTGCGGGCGTAGCCGTCGGCGGCGAAGCCGGCGTTGTTCTCCACCCGCAGTCCCACGTAACGCAGGTCGGAGCGGCGCAGCGCGTCGAACAGGCCGAGGGCGTGCTGGCCGGGCAGGCCGAAGACGCAGCGGGCGCCGAGGGTGGCGAGTGACTCGACCACCAGGTCGCCGCCGTTGCGGAGGTGCGTCATGCGCGCACCTCGCCGGTGGCGTCGTGGGACTCCGTACGGGCGTCGGCGCGGCTGGCCGGGCGTCCGTCGGTGCGGCCGCCCGCACCGGCTCGCGGATCCTGCTCCGTCCGTTCGCTCGCGATCTGGCGGGCCATCAACGTCGTCAGCTCGTAGGCGGTGTGCGAGGCGGCCACGGCGGTGATCTCGGCGTGGTCGTAGGCGGGTGCGACCTCGACCACGTCGGCGGAGACCAGGTGGCAGCCGCTCAGGCCGCGCAGGATCTCCAGCAGCTCGCGCGAGGTGAGTCCGCCGGCCTCGGGGGTGCCGGTGCCGGGGGCGTGCGCCGGGTCGAGCACGTCGATGTCGATGGAGATGTACAGGGGGCGGTCGCCGACCCGCTCGCGCAGTTGCTGGGCGACCTCGTCCACGCCGCGCCGCAGGACGTCGGCGGAGGTGACGATGCCGAAGCCGAGCTTCTCGTCGTCGGTGAGGTCCTGCTTGCCGTAGAGCGGCCCGCGGGTGCCGACGTGGGAGAGGGCGGAGGTGTCCAGGATTCCCTCCTCGACGGCCCGGCGGAACGGTGTGCCGTGGGTGTACTCGGCGCCGAAGTAGGTGTCCCAGGTGTCCAGGTGGGCGTCGAAGTGCAGCAGCGCGACCGGCCCGTGTCGACGGGCCACGGCGCGCAGCAGCGGGAGCGCGATGGTGTGGTCGCCGCCGAGGGTCATCAGCCGGGCGCCGGTGTCCAGCAGTTCGCCGGCGGCTGCCTCGACGGTGTCGACCGCCTCGTGGATGTCGAACGGATTGGCGGCGATGTCCCCGGCGTCGGCGACCTGCGCGAGTGCGAACGGCGAGGCGCCCTGGGCCGGGTTGTAGGGGCGCAGCAGCCGGCTGGCCTCGCGGATCGCGTTGCCGCCGAAGCGGGCGCCGGGCCGGTAGGAGACGCCGGTGTCGAAGGGCACGCCGACGACCGCGATGTCCGCGCGCGGGACCTGGTCGATCCGGGGCAGGCGGGCGAAGGTGGCGGGCCCGGCGTAGCGCGGTACGCGGGAGGAGTCGGTGGGGCCGAGGGGGCTGTGGGGGGCGTGGGGGTCGGGGGCGGTGCTCATGGCAGCTCCTGGAGTCGGTCGGGCGGGGCGCTGTCGGGGCGTTGTCGGGGAGTCGGCGTCGGGGAGCCGCGGGCGGGGCGTCGGCGTCGGGGCGTCGGCGGGCGGGGGTTGCGCCGGGTCGACGGGGTCAGTTCGCGTGGTCGGGGGCGATCCGGTCGGCGAGGCGCAGGAGGGCGGCCCAGGCCAGTTCGGCGGCCCGGTCGTCCTGGAGGTCGGATCCGTGCTCCTGGCCGGTCAGCTGGCGGGCGGTGAGCTCGGCGGTCTCGCGGGACGGCAGGACGAGCGGGCCGCCGCCGGCCTGGGCGGCGATCTGGATCTCGCACGCCTTGTCCAGGTAGTACATCCGCAGGAAGGCCTCGCCCGGGGTGCGGCCGACGGTCAGCAGGCCGTGGTTGCGCAGGATCAGTGCCGGGTGCCCGCCGAGGTCGGCGACCAGTCGCTCCTGCTCGGCCAGGTTGAGCGCGACGCCCTCGTAGTCGTGGTAGCCGACCCGGTCGTGGAACTCCATCGAGATCTGGTTGAGGGGCAGCAGCCCGTCCCGCTGGGCGGCGACCGCGCAGCCCGCCCGGGTGTGCGTGTGCAGCACGCAGTGGGCGTCCTGGCGGGCCGCGTGGACGGCGCTGTGGATCACGAAGCCGGCCGGGTTGACCGGATGGGGGGTCGGCTCCACCGGGTTCCCGGCCAGGTCGATCTTGACCAGGTCGGAGGCGGTGATCTCCTCGAACAGCAGGCCGTACGGGTTGATCAGGAAGTGCTGCTCGGGGCCGGGGACGCGGACCGAGATGTGGGTGAAGATCAGGTCGGTCATCCGGAAGTGGGCGACCAGCCGGTACACGGCGGCGAGTTCGCGGCGCAACCGGGCCTCGGTCGGTGCGGGCGGCACCGTCGGTCCGGACGGTCCGGACGGTCCGAGCGGGGCGGGTGGTCCGGACGTGACGGTCGGTGCGGTCGGGACGGTCGGTGCGGTGGGCAGGCCCATGAGGCTTCCTCTCAGAGCGCGGCGGCCGGGGCGGTGGCGGCGGGAGCGGCCGGGGTCGCGGCCTGCCCGGCGAGCCGGCCGCGCCAGTGCTCCAGCACGGTGGCATCGGTCGGGCGGGTGGCCAGGCTGACGGCCAGGTAGGCGACCAGGCTCACGGCGAGGCCGAAGTAGATCGGCTCGTTGGCGAGGACACCCTTGGCGGCCATCAACGCGATCACGGTGCCGCCGCCCGCGATCATCGCGGCGAGCGCGCCCGGCAGGTTGCCGCGCCACCAGACCAGCCCGCCCAGGATCGGCACCAGCAGACCGCCGACCAACAGGTTGTACGCGACGGTGAGCGCCGAGATCACGTCGTCCAGTACGCAGGCGACGCCGATCGACAGCACGCCGAGGGCCACGATCGCCAGCCGGTTGGACCGCACCTCGTCATGGTCCGTGGCCGCGGCGCCTGGCCCTCCCCGGCCGACGAGCGTGCGTACCCGGGCCCAGATGTCGTTGTTGGCCACGGTGGCGGAGGCGATCAGCGCGCCGCTCGCGGTCGACATCATCGCCGACAGCGCCGCCGCCAGGACCAGGCCGCGCACCCCGGCCGGCAGCGTGCTCTTCACGATGGTCGCGAACGCGCTGTCGGGGCTGGCCAGTTGGGGGTAGAGCGCCTTGGTGGCCATCCCGATCACCGCGCCGGCGACGGCGTACGCCAGGCAGTAGGCTCCGGCCACCGTGCCGCCGTACGTGGCCACCCGGTCGGTGCGGGCGGTGAACACCCGCTGCCAGATGTCCTGGCCGATCAGCATGCCGAAGGTGTAGATCAGCACGTAGGTGAAGATGGTGTCGCCGCCGATCGAGCCGAACGAGAAGTAGCCGGACGGCAGTTCGGCCTTCAGCCGGGCGAGGCCGCCGGCCTTCACGACGGCGACCGGCAGCAGCAGGAACAGGACCCCGATGCTCTTCACCACGAACTGCACCATGTCGGTGAGGGTGATCGACCACATGCCTCCGAGCGCCGAGTAGCCGACCACGATGGTGCCGCCGATCACCACGGTCGCCCAGCGGGGCACGTCGAACAGCACGTCGAAGACGCTGGCGTAGGCGATCGTCGAGGTCACCGCCAGCATCAGGGTGTAGACCCACATGACCACGCCGGAGATCACGCTCGCCGCCCCGCCGTAGCGCAGCGACAGCATCTCGGCCACGGTGTACACCCGCAGCCGGGCGATCCGGGCGGAGAAGAGGATGCTCAGCGCCAGCAGGCCGAGCCCGATCGCGAACACCATCCAGGCGCCCGACAGGCCGTAGGAGTAGCCGAGCCGCACGCCGCCGATGGTGGACGCGCCGCCGAGGACGACGGCGGCCATCGTCCCCGTGTACAGCACCGGGCCCAGACGGCGGCCCGCGACGAGGAAGTCCGCCTTCGAGGAGGCGCGCCGCTTGCCCCACCAGCCGACGCCGACGATGCCCAACAGATAGCCGATCATCACGACGTAGTCGAGGGTCATGGGGGGTCCTCCGATCCGGCCGGACGCGCTGGGGGGAGCGGGCCGGGCCAGGGCTGTGGGTGGGGGAACAGGCAGGCGACGGGCGGGACTGGCAGGGCTCACAGGAAGGGCGGGGAGCGGGGGGACGAGCCGGGGGCACCCGAAGGAAAACGCCGTGCGCTGAACCTAAACCGCCCCACCTGGCCTGCAGAAGTATCGGTTTCATCCAATATCGTGGGGTCAGATGTGCAAAACCTCCGACGAAAGGCCGCCGGCGTGCCCAACCCAGCCCCCGCTCCCGCCTCCGGCAGCCCCGCCGTCCCGTTGACCGTCCTGCTCGCCGACCCCGTGCTCGGACTGCGCCAGATCGCCGGACCGCTCGACGACCGGCTGATCGGCACCGTCGGCACCACCGAGGTCGAGAACCCCGGCCCCTACCTGCTGGGCGGGGAACTGCTGCTCACCGCCGGAGTCCGCCTCCCGAAGGACGCCGAGGGCATCGACGCCTACGTACGCTGCGTCGTCGAAGCGGGCGCCGCCGCACTCGGCTTCGGCGTCGCACCGGTCTACGACGAGGTGCCGGCCGACCTGGTCGCCGCCTGCGACCGGCACGACCTGCCCCTGCTACGGGTGCCCGACGGCACCCCGTTCGTCGCCGTCGGCCGGGCCGCCTACTCGGCGATGGCCGAAGCCGCCCACCGCGGCCTGCGGCAGATCTCCGAAGCCCAGTCCGCACTCGCCTCCGCGGCCGCCCGCCCCGACGCGCTGCGCGCGGTCGTCCAGCAACTCGCCGTGCACCTGGGCGGTTGGACGGCACTGCTGGACGGACGTGGCGTCGAACTGTTCAGCGCCGGAGTGCGCCCGCCCGTACCGGTCCCGGCTGAACTGCGCGCCCTCGCGGAACGGACCACCGCGCGCGCAGCGGGCCGCGCCCAGCCGCCGACCGCCGCCGCCCAGCACTACGCCGGGCGGCACCTGACCGTGCGGACCCTGCCCGGCTCGGACGGTTCCGGCGGCCCGCTCACGCTCGTCACCGCCGCCGAGGAGCCGCCGACCGTCGTCCACCGGTCCGTGGCCGGGGTGGCCGTGGTGCTGCTCTCGCTGCTCACCAGCCCGCGGCACGCGCTCGGCACGGACGCCCGCAGCGCCGGAGCCCTGGTGCGGCTGCTGCTCGGCGCCGCACCGGAGGAGGCGGCGGCCGCCCTGCTGCCGCCCGACGGGGCCTGGGTGGTCGTGCACGGCCGGCTGACCGGCCGGGCGGGCGGCGGCGGGGAGGCCGTCCAACTCGCCGCCCTCGGCACCGCCCTCGGCACACCGCACCTGAACCTGGACGGGACCCGGCTGCGGGCGCTGCTGCCCGGCTCGGCGGCTCCGGACCGGGTCGTGGACACCGAATCCGCCGCCCGGCTCGGCTGGACGCTCGGCGTCAGCGCGCCCGCCCCCACGGCGGAACTGAGGACCGCCGACGCCCAGGCCGACCGGGCCCTGCGTCACGCGCTGGCCACCGGTGCCGCCGCCGTCCACCACCGCGAGGCCGTCGGGCCGAGCGTCCACACCCTGGTCGCCCCCGAGGACGCCGCCGCCCTCGCCCTCAGCACCTTCGCCCCGCTGGCCGCCGCGGGCACCCCCGGGCCGGCCGTGCTCCGGGAGACCCTGCGCACCTGGCTCGCCCTGCACGGCAGCTGGGACCGCACCGCGGCGGCGCTCCAGCTCCACCGCAACACCGTGCGCCAACGCATCGCCCGGGTCGGCGAGTTGCTCGCCGTCGACCTCGGCGACGCGGAGGTCCGGATGGAGCTCTGGTTCGCCCTGCGTTGGCTCCCGTCCGGCGCGGACTGACCGCGGGCCGCCACCGCCGTCCGGCGGCGAGACGTTCGTGCGGGGCCCGGTCAGCGGCGGGCCAACACCGCGACCTCCCAGCCGAAGCCCACCACCAACCGGCCATCCGGCACCACGGCCACCGTGTGGACCGGCAGCGGGAACACCAGCTCCGGCCCGACCTGGTCGCCGGTGGTCAGGTCCCAGGTCCGCGCCGTGCCGTCGTCGCCGCCGGTGACCGCGACGGGGCGGCCGTCGACCACTGCCGTCGCCACCGCGTTCACGTCGCCGGTGTGGCCGGTGAGGGGTTGGCCGATCGGCTGGGCGGTGGTCAGGTCCCAGGTCCGCACGGAGCCGTCGTCGCCGCCGGTGACCGCCACGGGGCGGTCGCCGACCACCGCCGTCGCCACCGCCAGCACGCGGTCGGTGTGGCCGGTGAGGGGTTGGCCGATCGGCTGGACGGTGGTCAGGTCCCAGACCCGCACCGTGCCGTCGTCGCCGCCGGTGACCGCGACGGGGCGGCCATCGACCACCGCCGTCGCCACCGCGTTCACTTCGCCGGTGTGGCCCGTCAGGGGCTCGCCGACCTGCTGACCCGCAGTCAGATCCCAGACCCGTACGTCATCCCAGCTGCCGGTGACCGCGACGGGGCGGCCGTCGACCACTGCCGTCGCCACCGCGTTCACCCCCTCCTCGTGGCCGGTGAGCGGCTCGCTGATCTGCTTACACGTGGTCAGGTCCCATACCTGCACGTGGCTGCCGGCGACCGCGACGGGACGGCCGTCGACCACCGCCGTCGCCACCGCCCCCACCCAGTCGTCCTGGCCGGTGAGGTGCAGGCCGAGCTGCCGGCCGGTGGTCAGGTCCCAGACCCGCACCGTGCCGCCGCCGCCGGTGATCGCCACGGGGCGGCCGTCGACCACTGTCGTCGCCACCGCGTTCACTTCGCCGGTGTGGCCGGTGGGCGGCTCACCAACCTGGCCGCCCGAGGTCAGGTCCCACACCCGCACCATCCCGTCCTGACTGCCGGCGATCACGTGGGGACGGCCGTCCAGCACCGCGGTCGCCATCGCCCGGACCTTGTCGGTGTTGCCGTTCACCGGCTCGCCGATCTGCTTGCCGGTGGTCGGATCCCACACCTGGAGCGTCCAGTCCTCGCCTCCGCTGACGATGCAGGGGCGGCCGTCGATCGTTGTCGTGAGCACCGACAGCACCCAGCCGTCGTGACCGGTGAGAGGTCGGCCGATCTGCCGGCCGGTGGTCAGGTCCCATACCCGCACGGTCTCGTCCTCGCTGCCGGTGACCGCCAGGGGGCGGCCGTCGACCACCCCCGTCGCCACCGCTCGCACCGCCTCCTCGTGGCCGGTGAGCGGCTCGCCGATCTGCTCACGCGTGGTCAGGTCCCATACCCGCACGGTCTCGTCGTGGCTGCCGGTGACCGCGACGGGACGGCCGTCGAGCACCGTCGTCGCCACCGCCGACACCGCAGCTGTGTGGCCGGTGAGGGGTCGGCCGATCTGCTCGCGCGTGGTCAGGTCCCATACCCGCACGGTCCGGTCACCACTGCCGATGAGCGCGACGGGGCGGCCGTCGACCACCGCCGTCGCCACCGAGCACACCTGGCCGGTGTGGCCGGCGAGAGGTTGGCCGATCTGCCGGCCGGTGGTCAGGTCCCATACCCGCACGCTCCGGTCAGTACCGCCGGTGACCGCGACGGGGCGGCCGTCGACCACCGCCGTCGCCACCGCCAGCAACGCGTCGGTGTGGGCGGTCGGAATACGACGCACGGACCGGTCGAGCTGGGAGCCGGTGGCCCACTCGACGCCCCACGGTGCGGCGGGTTCGTCCTCCACCGGTACCGCGGTGATCCGCGCCGACAGCTCCGGGTCCCCGTAACGGGCCGCGTCCAGCGCCAGCAGTTGCCGGCGTACCCCCGCGGTGACGTCACGATGCAGGTGTGTCGAGGCCCGGTACACCGACGCGGCCAATCGCGCCACCGGACCGGACGCCGCATCCAGCAACGCCAGTACCGATCCCGGGTCCGCGTTCACCAGGAACCCCGGATCGGCCAACCGCCCAACGGCCGCGGCGGATTCAGCACGCGGGTGGAAGTCCCGCAGATCGTCAGACATGAACGGCACAGTAGTCGTGCCCGGCAACCACGGCACCGCGGAAAGCGCGACCGCCAGACCCCCGCCTGCACATGGGCAGGGCACCGCCAGGACGCGGGCGCCGGCACACGAACACGAGGCGTCGCCCTTGTCCATGACGCAGGCCCCTGCCTGGACTCCGCCGGTGTCCTCTTCGGCCTGTCCGCGTGAGTGGCGACCAGGCGCCAGGTCCTCAGGCGCCGCTGGCAGGTGGCGAGCACCCGGCCTTCGGGTGCGGCGCGGGCTGACTGCCGGGCGTCAGCCGAGGGTGGCGTCGAGGAAGGCGTGCCAGGCGGCGTGGACGCGGCCGGCGTGGTTCCCGCCACCGTCGTTGCCGTCCTCGCTCCCGTCCTCGCTCCCGTCCTCGCTCCCGTCCTCGCTCCCGTCCTCGCTCCCGTCCTCGCTCCCGTCCTCGCTCCTGCCCCCGCTCCCGCCGCCGCCGTCGCCGTCGGCGAGGAGGTCCAGCAGCAGGCCGCGGAGGACGGCCAGCACCACGGTGGGATTCGCGCCGGTGCCGTCCAGGGCGCGTTCCAGGGGCGGCAGCCACTCGTCCAGCGAGACGGTGCCGAAGTCCAGCCAGGGCCCGGAGCCGCCGAAGGCGCGGACGTACCCCTCGAAGAACAGGCGTAGCGCGCCCCGGTGCTCGGGCTTCGTCAGCCACTCCCAGAGCAGTTCGAGGGTCTCGCGGGCGTCGCCGCCCTCGGTCTCGGAGCGCTCCAGCAGCGCGAGTTGCTCGGCCCGGCCGACCGCCAGGACCTCCCGGACCAACTGCTCCTTCGACCCGAACAGGTACAGCAGCACCCGAGGGCTGGAGCCGATCTCGGCCGCCAGCGGGCGCAGCGAGAGGTCGGACACGTTGTGCTCGGCGACGTAGCGGACGGTCGCGGCGAGGATCTCCTCGCGCCGCCGCGACGGGCGGGAGCGCGCATCTGCGGGGGTGGGGGTGGACACGTGGTCTATCGTTCCACTGAAACGACTGTTTCAGTGGAAGTGCCCTCCTGGAAGGGATGCCACCATGGCCGCCACCGCACCCGGATTCGCGACCGTCCGCGAGGCCGTCCGCCCCGGAGACCTCGGCACCGTCGCCGCCCTGCACGGTGTCCTCTACGCCCGCGAGTACGGCACGGACGAGACCATGGAGGCCTATGTCGCCGCCGGGATGGCCGAGTTGGTCCTCGCCCGGGCCCGCGAGGGCGGTGCGGCGCCCGGTCGTCTGTGGGTCGCCGAGCTCGACGGCCGCGTGGTCGGCGCCACCGGCCTCGTCCGGGCGGACGAACGCCCGGGCTGGGGCCAGCTGCGGTGGGTGCTCCTCGACCCGGTCGCCCGGGGCCGGGGCCTGGGCGGCCGGCTGCTGGAGACCGCCCTGGACGAGGCCCGCGCCCGTGCGTACGAGGGCGTGCTGCTCTGGACCATCGCGGGCCTCGACGCCGCCCACCACCTGTACGCGAAGGCCGGTTTCGAGCTCACCGTCTCCCGTTCCGCCCGCAAGTTCGGCCTGGACACGGTCGAGCAGCGGATGGACCTGCGGCTCTGAGCGGGCGTCTGGCGTAGGCGACTTCCGTCCTTCAGGGCTTCGGGCCGAGGGAGCCGCTCGCCCGGCAGAGCTCCGCGTACCGTCCGGCGCGGGCGAGAAGGTCCGCGTGCGTGCCCGACTCGACGACCCGGCCGCCGTCCAGAACGATGATCCGGTCGGCATGCCGGACCGTGGACAACCGGTGGGCGATCGTGATCGTGGTACGGCCCGCGGAGAGCGCCTCCAGTGCTCGCTGGACCGCCTTCTCGGTGATCGTGTCCAGTGCGCTGGTGGCCTCGTCCAGGACGAGGACCGGCGGATTCCTCAGCATGGTCCGGGCGATCGCCAGGCGCTGTTTCTCGCCGCCGGAGAACCGGTACCCGCGCTCGCCCACGATCGTCTCGTACCCCTTCGGCAGGCTCTCGATCAGTTCATGGATCTGAGCGGCTTCGGCGGCGGCCGCCAGCTCACTCGCGGTCGCTCCGGGCTTGGCGAACCGCAGGTTGTCGGCCACGGTCGTGTGGAAGAGGTGGGTGTCCTGCAGGACGATGCCGACCGTCTCGGCAAGGGTGGCGAAGCTGAGGTCACGGATGTCGACGCCGTCGATGGTGATCCGTCCGCCCGTGACGTCGTAGAGACGCGGAACCAGATGGCCGAGGGTGGTCTTGCCCGCGCCGGTGGCGCCGATGACCGCCAGCTTCTCACCGGCCGGCAGATCGAAGTCGACCCCCCGGAGGACGGGCCCCGAAGCCGGGTAGGAGAAGCTCACCTGCTCGAAGCGGACGTGTCCGTGGCGCCCGGTGAGCGGAACGGGATCCCTGGGCTCCGCGACGTCGACCTCGAGGTCCAGGTACTCGAAGACCCGGTCGAACAGGACCATGGAGCTCTGGATGCCGATGCCGGTCTGCAACAGGGTCATGACCGGCCCGAAGAGGCCCTGTTGGAGAGCGGTGAACGCGACGACGGTACCCACGGATATGGTCGGGCCACCGTACCCACCGACGATTCCGGCCGTCCAGTAGAACGCTATCGGCATCGCGGCCACGATGATCGAGATGATGGACTGGCGCCATCGTCCGGCCATCGAGGACCGGACGGTCAGATCGGCGAGGTCCCGCGACCGCCCAGCGAACTCCTTGACGAGCGTGTCGGTGCGCCCCATCGTGCGGCCCAACAGGAAGCCGCTGACCGACAGCGACTCCTCGATCAGGCTGAACATCACGGCGAGCAGGCTCTGTTGCTGCTCGACGATCCCGCGCCGCTCCGCGCCGACCCTGCGGCTGATCCCGACGAAGAACGGGAGCACCCCCAGGGACACCGCCGTCAACTGCCAGTTCAGGGAGAGCATCGCCAGCAACGTGGCCACCACCGTGGTGGCACTGGCGACGATCGTGGCGGCCGCGCCGGTCACCGTCGACTGCATGGCTCCGATGTCATTGGCGATCCGGGACTGCACCTCGCCCGTGCGGGTCGCCGTGAAGAAGGACAGGGACATCCGCTGCAGATGCGTGTAGACCGCGGTGCGCAGGTCGTCCATCACCCGCTGCCCCAGCGTGACCAACAGGTAGGCCTGGAGCACTCCGGCGGACGTGCTGGCCACCACCAGGGCGAGCATCCCGGCGGCCAGCCCGGTCAGCAGTCCGAGCCGGCCCTGGGGCAGCGCGACGTCGAAGATCTGCCGCAGCATGAACGGCGGTGCGATCGCGGCCAGCGATCCGGCCGCGACCAGCAGCAGCACGGCGCCGAGCCGGAGCCGGTGCGGCACGAACAGGCCCATGGCTCTGACCAGTGGAGCGTGCCGCCTGTTCTTCCGTTCTCCGGCCACGGGGCTCCTCCCTTCTCTCCGTCGGACGCGTCCGTCAGGTGCCCCGGCCCGCGGGCCGGGGCACCGGGAGGATCTGCGTGAGTCGTCATGCCGGACCGGCCGGCGCCGCCCGGCCCGGCCCGGCACCCGTCCGTCCGTCCGTCCGTCAGGACAGGGTGAGGAATCCTTCGCGGACCAGCGTGCGCACGAGCAGCAGGCAGCCCGGCTGGTCCAGGCCGCCGGGGATCGAGCCGGCGGTGAACCCCTGACCGTCGCTCTCCGTCACGAACCTGACTTCATCGGCCACGTGGACCGGCAGCTGGATGGTCTTGCTGTGGAACTCGAGCTCGACGACCTCCTCGCCGAGTGCCACGCTCCACCGCAGACCCGGACGACGCCGCACCCGGGTGTCGAGGTTCAGCCGCGGCAGGCTCTCCAGGTCGCCCAGGTGACCGCGGAGCGTCACCGGAGCGAGCGAGGTCGTCTGCTTCACGGCCCTGGCCGTCATCTCCTGGGGCGAGAGCCGGGCGGCGAGCGCATCGATCAGCTCGGCGAAGACGTCCTCGGCCTGCTCCTGGAGGTGCTTGTCGTTGGCGAATCCGATGGGCATGCTCCTGCGGAACCGCTCGTCCCCCTCGAAGACCTCCCGGACCGCGTCGCTGATCAGCGCGGGTATAAGGACCGGGTGGACACCGAAGGTGAGGTGCATCGACGCGGCGTCGTTGGACGTCGCGGCGTGGATGGTGCCACGGGGCAGGTAGAGGAGGCTGCCCGGCTGGAGGTCGAACTCCTCCTCGACCTCCGGCACCTCGCCGGAGTGGTCGTACCTCTGACCCTCCAACGGCAGCGCGTACGGTGCCCCGTACAGCCGCCAGCGCTTGCTGCCGTACGCCTGCATCACGATCACGTCGTGGCTGTCGTAGTGCGGGTCGAATCCGCGGGCCTGCCCGCCGGGGGTGAGGTACACGTTCACCTGGAACCTGGCGTTGACCTCGGCGCTCAGCATCGAGGTGAAGCGCGCCAACGGCTCCCAGCGGCGTTCGAGGGCGTTCAGGATGACGGTCGAGCCGGACCGGTACCGCTCGTACAGCGCCTCCAGCCGGCTGGCGGTCATGTTGCGGCCGGGGGCGCCCAGCTCGGACACCGGGGTCTCCTTGCCCTCGCGGATGACCCGGACGTTCCCGAAGTCCGGACCGGACTGGCCCAGCACCCGGTCCACGTCGTCGAGCGTCAGGAGATCCGCGAAGTGCTCGGGGTCGTTCCTCGGGATGTGCAGTGGCCGCCGCTCCCAGTACTCGTCGCGGAACGTCGGAAGGGAGACCGGGTGGAGAAGGCGGGAGAGGCCGAAGGAAGGCCCGTCTTCGGGCTCGGCCCCCACCCGGTCCGTCAGAGAAGTCATCGAGATCTCGTGTCTCCTAACAGAGGTCGGCCGGCTCTGCTGACGCGGTAACCGGCAGCCATGTCTTCCTTGGCGTTCTTGCTGTCCTTCGGGGAGGGGGCGCGCCGGGAGCGCGGCCCCTCCCCGGCCCGTGAGACTTCTCGGGCGGGCTCTGCTCAGGCGAGGTCAGTCGGTGTCGTCGATGAAAAAGTCCTTATGACCGGAGTCGTTGTTGTTGTTGTCGTCCGCGGGCCCGAAGCTGATGTCATCGGGCGTGATGGCCGTTTCCACGTCCGGAGCGCGCACGACGACGATGTCGGCCGGGTCGAGGCTGTGTGTCAAAGGAACTCCCTTCTGAGAGCCGGTGGAATCTCCAGCGTGGGATCCGCAGTGATTGTCCGTCTACAGGAGGGCGTGAAGGCCCAGGTGAGTGGCGGACAACCCGAGGTGGCCGCGGACAACAGAGGGGGAAGAGCGGGATCCGAGGTTGTCCGCGTCGAGCCCGGCCGGACTCCGGACGATCCTGCGAGCAGGCCGGTTGTCGTCCGCCCGGCTGTGCGCGGCGGAGCATCGGCGCGGTACGGGCGGGTCCGGATACGGAGCCTCTACCTACCGCGAACCCCGTCGGCACGGCGTTCGTCCGGGGGAGTCGTCCTCGCCCCGCGCCGGTGATCACCATCCTGCTGGTACGGGGCACCCCGCAGAATGGCTTCGCCCTGTCACCAACGGGACGGGCAGCTTGGTGTCCCGACTGGCCCTTGGGGGCCGCCAATGGGCAAGGTCGCGATCTACAACTGGCGTACTACGCCCGGCTTCCCGCGCGCCGTCCGGCCGAAGCGGTGATCGTGTTCCGGCCGGACGGCGTCCACCGCAGTGTGGCGGCAGCGGAGGCAGCGCGCTCCTGGGTGACGTCGTCTCGTCCGTGGCAGCCGGCCCCAGGGAGGAGATCGTCGCGCTGGTCCTGCCCCGCCGCCCGCGGTGGACGCCTCCTGGCCGGAGACGTCCACCGCGGCGGCGTCGGGTGCCGAACCCGTTTGACAGAGTGTGTTTGTGGCGATCCGTCAGTCGGTCGGCCGGAGTGCCGACACCGATTGTCCTTGCCCCCTACCCGGTGGGCGACGCTGTTCGGCCGCCAAGGGCATCATCGTCGGATCCGCCGGAGAGCCCGTCGCCTGCAAGTGGGGCACCGACACCGCCGCCGGCTGGAAGCCGACCTGCTACTCGGGGGTCTCCTACGCGCCGATCGGCGCCATCACCAACAAGTTCGGGATCTCACTCGCATGAGGCGTACCACCAGAACCCTGTTCACCGCCACCGCCACCGCGGTCGCCGTCGGCATCGGCGCCACCATCACCATGCTCGCCGCCGCCACCACCCACCCCGGCGACGACGAAATCCTCACCCTGGCCTCCCGCATGGGCGGCAACACTTACCACGTCTGCAACATCGGCCTCACCGCCGAAGGCCTGGACGCGGACATCATCGGCGACCACCAGAAGGCCAGCCGCGAACTCCAGAAAGCCACCGGACGCCACGTCACCCTCCACACCTGTCACCTCGATCCCGGCATCGAACAAGGCAACCGTGCGCACCCCGGAGCCGACCGCTACGCCCGCACCGTCCGGGGCGACGGTTTCGCCGTCTACATGGTCGACCAGATGCCCGACCACCGGGTGCGCGCGGGCGTCATCGGCGACCAGGCCAGGGCCCAGCATGCCTTCGAGGAGGCCTTCCCTGGCCAGATCGTCGTCCACAACACCCACCAGCCGCTCACCCTGCCCGACCCGCCCCCCGTTGTGCCTTTCGGCGACTTCGTCCGGCAACTCGCCCACGAGCACCACCAGACCGGCCCGGCTCCGTCTGTCACCGTCGACGAGGAGCACCAAGTCGTCTCCGTCACCTGGTCCGGGCCGATGCCCCCCGACGTCCTGCAGATCCTGCGCCGGGCGCCGCAGGACGTCACGGTGTTCGTCAACGGCGTCGCGGTGACGAAGGTCCCGTAAGGCTGAGCTGGACTGCAGCCGCGGCCCGGAGAAGACCCGGGTCTACGGCGGCCTGCGTGTCGTCGACGGACAACAGGTCACCATGACCGTCTCTTCCCGGAACAGTGTCTTCTACCAGTAGTTCCTCCAGCGCCACCGCGAACTTGACCACCGCCTCGTCCTCCGCGGCTGGCATTTCATCGAGCACGCCTACCATGACGCCCTGCGCGGCATCACCAGGCCCGCTCTGCGCACCCGCGCCGTGCGCTACGACCTTGACCGGACCGCAGCAGTCCCTGCTGCGGCTCCCACCTCGACCTCGCGCGCTGCGGCGGCTCGGCGGTGAGCAGCTCGGCGGTGGCCGGGTTCTCCTCGGCGGTCAGCCACAGGTCCGCCACCGCGCCGCGAACCCCGGCCGCCGCCACGCCGGCCAGGACCACCAGCAGCCGCGGGAACGATCGCCAGCGCCGCTCCCACGCCAGGCCCAGGCCGTCCGGGCCCGCCTGCTCCCTCCGCGTCGCCAAGGTCGAGCGCTCCTACGGCTTCACCCGCCCCGCCGGGGCGTAGGGCTACGCGACGGGCGGGTGGCCGGGATCCCAACTCCCGTCATCCGTCCGCCAGCGGAATGGTAAATCCCTCTCAACTAGCGCCCCAACTAAGGGCTTTGTCCTGAACGTGCCTACGTCGCCTCCTCGGCGCCTGCCTACGCTCCCCTCGAACCCCGGCCGCTCCGGCCGTGGGACCGACTCCAGGGGGAACACCCAATGCGTATTCGCCACGCCGTCGCCACGGTCACCCTTGCGGCGACCGTCGCGCTCACGATGAGCACCGACGCCTCGGCCGCCCCGGCCCCGCGTCTCGCCTGCGGGGTGAGCGACCAAGGCCTCCCGGGCAACATCTACAACAATGGCGTCTACGTCGGCCAGGTCGAGCAGCAGTACGACAGCTGTAGCCGGACGGCGATCGCCCACTTTCAGTGGTCCGGCGGCTTCCAGGGAAACGGCTCCCAGGTCAAGGTGTACCTGATGGCGAGCAACGGCTACACCGGTCAGGCGACCATCGGGGACCAGAGCAGCAAGGACGTCTACGGCTACGTCAACATCCACGCCACTTCCCCGGACATCTGGACGGCCATCGCGTCGCTCGACCAGATCTGCCCCGCCTACAGCACCCAGCACGACTACTCCAACGGCGCCTCCCTGGCGGGCCCACAGGACAGCAACTGCAGCATCCCCAACCCGTAGCCCGTAGCCAGTAGTCCGCAGTCCACGCTCCCGGGTTTCCCGGCCGGGAAACCCGGGAGCGCGTCGGCACGCGGCGTGGCAGGGTGAGCCCATGACCTCCCTCAGAAAGGGCGATGCCGCGTAGGCCGCCCGGCGTCCTGCGCGCCCAGACGCGGTACGCCCGGGGCTCGCAGCCCCGACCGTTCAGCCAGATCCGGGGCGGGAACTCGGTCCTTACGGGATCACGGTGAGCGTGTGCTCCCAGGCGACATCCAGGTCGACGTCGAGACCACGCTCGCACCGCCGTGGGTACTGGCTTGGCCCGACCGCCGGTCTCAACCGTCCTCCCGCTCAGGTTCAGCGGCCTACTCGCTGGCGTCTCCAGATGCCTGGAGGAGCCCGCGGAACTGGCTGTGCCCTCGGGTCGCTGCGCGGTTGATGATCTCTTCCGCCAACTGGGCCCACTTCGGATCGGCCAGACCGGTGCGCAGTAGAGTGCGGATGTCGGCTTCCCGGTAGCGGGGCGTCTGGTCGTAGGGGCCGAGGGTCATGATCCAGTCTTTGAGGAGGAGCAGGACCTGCTCGGTGTGGGCGTCGGCGGCGCGAGTGAGGTAGGTGAACGTCGTGGAGTCGGTGCGCAGTTAGAAGTGATCTCATTTGGCCTTGTAGGCTGCTCGCGTGACGATCGTGGAGCGCTTGGTGCCGGATGAGCTGTGGGAGCTGTTCCAGTTGGTGGTGCCGGCGGCGCCGAGTCGGCCGCAGGGCGGTGGCCGACGCCGATACGGGGACCGCGAAGTGCTGGCGGCGATCGTGTTCGTGGCCACCTCGGGATGCACCTGGGCTTAACTTCCGCCCTGCTTCGGTCCGTCCGGGCCCACCGCCCATCGCCGCTTCACCGAGTGGAGCAGGGCTCGAGTGTGGGCCAAGCTCCACCGGGTCGTCCTGGACGAGCTCGGCGCGCGGGGCGAGTTGGACTGGTCGCGGTGCGCCGTCGACTCGGTGAACATGCGGGCTCTGAAAAAGGGGAGTTGACGGGTCCGAATCCTGTCGATCGGGGCAAGTACGGGTCGAAGATCCACTTGCTGACGGAACGTACCGGTTTGCCTCTGTCGCTGGCGATCTCCGGAGCCAACGTCCATGACAGCCAGGCCCTGATCCCGCTCGTCGATGCGATCCCGCCGATCCGCTCGCGGCGCGGACCGAGGCGACGCAGGCCCGGCAAGCTGCACGGCGACAAAGCCTATGACCACCGCTTCATCCGCTCCTGCCTGCGACGACGCCAGATCCCCGCCCGCATCGCCCGCCGAGGCGTCGAGTCCTCCCAAAGCCTCGGCCGCCACCGCTGGGTCATCGAGCGCACCGTCGCCTGGCTCGGCGGCTTCCGTCGACTGCACCGCCGCTACGAACGCAAGGCCGACCACTTCGCCGCCTTCGCCAGCATCGCCGCAGCCCTCATTTGCCTCCGGAGGATCCCCAAATGAGATGACTTCTTAGCCGCTGGCGTCCAGCAGGACGTGGAACTGCTGGAGGATCCACTCGTCTGGGAAGCGGCCGCTGGCGGCTAGGGCCGGGAGGGTGTCGATCAGCTCGGTGCGCCCGTCCGGCTCGGTCGCGCTCGTCACGGCGGCCAGACGCCAGGTCCACCACGCCTGCACGCGCGGCAGGGCCTCGTCGGAAAGGCCGGGCCCGCCGGTGCCGAGGAGGGTGGCGAGCTGCTTGAGGACGCTCGTGCTGGAGCCGCGGTAGTAGTCCGGGATTGGGGAGTCGTCGCCGTCTAGGGAGAAGCGACCGCCGAGGTGCAGGCCTAGTGGAGTACGAGCGGGTTCCCGCTGGCTGCTCGCGAGCACCATCGCGGCATCTCAGCAGGTAGGAGCGGGGTTACCGGGGCGTCGCTCGATCGTGTGAGATTCCAGCGGTAACTCGCAGAATCTGTCAGTGTGTCCCGTAATTTGCTGGCTCGTGGCAGATTCCGAAACTCGCGTGCTGACGCTCGTGCGGCCCGCCCCGGACTCGGCCGTCCCGGTCGACCCGGCGGCGGTCTCGGTCGAGTCCGGCCTGGCGGACGTTGTCACGCTCCAGCGGCGGCGCCAGGCCCGGATCTCGGTGCAGGACGAGGAGAGCTTCTTCCTCGACACCCTGTCCGAGTACCAGTGGGCACGCGACGCGGCCGGCCTGGAGCCGAAGACCCTGGACGGGCTGATCAAGCCGGTGATCGAGGTCTGCGAGTACTACGGCACGGTGCCATGGCAGCTCTCATCCCTGGGCCCTGGGCGTCCCGGGTGCCCGGCCGCGCCCGCTCCAGCTCATCGTCGGCACACACCGCTACGCGGCCCAGGCCCGCAAGATCGTGCGCTTTGAGGGCGGCGGGCGCTGGGTGAACTCCGGGTGGAAGCGCAAGCTGAACAGGCAGCGCACGGTCGGGCCCGACCAGTCGGCCGTGCTGGAGCCGCAGGCGTGGGGCCAGATTCCCCTGTTCACCATGGCGCGCACCCTCACTCGCGATACGGCCCGCGCCATCGCCGTCCGGCAGTTGTCCGGCAGTTGTCCGGCTGGGACCGGGCCGAACCGGCGCTGCTGGCGTTGGTGGCCGAGCGCCGCATGAGCAACGCCTGGCGCTGCCAGGTCGCCGAGATGGTCCGGCTCGCCCTGGCGGTGCGCGAGGCCGAAGGCGCCAAGCCCACCTCAGGGCGGCTGCTGAGGGAGCTGCCGAAGTTCGCCGACGTGGTCTGCCTGGTCCTCCTGGGCGCCGGCCTGCTGGCCGACGAGTCCCTTCCCGACCCGCGGCTCGCACCGCGCTCGTGCCGCGACTGCAACACCTGGATGCCCGGGGGCGAGCACGCGGCATTTCGCTGCGACCCGTGCCGGAACTGGAGCAGACGCCGCCACCGGCAGCCGGGACAGTGCGCGCGCTGCCGCCGCGAAGGGCTTGCGCTGGGCGCCGGCCACTGCCGCGCCTGCCACCCTCACCGCGACGACCTGAGCGTGCCTGCCGCCACGCAGTTGGTGATCCACCTGCCTACCGGCCCGGGCGGACCGGGCCCGCAGCCGAAGGCCGGCGAGCACTGGCCGGTGCCCGTGGACGCGACGCCCGCGACGACGCTCTGCCGGGGGCAGGAGGCCCTGTTCACGATGCGCCGCGACTGGTCCCCGGTGCTGGCCCGGCTGCGCAGTCGGCCCTGGGGCGAACTGCCGCTGACCGGTGCGGCCACCGCGCTGGTGGAGGACTTCGCCGAGCTTCGCCGCGACCAGAAGGAGTCGGGCTTCCGCAAGAACATCCGCACCCTCACGATCCTGGCCTACTGGCTCGGAGTCGAGAACGCCTTCCACGAGCGGGACGTCCACGACCTGGCCCGCCTGGACGAGCACCTCGCGGCCAAGCCCGTCTGCCAGTTCCTGCGCGCTCGCGGCCTGCTCGTCGACGATCCCGGGATGCACCGCGACCGCGACCTGGTCTGGATCGAGAGGGTGCTGGCCACACTGCCGCGACCCGTCGCTGAGGAGGTCGGCGCATGGGCGCAGTGCTGCGCGGCCGGGGTCCCCGGGAGAACGAACCGCGTAGCTGGGAGAGCATCCGCAGCTACCTGGGCTACCTGCGGCCGGTCCTCACCGCGTGGACGGCGGGCGGCATGACGACCCTTCGGGAGTCACCGCGGACCACCTCCAGGACGCGCTGGACAGCCTCGGCGGTACCGCCCGACGCCAGCTCGCCATCGCACTGCGCAGCCTGTTCCGGGCGCTCAAGCGCGAGCGATTGGTCTTCCGCGACCTGGCCCGCCACCTGCCCGTGGGCGACGTGACCGGCCTTCCACGTCCGGTCCCCTCCGACCTGCTGGCTGGCGTGCTCGACCAGGCCGCCACCCCGTTCGCACGCCTCGCCATCGCCCTGGCCGCCATCCACGCAGTCCCCGCCTCAGAGAAGCGCACCGCACTCACCGCCGACCTCAACCTCGCCCGCAGCACCCTCGAACTGCGCCGCGGCCTGCGGCGGCACACCCTCTACCTGGAGGGGCTCACCACCGCCTTGCCGCCGACTGGCTGACCTACCGCCACCAGCGCTGGCCCACCAGCGTCAATCCCCACCTGCTGGTCACCCAGAAGACCGCCCTCGATCCGGACCACCCGGCCGTGCACCGGATCACCATGCAGGGGGTCCTGCCCAAGGGGCAGACCCTCGACAGGCTCCGGCAGGACCGGATCCTCGACGAAGCCTTCGCCACCGGCGACCCGCTCAAGCTCATGCGGCTCTTCGGCATCACCGAAGACACCGCCATGCGCTACGTCGGAACCGCTTACCCGGAGCGCACCGCGAAGCTGCCCCGGTAGCTGGCCAGGCCCTCCACCCGCTTCGTCGGCTTCCGTCTCAAGTCCACCACGGTGGACTTGAGACGGCGTGGAGGACCAGATCGGGGCCCTGGGCCTGATCCTCCACGCCCTTGTGCTGTTCAACGCCCGACGGCCTCTGCGCGACCCGTACGACACTGGCGAGTGACAGCCCGCCCTCTAGGAGCTGTCAGGCCGATCATTGATGGCGTGCTCTGGCTGCTGCTTGGGGCGCCTGTGGCGGCGGCCTGAAGCCGATTGCCAGAGATCTGCTGCTGCGCGACCATCGTCGGATGGATACGGATGAGGTTCGGAAGCTGATTCGGGTTGTGCAGACGTGTTCTGTGGCTTTGTACGTGAGTACCGAGTTTTGAGAGCACTCGGGTGCTTGCCTCGGGGCCATGGTTGTGCTCTGCACGACGAGGGGTCCCTGGTGCTGCCGAAGTCCAAGGTCGATCTGTACGCGGCGATCCGCCGTGATGCTCGCGCGGGCCTGTCCGGCCGCGCGTTGCAGCGCAAGTACCGCGTCGGGTTCCTGGGTACGCCGCCCCCAGCGGCGGCGGGCCGGGAGACGGCCGGTGGCCGACTCGCACATGGCCTGTTCTTCCCTTCCTGAAGGGCGGGAGGGAGGGCCTAGGGTCAGGTGACGGTTCTGAGCGAGGAGAGAGGTCCGTGTGACCACCCAACGCTACGGTGATCTAGAACTGCGCTTCACTCCGGACATCCGCCGGGTCTGGCCCAACGTCATGCCTGGCGTCCGGCACGACTCCGCGATCTACGCCGCGAACGAGCCCATGCGCGACGGCTGGGGTCGCGCTGCGCACCACTTCGGGCCGCCCCTCACCGCCGGCGGCCTCCCCCGGGACGGTGCCGCACTGCTCCTGCGGGACCTTTCGGCGGACCGGAGCATGCTCCGGCCACCCGTGCGCTACGACCGGATCGGCGACCTGCCCCAGGATGTCTCCGTCGGGATCTGGCGGCCCGTCCCCCCGGACGGCTACATCGCCCTCGGCGACATCGTCGCCACCAACGCTCCACATCCCGATTTTGGTTCTTTCCCGGTGGTGTGCGTCAAACGGGAGCACAACGGGCGCTTGTACGTCCGACGGGGCGAGTTCGGCGACAGGTTGCTGGAGAGCGGGAACATGCGGCTGTGGTCGGTCGTGGCGCCACAGCAGTCGAACCAGGACACCGAGGAGCGGCTGTTGGTGCCGCCTGGGGGATTCACGGCGGTGTTCACGGCCGACCGGCCGTCGTCGACGCCGACCGGTTGGGTGCTGGACCTGCCGGCGGTCGTGGAGAGGCGTCCCGGGCCGGGTGTGCCACGCCTGACCTCGTTCGACCGGCCGCCCGCGCAGACGACGGTGACCGACCGCACGGTCACCGTGCCGTACTTCATGGTCGAGGACCCGGTCCGCGACGCGCACTGGCAGATCCGCAACTCGCCGTTCTACCGGATCCGCCGCCTCCGGCGCTTCGACGTCGCCCTGTTCCGCGACAACCGCAACGGGACGGTGCAGCAGGAGCAGTCGGAGGCCGTCACCACCGGTGTCAGCCGGGAGGACAGCACCGCCTTCAACGTCACCACCGGCATCAGCGTTGGCGTGGCGGTCGGCATCGAGGTGTCCGCGAAGCCCTTCGGCATGGGCGTCTCCGGAACCACCACGTACTCGGTGTCGGCGACCGTCGAACTGGGCTACGAGAGGCGCCGGAGCGTGACCGTGATGAACGAGGTGACCAGGACGTACGGGCTGGCCGTGCCGCCGCGCAGTTCCGGTTGCCTGTGGATGGAGCACCACCAACTCGTCCCGGTCCGCGCGGACGGCACCGAACTCGGCCCCCGGGCCTCGCTCGGCTTCCGCACCGACCACTACGTGACCGGCGAGTTCCCCGGCGGGGCCGGCGTGCGCGCCTTCACCGAGGAGGACGGAGGCGAACGGACACCACTGCCCGACAGCATCCCGCCCACCGTCATCACCACGGCCACGGAGGACGATCCGTCCTGACTGGGGTGCCGCGCCACCCGTCGGGGTGGCGCGGCACGTTGGGACATTCTCGCGCCCCCGACGCGCCAGAACCGCTGCCACTTCTCATCGACACTCGGGGCTCCAACCATCGCCTTGTGCTGCCATCTCGCACCAACAGGTGCTCTCGGTCCGCAACTACGCAGCCATGTTCTGCCTACCCGTTGCAGTGGGATGCCTGGACGGCAGACGGTCAGTACCTGTATCTCCGATACCGGCATGGTGAGGGCTGCGTCGAGTGGCATCCTGGGCCTGAGGATGATGCCGACACGCCGGACTCTTGGAACGAGGGCCTCTCGGGGCTCCTCGTCGAATGGGACGACGGCACCGACGGCGGTGTCATCAGCCTTGAGGACTTCCTCGCGGCAGCGGGTTTGGTGCTGGCGCCGGGTGGCTTACCGGTGGTTTGTTAAACCCGTAAGTAGAGATCAAGGGCTCGGCCAGTGGCCAACGAGGTGATGAGGGCTTGGAGTTCGGGTGGCGGGGGCGTTTGCGACCAGGCGTGCCAGTAGCGTTGGAGGGTGTGCCAGGGGTCGAG
>NZ_JBFBIR010000093.1:0-23649 GCF_040685715.1 Kitasatospora sp. NPDC088264
CACGACACCCGCGACGAGGTCCTCATGATCCTCGCCCCACTCTGACCGCAAGGGCATTCGGACAGTTCCAATACCCGACGTCACCATTACACGTCCGCCTCCGACTCCAGCGCCAGGCCATCGACCTCCTCAGCCGCACGCTCGGCAAACCCTCCGAGGCCGCCGAACCCGACGACGGTGACGACCCGCCGCTTTGTGCAGCGCCCGTCCACTGACGTTGCCGTCAACTACTGCCGTCAAAACGCCCAGAAGCCCCGCTGCAAGAAATTGCAGCGGGGCTTCTGGGTACAGTTCTGGAAACCCAGAACCAGCTACCTAGTCACCGACGAACCAAAGCATTCGGTGTGGCTCCTCGGTAGTTGCCTCACACATCTGACGCAGCCAGTCAAATGACTCTCCGTTGAGATTCACCGCAGCATCCGCCTCATATCGATCGATCTCCGCAGCGAGTGCGGCGACCTGGCTTCGATTGAAGGCCGTATCAGCCCACGGGACAACATGAGCCAGCAGCGGATAGGCGACACTGTCGGCTTGAAAGAAATTGCCAGCACTTGCACTCAAGCACCGCTGCAAGATCTCACCCGATTCGGCCCTGACCTGCACACTTATCATCCTACGGGACCTCCGGATGCACGCTGGTCACTTGACCATTCTCGATCCACACCGCAACGTGCGCCTCTCCATCGAAGCCGATCTCTTCACCGACATCGTACAAATGGCGGTGCGCGCCGTTGTTCATGCTGATCTTATCCATGGGCGCCTTCATGGCGTCCTTCGCCCACTGCCTGATCTGAGTCGGTGTGACTCCTTCGGCAAACTTACTCTTGTCCGCGAACTCCGGATGCAAGTGATCAAGCTCTAGTGAGTGGCGAGGAAGGATGTGATCATTCATGACCTTGTCAGAAATCTCACCGGTCCCGCAGTTGTGCACGAGCACCGGCGTGGTACCGGCGAGCACATAGTACGTGTGCTACGCGGCCCCTCTCTATCTGCGTATTCGCAGATCAGCGGCGGTTTCGGGTTCCGCTGGTGTCCGTGGTTGTGCGGGGGAATCCGTGGGTGTTGCCGTCGCTACTGCCGTCAGGAGCGCGGAGCGTACGGCGGTGCTGCCGCTGGCGGAGATGTCGGCGCAGGGGGACTTTACTGCCACGCGCCGGGCTCGGCACGGAGTATGGCTCGGACGGTCCGCTCGTAGTGCTGGTGGCCGGTCTGGGCGCAGTGTCTGGCGATCCAATGCGTCAGCTCGTCCGGAGTGTGCAGGGTGCCGGATGTGGCACCGCAGTTGCTTTCCTCGCCGGTGACGCAGAGCGCTGTGAAGGCCGGCAGTGCCAGGGGGTCGGGGACGGTGGTCACGCGGTACTCGCGGAAGCGATAGCGCCCCCGTGCTGAGTCGCGGACCGGTGCGTCGGCGTCCGCAGATTCAGGCACTTTCGTCCGCCTCTTCCGGGTCCGGGAGGCGCTGCCCGCGCGAGTCGGCTACCCGGAGCGCGTCCGCCAGGGCCTCGGTCAACCGGCGGGCCAGCCAACGGTATTCGGTGGCCGACAGAGTTGGCACTCCGGAAGCCGTGGCTTCTCGGGCGTACTCCAGCAGCTCCTGGCCCATGCTGAGCTGTACCGTCTCGATGCTGTCGGCGAGAGTGGAGAGGTAGCCCCGGCCGTCGGTGCTCAGGTAGCAGGGCTTCCCCTCCGGGCTGGTCCACGGCAGTAAGCGGGGGCCTCCTCCACCCGACGCGGCGTCGTGCAGCTCTCTGCGACGCATGCGGTCGGCATCGCTCCTGGGCTTGCTCACTGGGCACCCCCGGCCTGGGTCACTGATAGTGGAGACACCGACCGTAGGCACTGACGAATCGTCACCCCAGTAAGGAGACATGGCAGTTCGCGACCCTTGGTTCGCGAACTGCCACGCTGCGTGGCAGCTACCCGACAACGCCCAGGTAGTCGGCCATTTCCCGCATCTCCGTCGTGAGGGTGCGCTTGCGCTTGCCCAGGATCTCCTGCATGGTCTCGGTGGCACTGTTCTGGTGCCGCAGCCACTGTGGTGCGGCTTCCCTGGCGCGGGTCAACTCGTCCATAGCGGCGGACAGGCCTCCGGTTCGGGTGTGGGCGCGCGCCACATCGAGGGTGAAGCGGTTCCCGTCGTTGGTGCTGGGCCTGCCCAGGCGCTTCCACGCCTTGGGCGACAGCTCCTCCTGCTCGCCTGCCTTGCGCACCACCGCGCGGGCGTCGCCGATGACCAGGGAGTCTTCGAGTGCCTTGACGGCGACGGTGACCGGTCCGAAGACGGACCAGTGCCGGGAGACGTTGCGATGTGCCGTCCCGACTGCGGTTGCCGCGACCCGGGCGGCTTGGCGGTACGCCTTCGCGTCGTCGGGACGGTTGTTCCTCGCGGCTGCGGCGGCGGCCTCCATCGCCAGGCCGCCCCACACCGCGTAGTGGTCCGGCTCGGCCCCGGTGATCTTCGGCTCCACCGCGTCCATGCTTTGGGCGGCGACCTGTTCCGCCTCATCCAACCTTCCCTGGCGCACCAGCAGCCAGCACATGCAGCCGACACCGGAGCCTGCCGCAAGCAGGTCTCCGGCCTGGCGGGCGTCCATGATGGCGCCGCGCACAGCGGCGTACGCGATGTCGTATTGCCGTACCTGGGTGAGGTAGGTGCCGGCTAGACGCAGTGCCTCGGCGCGCGCCAGCAGAGCCTGCCGGTGCTCGTCCCCGCTGTCGTAGTAGGCGACGGCTTGTGCGGCATCACGTAGCAGGCCCGGCAGTTGGGCCGCGACGCTCTTGTAGCTGTCGGAGAAGTACAGCACCCGTGCGTCTTGCAGGGTCCGCCGGAAGGTGCGCAGGTTCGGTTCCTCGCCCACGGCTTCGGCGTCCTAGTCCACGAGCCCGACGGCCGGGGTGAGGGCGGCGCGGAGCTGGATCAGGTTGACGCGGTTCGGCTCCTCGGTCCGCCCGACGGGCTCCGGGGCATCGGACGCCATCAAGGCAGCCGTGGTCACCCCAAGCGCGCGGGCAAGCGTGTGCAAGGTCTCCATGCGGATGGTGCCGCCCTGCTCGGCCTTGCGTACCGTGCCCGGCGAACACCCGCGGCGTGGGCCAGTTCCTCCTGGCTCATCCCCGCGCGACGCCGGTACTTGCGGACGTTGTCGGCCAGCTCCGTAATCATCAACTCACCACCTCCCACTCCACGGTACGCCCGGCCGGCCCATCAACCGGGGGCGATCCGGCGGACACCCACCCACAGGGGTGCCCCACCACGTGGCCGGCCGGAACTCCGGCAGGATCGGGGCCTGAGCGGGAGGGGTCCCTCGTCGGTCGGGCAGCTTCGCCGTGCCAGGGTTCCCCGGGGGCCGCCAAGGCTCACATCGTGACGCGTGCGCTCGGCCTTGGCGGCCCCCGGGGGTTCCTGGTACGCCTCCGGTGACCGGGCGGCGAGGGACCCCTCCCGCGCCCCACGACCTCACACCACGACGAAGCCGCACTCGTAAGTCGGCCCCCTGCCCCTCAGAGGGAAGGCCGGGGTCTGGGGCAGCGCCCCAGGTGGTTCGCTGTCCTGGCTGTTGCGCGCCCGGATCGGCGGGGCCGTCGCCCGCGGGGCGGAGACAGGAGCGGGCGGCGGCCCCGCAGGGCCGGAGCGCGCGCGGGCCGCGCCAGCGGGCCGCCTTGATCAAGTAAAGAAACTCTGAACAGCTCACCCACTGGCCGAGCTGTCAGCCTGGTCGTCAGGGGCCCTGCTGGCGGCGCTTCTTCGCGTCGGCGAGTCTGTCTTCGAGTTCCTTGCGGGCGGCTGCGGGATCGTCGTGGAGCGGTGGCGCGAGTTGGCCACGGCGGGCCAGTTCGCGGGTGATCTTCCGGCCTTTCTCAACCGCTGCTTGGTACGCCGTGCGGGCCTGGTTGAGCTCGTCGTGGATTTGGTCGGCAAGCGCTTTGAGCTCGGCGTCGGAGAGGTGCGCGAATTCGCCGGCGGTCCTACGGGCCTGGCGTTCGACCTCCTCGCGCTGGAGGTGCTGGACAACCTTGGAGCTGTAGTTCTTGCCGGGTGTCGGGGCGGTGCGGACGAAGACGCCGCGTCCTTTGACGGCGTAGATCAGCCCCTCGCTCTTGAGAAGACGAAGGGCGTTCTGCGCAGTGGAGTTGGCGATGGTGAATCGCTCTTGCAACTCACGAGCGGAGGGCAGCTTGCTACCCGGGGGGAAGAACCCTTCCTTGATCTCTTCGCGCAGGGTGTCCGCGGTCCGGACGAAGGGGGGGCGGTTGTCCTCTGCGCGGGCCGAACGCCACCCAGGAGGGAAGGGGCCGTCTCCTGCCGCGCCTTCGGCACTGTCCTTTTCTTCGGTGTCCTGTTGGTCGAGGGGCAGGCTGACGTAGCTGCCCCGGCCGAGGACGGAGTAGACGAGCCCTTCCTGTCTCAGGACACGCAGGGCGTTTTGGACGGTGGAGCTGGCGACACCGAACCGCTCTTGGAGATCGCGCGCCGACGGCAGGCGCTCACCGGGCTGAAGCTCGCCGCTCAGGATGGCGGCCCGCAGCACTTCGGCGGCCTGGAGGTAGGGGGGCCGCGGGTCGTCGTCCAGGGGCAGGGTCATGGGCCAACCGTAGCGTCCGTAGCGCCTGCTGCACACGCCCGCACCACCGCCCTTATCGACCGTCCCACCTATGCGTGCGTTGCATCTGTATCGCCGTAGCGCTATGGTCATCGTCGAGTCGATCAAGCGACTCCATCTCGAACGATGAGGGTGTGATGGCATGGCCATGTCTCGAATCCGTGTTGCTCTGCTGCCGTCGGCGGTGTGCATCGCGGGCACCGAGCCGGTGCTGAAGATCAAGGACCAGCAGACCGGGGAGGTCGCCACCGACCGGGAGACCGGCGCATCGCTGTACACGGTGACCGTGATGCTCATGGAGGACGGCCGGGCCGAGGTCCTGAAGATCACGGTCCCGGAGACGGGCCTGGCGGCCGGGCTGAAGCCGGGCGTGATGGTGCGGCCGGTGGAGCTGTTCGCCACCCCGTGGGCGCGGATCTTCAATGGTCAGCTCTCCGACGGCGTCGCCTACCGCGCCAACCGCCTGGAGCTGGTCGGGGCGGAGGCGGCCCAGTGACCGGCCCCGACAGCCAGGGGCCGCAGCGTGAGCTGCATGTGCTGCGGCCTCTGCCGGGCACTGAGGGCAAGGCGACGTTCGCCGCCTCCGGCGCGGTACTCGGACGGCTCGGCCTGACCCCGGCGGATGCGGCCGGGCTGGACCTGGCCGACGTCCTCCGCCTGATATCTGAGACTGAGGGGGACTGACATGGAAGCCGTGACGGATTTCGGACCGGATGCGCTGCTGTTCGCGGCCGTGCTGGTCGGTGTGACGCTGCTGCTGGCCGTGGTGCGCTACGTGCGGGCCGACCGGGGCACACGGATCAGCATGCGGCAGGCGGTCCGGGTCCGCTGGGGCTGGGTGCGCCTGGCGCGGATGGCCGGGCTGACGGTCACCGACAAAACGCCGGGCCTGCTCGCGCAGATCACCGCGCAGAAGGACGGCGCCGCCCCCGCGCCTCGGGTGCTGACTCCGAGGATCAAGGTCACACCGGACCGGTTCGGGGTGATCGTGCGGGCCAGGACGCTACCGCGGGTCGGATTGGAGGAGTACCAGAAGGCGGCACGCTTTCTAGCGGATGCCTGGTGGTGCACGCGGGTTTCCGTCCTGCCGGACGGGCCTGGTCGGGTGGTGATCCGGGGCGTGCGCTCCGACCCGTTGACCACGCCGACCAGGCACCGGCCCACCGGCCGCCCGCCGGAGGACGTGGCGCGCTGGGAACTGGGGGTGGACGAGTACGCGGCGCCGGTGTGCGTGGCTCTGGCGAACGTGCCCGGCGTGACGGTGGCCGGCACACCCGGCGCGGGCAAGACCTCGGGGATCAACAAGTTCGTCTGTGACCTCGCGCCGTCGGCGGCCGTGCAGTTCGTGGGCTTCGACGGGAAGGTGTCGCGGGCCGAAGAGGGCGACTACGCGGACCTGGTCAAGCGGATGTTCGCGTTCTGCGGTGACGACTTGGATGAGGCGAATGCGCTGTTCAAGCGCCTGGTTCAGCTGCGTCGGCGGCGGTCGTCGGTGATCCGGGACGTGCTGGGCGTGAAGAACATGTGGCACGTCGGCCCCTCTCGGCTGTGGCCGCTCACGGTGGTGCTCATCGATGAGGCGCACACGTTCTTCCGCGAGTACAAGGGCGGCGACGCTGAGACGAAACGTTTGGCCGCGCTGACGGCGGAGAACGCCCGGCTGGTGGAGGACTTGGTCAAGAAGGGCCGCAGCGTCGGCATCCTGACCATCCTGATCAGCCAGAAGACCACCGGGGATGCCATCCCGACCTTCATCCGGGACGTGTGCCCGGTGGGGCTGTCGTTCGCGCAGAAGACGGTGGAAGCCGCGGTGGCCGCGCTGGGCGACGACATCCGCAACTGGCCCGACGCCAGCCCGGTCACCTTGCAGGACCCCGCCTATGTCGGCGTCGCGGTGATGGCGATGCAGGGCCGCCCCGGCTTCACCCGCATCCGCACCCCGTACGTCTCCGACGCCGACGCCGCCCGCATCGCGGAAGCCACCTCCCATCTGACCGCCGACCCCGCCCTGTGCCTGGACGCCCTCCTCGACACCACCGGCCAGACGAACCCCGGCGACGACGAAGGACCGGACGGCCCGGCCGTCCCCCTGTCCAAGCCTTGAACGCCCCCGATCCCACGCCCCGAGAGGAGGTCCCGCGCATGGCGGAGGAACGGTTCACCCGGCGCACCGTGACCGTGGTCATGGCGGTCATCGCGGTCCTGGCCTTCGTCTTCTCCTTCGGCAACGTCTGGGCGCTCGCCCTGCGGCTCGGCGTCCCGCGCCCGATCGCGCCGCTGATCGCCCCCATGGTGGACCTGTCCGTCGTCGGCCTCCTGGTCGCGCACCGGTACCTGGCCCTGCGCGGCGTCCCCAAGGCGGAGCTGAAGGCCGGCACCCGGCTGCTGCACCTGTGCGGGCTGCTCACCCTCGCGCTGAACACCGCCGAACCCCTGCTTACCGGACGCTACGGACGGGCCTGCCTGGACACCGTCGCCCCGCTCCTGCTCCTGGGCTGGGGCCACGTCGGCCCCACCTTCCTCGCCCACTTCCACACCGCCGCACACCAGGAGGACGCCACCACAACCACCCCAGCCCCCGCGCCCATCACTGAGCCGGTGCCTACCTCGGTGCCCGCTCCCGAGACCGCGCCCCCGGCCCCTGAGCCGGTCACCACCGCGACACCTGTGCAACCTCCGGCCGAAGCACCCGCCGTGATGAAGGCGCCCGGCTCCGCCCCGGCCGTCGCCAAATTCCCTGCCACCGGCCCTCGCCCGGCCCTGCCCGCCGCGCTGCTGAGTGCGGCCCGGCGCATCGCGGACACCCACCACGCCGAGCACGGAACACCGATCTCCGGCGCCCAGCTCGCAACCCGCATGGGCGTCGCCCTGCCGGTGGCCACCACCGCCCTCGCTCAGCTCTGAGCCACCCCGGCCACCGGTCCGCATCACCCCTCCCCGAACCCCACGCCCACCCGATGGGCCTTGTTCGTCATGCCCCGAGCAGCACCAACACGCCTTCCGCCGCGTCTGGTTGCTGCTCGGGTACCACCCCGACAGAAGGGACACGCCCCGAATGGTCACCCTGGACCTGCGCCACGTGGCAAGCCCCGCCGTGCGGGACCTGCTCCACCTCGTCAACCACCCCGACTTCAACCGCGCACAGCAGCAGATCGAACACCTCGGCGGCTGCACCGAACCCGTCCGCCTGACCGGCCGCACCACCACCGTCGACACCACGACCGGCGAGGTACTGCGCGCCTACACCACGTCCGAGGAGCCCACGGGCAGCCTGCTCACCGCCTGCGGCAACCGCCGCGCCTCCCGCTGCCCGGCCTGCTCCCGCCTCTACGCCGCCGACACCTACCACCTCATCCGCGCCGGCCTGTCCGGCGGCAAGACCGTCCCCGATACCGTCCGCACCCACCCCCGCGTCTTCGTCACCCTCACACCGCCGTCCTTCGGCCCCGTCCACAACCGCCCCACCACCCCCGGCGGCATCCGGCCCTGCCGCTGCCGCAAGCTCCACGAACCCACGGACCTCCTGCTCGGCACGCCGCTGAACCCGGCAACGTACGACTACGCGGGCGCGGTCCTGTTCAATGCCCACGCCTCCGCCCTGTGGGCACGCTTCACCACCTACCTGCGCCGCGAGATCGCCGCCCGACTCGGCATGACCCAGAAAGCCGCCCACGCGGTCCTGCGGGTCTCCTTCGCCAAGGTCGCCGAGTACCAGCAGCGCGGCCTGGTCCACATCCACGCCGTCATCCGCCTCGACGGCCCGGACGGCAACAGCCAGCCCCCGCCGCCGTACGCCACCGCCGCCGTGCTCACCGACGCCATCCGGGCCGCCGCCGCCCGGGTCCGCGTCACGGTCGAGTCGGACGCGATCGGGGAACGCGAACTTGGCTGGGGCGAACAGCTCGACGTACGCGAGATCGCCGCCTTCGGCGCTGACACCGAATTCACCGACCAGGCCGTGGCCGCCTACGTGGCCAAGTACGCCACCAAATCCGCCGACACCTCCGGCACCCTCGACCGCGCCCTGTTCTGCCGCCCCTGCCAGGGACGCGGCGCCACCCTCCTACCCAACAGAACCCCGCTCCCCTGCACCACGTGCGACGGAACCGGACAGGCCCGGCCCCTACCCCGCCTCGCCGTCGCCCGGCACGTGCGGCAGATGATCCGCACTTGCTGGGAGCTGGGCAAGCTACCGGAGTTCGCCGACCTCAAGCTCTGGAAGTGGGCACACATGCTCGGCTTCCGGGGCCACTTCTCGACCAAGTCCCGCGCCTACTCGACCACCCTCGGCGCGCTGCGCGCCGCCCGTCGCGCCTGGCGCACCGAACAGGCCCGCGCCCACGCCGGCCTGCCCGAGCATGCCCCGGACACCACCCTCGTCGTCGGCCACTGGGCCTACCTCGGCACCGGCTACAGCCCCGGCGCGGCCCTCCTCGCCGCCCACGTCTGGCACAGCAAGGAACTGGAACGGCAGTTCACGGCCGAAGGGGGCTGCTGATGGCCTCGCCCCCGCTCGCCGCCCTCCACGCGGAGGCGGCGCTGGATCTGCTCACCGTGCCCCAGGTCATGGCCCGCCTCCAGCTCGGCCGCTCCGCCGTCTACGACCTGCTCCGCACCCAGCAGCTCGCCTCGATCACCCTCGGCCGCGCCCGCCGCATCCCCGCCCACGCCCTCACCGACTTCATCCGCACCCGCCTCGACCAGGAAGCCGCCGCCTGATGACCACGCCCCGAGACACCCCCGCCTCCCGCCGTACCCGCGCCAACGGTGACGGAACCGTCTACCAGCGTAAGGACGGCCGATGGGAAGCCGCCGGATACGTCCTCGCCCCCGGCAACACCCGTCGCCGTGTGCGCGTCTACGGCACCACCCGGAAGGAGGCCCTGGCCAAGCTCACCGAGAAGATCGCCGCCAGCAACCGCGGCGTCCCCGTCCCCTCCGCGCAGGGCAGCGTGGCCGCGTACCTGACGTACTGGCTGGAGGCGGTCGCCGTCCACCACCTCCGCGAGAACACCCACACCCGCTACACCGCCTGCGTCAACCGGTACCTCATCCCCGGCCTGGGCAAGAAGAAGCTGGCCAAGCTCACCGCCAAGGACGTCCGCACCTGGCTCAACCAGCTCCGCACCACCTGCCAGTGTTGCACCCGTCACATCGACGCCCGGCGCGACCGGTCCCGCTGCTGCGCCGCCGGCCAGTGCTGCCACAAGCTGCTCTCCCCGCTGACGCTGACCTACATCCACTCCGTGCTCAAGTCCGCCCTGGAGCACGCCGTCCGTGAGGAGGAGATCCCGCGCAACGTCGCCCGCAACGTCCGCACCGGCACCCCAAGGCCCCGACGCTTCGAACCCCTCACCGCCGACGAAGCCCGCCAGTTCCTCGCGGCTACGCGCGGACACAGGTTGCACGCGCTGTTCGAACTCGCCCTCCACACCGGACTCCGCAAGGGCGAACTTCTCGGCCTGCGCTGGGAAGACCTCGACCTCGACACGGGCACCGCCGCCATCCGCCGCACACTTCAGCGCACCAGCACCGGCGGACTCACCACGCTGCCCACCAAAACGCGCGCCTCCGAGCGCCGCATCGCCCTTCCCACCCGTTGCCTCCATTCGCTGAAGCTCCACCACGAGCAGCAGAAGCGTGAGCGTGAGGCCGCGGGCACCATGTGGCAGCGCGACGAGCACGTGTTCACCACTGTGCAGGGCACACCGATCGACCCAACCAACCTCACCCGCACCTTCACCGTGCTTCTCCGCAAGGCCGGCCTTCGCCGCATCCGCTTCCACGACCTCCGGCACTCCACCGCGACCCTGCTCCTGGAACAGGGCGTCGAACTCGTCGTCATCAAGGAACTCCTTGGCCACGCCCACATAGGCGTCACCGCCACCGTCTACGCCCACGTCCGACTCCGCCTCCAGCGCGATGCCATCGACCTCCTCGGCCGCGCCCTCGACCACCCCTGACATACGTACGGCAACGGCGGCGGACACCTGGTGTCCGCCGCCGTTGCCGTCAACTACTGCCGTCAAACGGCAAATCAGCCCCGCCGAGCGCAGCTCGACGGGGCCTATATTTGCGATCGCTAGCGTCACTCAGCGTGGCAGCTGAGACAACATCTGCGCGAGGCTGTCCGAGAACTCAGACATGTGCGATTCGGCGGCATATCTCACGGTGCAGGCGGCAGAGACCAGCTCCAGCGCCGAATAATCACCACTCGAAAGCATCCTCGCGCACATCCCTAGGGGGACTACGAAATCTGCTTGCGCACCATCCGATAGCGAATCGAGCATGTCGTCTTCCCCTGTGAGAACCAGCTCCACGATCGAACTCAACACTCCCACCACCCTTGGAGCATCTACTCCATGGGCGAGCTCAATCATGTCTTCGTATTCGGCAAACCCGAATCGATTAACCTGGAGGTGCTCTCTGGCCACATCAACCACCTTCGAAACTGATTCCCTGATGCTGCAGCCTGGGCTGACAGACCAACGCGCATGGACTGGCAGGCGTGCCGTGCGCGCCACCGGGCGGTGAATTCAATCCCCGCACCTTTACCACTTCGAACGATCCCCCTCGGATCCCGGCCGCACCCTCGGCCGCCTCTGCCTGGATGAGGCACATCGTTTCAGCACATCCCGCATGGTAGCGACCCCCCTCAGGCGTGAACTGCCGCACGAGAGAATCCACTTCTCCACCGGGAGCTGGCGTCAGGTCATGACCCGAGTGACCAAAATAGGTTCGCCCTGACGGTGATGTGTATTTCGCCGCAAAGAAGGGGCCATCAGTTTTATTGAAGCCAGCACGCAGGCTGTCGGCATAGTCACCCAGGTTGCAGTTGTGGACGAGTACTGGCGTAGCCCCCGCCAGCACATAGTACGTGTGGAGCTCCGCGACGCTGAGGTTGCGGGCTTCCTGCGGATCGGTCTCGTAGTTGCGGATGGCCTGGACGGTGAGGAAGGTGCCGTCAGCCGCGCGGACCTGGTCGCCGACATGGAGGTCGGAGGCGTCGGTCCAGCGCCGGGTGGTCTCGTCCCAGAACGGGTGGTGCTGGGTCGAGGTGAGGGCGGCGGCCGGCTTCGCGTCGGCGGCAAGGGTGAGGTCGGTGAACTGCCGGTCGTCGGGGGTGACGATGGTGGCGGCGACGGCCTCGGGCTTGGTGCTGTCGGTCTGTGGGTCGGTTGACAGGACTTCGTCGCCCTGTTTCACGTCCTTGATGGGTTTGCTGCTGCCGTCGGCGAGTAGGACGGGTGTGTCGGGTTTGAAGCTGTTCTTCCCGCCGATGAGGCAACTTCCAGCGGCCTGCTCTGCTTCGCGAACGGCCTTGGACTCCGTGCGCCAGGCCTTGAAGCCGTCGTAGAGCTCGTTGGCGAGGCGCTTGATGGTCTTGGCGAGCTCGTAGGCCTTGCCCCAGTGGAACGCGTACTTCTTGGCGAGCTTGGCGAGCGGGCCGCCGCCGATGAGGCTGGTGGCGACGTTGAGCACGGTCTCGCCGCAGGCACCGAGGTCGCCCTTGGTGACGCAGTCGAAAGCGTCCGTGATGCCGAGTTCGTCGGCGGCGATTTTGGCCAGCTGCTTGCCGGCGCCCATCACCTTCTGCTTGGCCTGGTTTTCCCTATGGTGCGCCGCTTCGACCTTCTGCTTCGCGGCTTCGGCCCGCTGTGCGCTCTCTTCTGCCTGGTCGACCGCCGGGACGGAGACGGGGGCCGGGGAGACGGGTTTGGCGTTCGGGATGGCGAAGCCCATGGCCGTCGCGACCGCGGTGGCGGCCGCGATGATGAGCGGCTTGATGAAGTCGGCGATGGAGAACAGACCGCTGGGGTCCGCGCGGTTGACGGGGTCGTTGTTGCCGTAGGCGTAGCCGTTCCACTGCTGGGGATCGGCCCGGTCGAGGATGGGATCGAGGCTCAGGAACCGCCCGGTGGTCGGTTGGTACTGGCGGGCGCCGAGGTTGGTGAGGCCGGTGACGTCGTCCTTGGTGCCGCCGACGAAGCCCTTGTCCCCGGCCCAGGTACTCGGCTGGGTGCCACGCGGGTTGCCGAAGGGGTCGTTGGGGCGTCGGGTCTCGGTCAGGGTGGCGGAGTCGATGCCCAGGACGCCGGTGCCGTGGTGGTCGGCGATCTGGTAGGTCAGCTTGCCGCCACCTTGGCGGACCAGGGTGGTGCCGCCGGGGATCTCGTAGTAGCGGGCGCCGGCGAGCTGCTTGGTGCCGGTGTCGACGGTGAGCTCGTCGCCCCCCATGTTGATGGTGGTCTTGCCGGGGTTGCGGCGGACGAGCTGGTTGCCCTCGGCGTCGTACAGGTAGGTGGTGGTGCCGCCGTCGGTCTTGGCCAGCGACTCCAGCCGGTCCTCACCGTTCCAGGTGAGCTTGGCGGTGCCGTTGGTGTCGGTGATGGCGGTGGTGCGCCCGGCCGCGTCGTACTGGGTGGTGCTGGTGGTGGGCGCGTTGTTGCCCGTCCTGCTGGTGGAGCTCAGCAGGGCGTGCGGCCCACCGGTGCCGCCGCCGCTGTTGGGCGCGCTGGTCGGGGCATTGCGGGTGCCGGTGGACGGGAAGGTCTGGGTGACCGTGGTGTCCTTGGCGGTGTCGCCGCCAGCGTCGTGCGCGACGAACTGGGTGCGGTTGCCCGTCAGGTCGTACTGGTAGCTCTGCCAGTAGGGCGCGTAGCCGCCGACGGTGGTACGGGTGGGCGCCTGGGCGCCGCTGGTGGGCGTGGAGTTGGCGCAGGCCCCCTGGCCGCCCACGGCCGGGTCGGGCGCCTGGTCGAGGCGTCCGGTGTCGGTCCACGCGGTGCTCAGTCGACCGAGGTGGTCGTAGCTGAAGCACTGCAGGTCGGTGGCGCTCGGCGTGTTGTCGGGGATGGCCCGGATCGCGGTGATCCGGCCGGCCTGGTTGTAGGCGTAGGTGGTGTTCTGGACGGTGCCGGTGGTCGAGGTCTGCTTGTCGACGTACTGGGTGAGGGTGCGGCCGGTCGGTTCGTCGTAGGTGGCGGTGGTGACGACCTGGGTGCCCCACGGGTTCATCGTGGAACGGATGTTGCGGCCGTAGGCGTCGTAGTCCGACTGGAGGTCGTACATCTTGCCGCCGTACGCCCCGAACTTCGAGAGCAGACCGTAGACCTCGTAGGTGTACACGATGGTCTCGGAGTAGACGTCGCCGACGGTCGGGCGGGTCTCCTCGGCCTTGGCCCCGGTGATCGGGTCGTACTTGGCGCTGGTGGTGTAGGTGACCGGGGCGCTCTGCCCGACCTCGCTGCCGGGGATCGTCAGGGTGGTCTTGGTCGGCCGGTAGCCGATGTCCATGGACACGACCGCGTTGGTGTACGCGGCGCCCTTGGCCCCGCCCACGTAGCGGGTGGAGCTGTCCTGCTGTCCCTTCGCGACGGTGTCGTACGCGTAGCCGGTCAGCTGGTTCTCCGGGCTGACCGTGCCCTGGTACGTACCGGTCCTGCGACCGAGCAGGTCGTAGGCAGTGGCGATGGTCTGGCCGCCGGCATTGGTGCTGGAGGCCACGCGCCCCGCGGCGTCGTACGTGACGGAGCTGTTGCCCGCGTCCGGGTCGCTGGCGCCGGTCTGGCGGCCGCGCTGGTCGTAGGTGTAGGACCAGGTGTTGCCGGCGGCGTCGGTGCGGGAGGCTTCCTGGCCCCCGGGGTTGAAGGCGTAGCTGGTGACGTCCGCGTCGGCGCTGTTGCCGGTGGCGACGGGCGTCCGGTACTGCCACAGCTGGGTCGTGCGGCCGCGGGCGTCGTTGACCGTGGTGGTCGGGGTGGCGCCGGCGGGCGGGGTGACGTCGGTGCGGTCCGCGCCCGGGTAGGACGTGGTGGTGGCGTTCTGCGCGACACCGTAGGCGCGGAACTGGACGCTGGTGGCGCGGCCCTGGCCGTCGAAGACGCTGTAGGTCTGGTTCGGGACCTTGGCGTCTTCGGGCTCGAACCGCGTGGTCGCGGGGCCGGCCTGGTCGTTGTAGTAGGTGTTGTTGACGCGGTTGGCGCGGCCCTGGGAGTCGTAGTAGGTGTCGGTGATCATCCGGCCGTGGTAGGCGGAGATCGCCGGGTCGGCCTGAGTCTGTACCACGCGGGCGAGCCCGTCCATGATCTGGACGGACTGGGCGTAGCTGCTGTTGGCGCGCAGGCGGCCGGAGGTGACGCTGCTGGGAGCACCGTTGCCGACCGCGTAGCCGTAGGCGTAGTTCGGCTTGTCGCTGGTCGTCCGGCCCGCGAGCCAGACGGCGGTGAGGCGGCCCAGGGCGTCGTAGGCCTGGGTGACGGTGCGCCCGTTGGCGTCGGTGCCGGTGATCGGCAGGGCCCGGGCGGGGTTGAGGGTCGCGGTGGAGATCCGGCCGGTGGCCGCGTCGGGAGCCCCGACGGGGGCCGGCGACGTGATCGTCGTCCCGTTGGGCAGCTCTCCGGGGTTGGCGGAGTTGTAGACCGTGGTGGTGGCCGCGCCGCCCGGGTGGGCGGAGTCGGTGGTGGTGGGGTCGGTCACGGTGACCGGGCGCCCGTAGGTGTCGTAGGTGCTGAGGCCGGTGGTGGTCCACTGGGCCTTGCCGGAGTCGTCGAACTTCTCCAGGACCTGGATGCTGCTCGCTTCGCCCTTGGCGCCGGCGCTGCCGAAGGCGGCGCCGTCGAAGACGGTCCGCGAACCCGTGAGGGTGTTGGCGGCCGTGGGGACGGCGGTGCAGGCGTTCGGGCCGGAAACCGAGATGGCCTCCGAGACCAGCACGGTCATGACCGAGTCGGTGCCGGTGGCGTACGTGGTGCGGGCGCAGACGTCCGGCGTGCCCTCGGCCTGGTTGAGCACGGTGACGGGCCGGTTGGCGTGCGCCGGGTCGGTGGTGGTGGTGTCGGTGGTGGTGCGCCAGGTGCCGTCGGCCTTGCGGGCCTTGGCGGTGACGACGCTGCTGGTGGAGGTGTAACGGGCGACGAGGTCGGGCAGGCCGTCGCCGCGCACGTGGGTCGCGGTGGTGGCCGGGCCGGAGCTGGTGCTGACGCTGTAGGCGACCGGTTCGGTCGCGCCCGCCTGGGCGTAGGTGTCCGATTCCAGGACCTGGCCGGAGAGCCAGTCGCTGTCAGTGACCGGGCCGCTCATCGGGCCGGCGACCGTCCGGGACCGCTTGGCGCCGGAGGCGGTGAGGTCACCGTCCATGCCCTGGTGGTAGGTGGTCGACTTCTGGCCCTGGGCGCCGTCCTTGCCGGTGCCGGTCACGGTGGTCACCGTGGCAAAACCCCGGAAGTCGTCCCAGGTGCGGTCCTTCGCCTCGACGAACCGGCCGTCGTTGCGGTGCCAGGCGGCGTCGCCGTAGGTGTAGGTGGTGGTCTGCGGGAGCGCTCCCTTGACGAGGTCGGAGCGCGGGTCGACGGTGATCGTCTTGACCGGGTAGCGCAGGAACCAGTCGTCCACCGGGTTGCTGTCGGCAGTGGAGTTGGGCGGGTACCACTTGACGTTGAAGCAGCCGAGCTTGTTGTCGTCCGCCGACGTCGGCATCACCCCGGCGGTGCGGGAGCAGGACGCCTGGTAGTAGTCGACGTTGATGGCGCCGCCGGTCTCGGTGGTCACCGAGGCGATGCGCGGCCGGTTGTAGGCGGGGCGGGAGGGGCCCGCGCCGTCCACCCGGTTGGGCAGCAGGACGTCGGCGAAGGTGACGGCCGGCAGGGTGATCGGCTTCTGGCCGTTGAACTCGTCCTTGGCGGTGCGCTGGACGGAGACCAGCCACGGGACCGCGGTGTTCTCGGTGCTGTTCTGGACCAGCTTCAGGACGTGGTTGAGCGCGTAGGAGTCGACGTCGCGGTAGCCGTTGCCGGAACGGATCCGGGTGGTGATGGTGTTCAGCCACTTCGTGGTGAAGTAGCTGGGCCCGTAGTTGGCGCACACGTCGTTCTGCGCGCACTGCTTGTCCAGCGGGACGTCGGGCCAGTTCGCCGCGTTGGCGGCGGTGCGCTGGGCCGGGTCGCAGGCCGCGGCGCCGGTGACGCAGCGCTCACCGGAGTCGAAGTCGATCCGGGCGGCGGGCTGGTAGCCGCCGTTGGCGTTCAACTGGTCGGACAGCAGCTGCCCGTAGCCGATCGAGGCCACCACGCCACCGCGGGTGTAGGCGGTGTTGGTGCCCTTGCCCCGGTTCTGGCCGCCGCCGCGCGCGTAGTAGTTGGTCTCGGGCGTGTAGCTGTAGGTGGTCAGATTGCCGTAGACGTCCACCTCTGAGTCGAGGTTCCAGCGCCAGGCGGTCTGGCACCAGGAGTCCTTGCCCTTGCCCGCGTCGTAGCAGGGGTCGCCACTGTTGGGCGAGTACACCGGAACGGTCCAGGCGGAGTTGGCGTCCGGACCGATCGTGGTGGGCTTGCCGGTGGCGGAGGGCAGGTGGTTCAGGCCGAAGTAGTAGGCGGCACCGGCGGCGTCGGTCAGCTTGATGTACGAGCCGTTCCAGGTGCCGTTGGTGGCGCCGGTCAGGAACTCGATCCTGCTGCCGTCATCGGTCTTGAGCCGCCAGGTGCACCTGGACCACTCGTCCGGGCCGGCCGTCTTCGGGCACGAGGCGTCCTCGGGCACCAGCTCACCGGAGTGGCCGGCCAGCGACAGGGTGAGGTTGGCCTCGCCCCAGCACTGGTCGCCGGAGCCGGTGATGCCGTCCTTCGCACACGGGCGGAAGGAGCGCTCGACGAAGCCCGGGCCGTAGTCCCAGCCGTCGCCGATCCAGGAGGCCTGGGAGTTCGTCGAGGAGGTCTTGCCGTCCACCGCGGTCGAGCTGTATCCCAGGGCGACATTCGGCGCGCCGCCACCGATGCTCGGGGGCGACTGCACGGGATAGCTGTAGTTGAACGCGCCCGAGGCCTCGCCGGCAGTCCAGGACTGGCTGGGCGCCAGGCTGGTGGCGCTGTAGGTACCGGCCCCGCCGGTGGCGGGCGCGTCGGCCGCGAGCACGGTCGGTGCGGCCGCGGCGGCGGTGAGCCCGGTGCGGAACGCGGCCTGCGTCACGCCTGCCTTCGGGGCAGCCGTGGCGGCCGGCAGGTCGACGTCGGCGACCAGCTTCCCGGTCTGGGCGTCGTAGTGCGACTCGACGGGCTTGCGCTCCAGGCAGCCCTCGGCCTGGGGGGTGGTCAGGGAGCAGGCGGGCAGGGTGTAAAGGCGGGCGCGTTGGGACCAGTCACCGCCGAGCCCGGCTCCGAAGGCGGAGGCGTCCAGGCTGACTCGCAGCTTGGCCGCGTTCGACGGGTCGGTCGGCGTGAGCGCCACCAGGTTGGTGCGCGATCCCGCGGACGCGGCGGTCTTAGCGTCGGTGACCTCGACGTGCACCGAGGCCTTCGCACCGGGCTCGACGGTCGTGTCCTTCCGCGTGGCCTCCTGGCCGTCGGCGGCCACGGGCGCCAGCCACACCGGAAGGGCGCCCGCCTTGGTGGAGGCACCGGCGGAGGGCTCGATCACGGTCTGGCCGGCCTCGTCCAGCCGGGCCGCCCGGCTGCCGACTGGCGGCACGGCCGCCAGCTCGACGGTGGACGCACCGCGAGGGGGGACCACCGGGGATTTTGGCGGCACCCAGTCAGGAGTCGGAGTTCGTGGAGGAGCCGGGGAGTCCGGCTTCGCGTCCTTCCCGGGGACGGACGGTGTGGACGGCAGTTGAGTGGTCGTCGGGGACCAGATCCTGTTCTCGTCCGAACCGATGGCGAATGCGGGAACCCCAGCCGCCGGTACGACGAGTCCCGCCATCATAGCCAATGTGCTGAGCAGGGCTGTTCTGGGTTTTCTCGCCCGTTGGGCGGTTCTTCCCCTGGTTGACCGAGCACGACGGGTGGACGCCACCACTGCCCCCTATGGGAATTGACCATGCCCCTGGGCATGGAACAGCCGAAATTAACGTCGGCGACCCTACGAACTTGTTCACATCAACGTCGAGCCCAATATCAATTTTTTATAAGTGGCATGCATCACGTTGACCGACAAATCGTCAGCTAGCCTCACTAAAGGGGCATATAGCCCTGTTAATGACTTGACGCACCTTCACTTTTGGGCGAAATTCCGCATGTCCTGTGCGCATTGCCCGATCCCGGCGGTGTCCGCACCAACCATCACTTCCGGGGGAGGCCCCGTCATGCCCGAACGCCCACCGAGAGAGCACCCGAGAGCCCGGGGGCGAGCCGCGTCTCGGCTTCGCTTCGCCGCCGCCGCGACCGGATTCGTCCTCGCCCTGTCTTCCGCAATGCCCGCCTTCGCCGGCACCACGCCGAGCGGCACCGACAGCAAGACCCTGGCCGAGCTCATGGCGGCCGCAGATACCGCACACGCCAAGGACCGCCCGAAGGACCGGCCGGCGGATAACACCGCGTTCGCCCAAGCCAAGGCGACCGGCAAGAGCGTCCTGATCGACCGTCTGACCACCGAGTTCACCGAGACCTACGCCACCCCGGACGGCCAGCTGCAGGAGTCGCGCCACCCGCAGCAGCAACGGATGAAGGCCGACGGCCAATGGCACCCGCTGGACGCCACCCTGGCCGCGCGACCGGGCGGCGGCTTCGCCCCCAAGGCCACCCCGTCCGGTGTGGTCCTGTCCGGCGGTGGTGACGGGCCGCTGGCCACCATGACCAGCACGGACGGGAAGAAGCTGGCGCTGACCGCGCCGTTCCCGCTGCCTGCACCCCAGGTCCAGGGCGACAGCCTGCTCTACCCAGCGGTCCTCGGAGCCGACACCGACCTGAAGGTCACGGTCGGAAAGGCCGGCAGCGTCAGCACGGTGCTGATCGTCAAGACCGCCAAGGCGGCGGCGGACCCGGCGCTGAAGAGCCTCCACTTCGGCACCGTCACGGACGGGGTCACCATCACGTCCGACGAGAACCACGACCTAACGGCCTCCGCCGCCGACGGTCCCCGCTGGCACGCGCCCGCGCCCCGGATGTGGGACAGCACCCCCGCCGCCGACGCCGCCCGGACGGGCACCCCGGGTGTCAAGGCCGCGAGCTTCCGCGCTGCGGCTGCGGCAATGCCCGCAGCCGACACGACGCACTCGCCGTCACCGGTCCCCAGCACCTCCTCCGGCGCGGGCGGCCGCGAGGTGGTCCCCTCGGTGAGCACCCCGGAGAGCCCCGGCGCCGGGGCGAAGGTCGCGACGGTGCCGGTGGCCACCACGTCCTCGGGCATCGACCTCACCCCGGACCAGTCCATCCTCGCCACAGGCACCGCCCCGTACTTCATCGACCCGGCCTGGATCCCCTGGGCCAACAGCAGTTACGGCTCCACCTTCGTCCAGTCCCAGCACCCCACCGCGACGCACTACAACGTCAACGGCCCGGCGGACAGCGACCACCTGGGCGTCGGCAAGTGCGGCAGCTACCCCAGCGCGCCCAGCTGCAACCCGGCCGACATCGAGCGGGCCTACTTCCAGATCGACACCCGCGGTCTGAACGGCGCGGCCATCAACTCCGCGCGACTGGACTTCGCCGAATACATCTCCGCCGACTGGGACTGCAACAAGACCTACGGCGTCGACCTCTACCTCGTCGACCGCCCCATCAACACGGGCACCAACTGGAACAACCGGCCCCAGCCGGTCGGCGGTCCGATCGAGACCGCCCAGGTCGCCGGCTCCGGCCGCGGCGCCTGCCACGACAACGTCCCGGTGACGTTCTGGAACGCCGGCCCGACCGTGGCACAGTGGGTCAACGAACCCTGGCTGACCTTCGGTCTCCAGGCCTCCGACGAGAACAACGCCTACGCGTTCAAGCGCTTCGACTACGGCGCCACGCTCACCGTCACCTACGACCGCACCCCCAACACCCCGACCAACCCGTACACCTACCCGGTCCCCCACACCGCCGACCCCGCCCGCCAGACCCAGGGCTGCAACGGCGACAACTGGGGCTGGCTCGGTGCCGGTTCGGACCTCAACGGCGCCGTAACCCTCAACGCCACCGTCAGCAGCCCCGTCCAGGGCCAGCTCTACTCCTGGTCCCACATCTGGGACTACACCCTCTCCGGCGTTCCCGACGTCGACGGCGGCTACTCACCCCTTGTCAACAATGGTGGCAACGCAGCCTTCACCGTCAGTCCGAACGTCATCAAGGACGGCCACCTCTACGGCTACGGCATCATGGCCAGCGACCAGTTGGTCGGTCTCTCCGGTTCCACCCCCACCTGCCGCTTCGGTGTCGACCTGACCCCTCCGCAGGTCTCCGTTCCCGGCGTCTACGACCAGCTCTCCGACGACGCACTGGCCACCCAGTTCCCGCCCTCCGGCAACGGGCAGACCACCAAGATCCGCACCTGGCAGACCGGGTACGTCCCCGTCACCCTCGCGGATCCCACCCCCAACGGCGGCGTCGCCTCCGGGGTGAAGTGCCTCCGCTGGAGTTGGGACCCGCAGCTTGCCGGCTCCAGCTGGCAGTGCGGTGGCGCCATGCCCACCGGCGGCATTCCGGTCACGGCCGGCCGCTGGGGCACCAACGTTCTGTTCATCCAGGCCGAGGACGACGCCGGGAACGTCTCCCCCGTCACCCAGTACGCCTTCTACGTGCCGTGGAACCCCGACGGCCCACCGCCGGTCTTCGGCGACATCACCGGAGACGGCGCTCCCGACATCGTCACCTACGACGGGGCCGGCAACCTCCGCGCGTACAACGTGCCCGGCAACTCCCTCGCCAAGAGCCCCACCGCGGCTCTGGCGGCGCTGCCGGCCGACTCCCCCACCGGCAGTTGGACCAACGGCGTCCAGTTCACCCACCGCGGCACCCTGACCGGCGGCAAGAACGTCGACGACCTCATCGTCCACCCGGCGGGCGACAAGGACATCTACCTCTACGGCAACCCCGGCAACACCGGCTACTCCGGCCGCTTCGACAGCAAGGCGGTGCTCGCCAAGCCCAACTGCAGCGACGCCGACAACCCGCCGCCGCGGTGCGCACCGGGGGCGTACGCCGCCGACTGGTCCACCACCCTGCAGGTCGCCTCGCTCGGTGACCCCGCGCACAGCGACCTCGACACCAAGCTGCAGTTCAAGAACCAGACCGGCCTGCTGACTGTCGAAAGCAACGGCAGCGACGCGGGCCTGTGGTTCTACCCGGCCACCGGTGCCCAGACTCTCGGCGCCCCCGTGCAACTGGCGGCCTCCGGCTGGAAGGACCTCGACCTCCTCACCCCGGGTGACTGGGCCGGCCAGGGACACCCCGGCCTGTGGACCCGCAACCGCGCCACCGGCGACCTACGCGCCTACACCTTCACCACCGGCACCTACGCCCCAACCCACAACGGCGAGCCCGTCCGGGACGAATTCGGCAACCCGATCAGCGTGCCCACGGTGACCGCGATCTCCGCCGCCGTCCCGATCGGCAACGTCTCCGCCACGACGTGGCCCGTCCTCGGTTCCGACGGCGACCTGACCGGCAACGGCGCCCCCACCCTCTGGGGCCGCAACGCCGACGGGCAGATCCAGATCTGGTGGGGACACCGCAGCGGCGACCCCACCAATCCCACCTTCACCTGGGACGCCGGCCCCCAGAACGCCGCCAAGGCCGCCGCCGCCCCGAGCTGGTGGGCCATGGACGGCCGGACCGAGAAGATCGTCGACAGCAGCATCAACAACCCGCTGAGCCCCAGCGGCGCCCCCACCCGCACCGCCGACCACAACAACGTCGCCGGCGCGGCCACGGCCCTCAACGGCAGCAGCTACTACAAGACCAAGCAGAGCCCCGGCATCGACACCACCCGCAGCTACAGCGTCGCGGCCTGGGCAAAGATCAACAACACCAACGGCTTCCGGACCATCGTCTCCCAGGCCGGGAACCAGCGGAGCCCGTTCTACCTCCAGTACTCCTCCTCCTTCGGCCGCTGGTCGTTCACCCTCGCCAGTGAGGACCGCTACCCGCCGGCCAAGTACTACACGGTGAACGACACCGCAGCGCCCCAGGTCGGTGTCTGGACCCACCTCGTCGGCACCTACAACGCCGACACCCAGGCCATCACCCTCTACGTCAACGGGCAGGCCGTCGGCACCACCAAGGTCGACGCCGACTGGCACGGCTGGACGGCCGACGGCCCGGTCACCATCGGTGCCGAGACCACGCACCAAATCCCCGACACCGCCGGACTCGACGGTGCGGTCAGCGACGTGCGGCTCTACCCGTACGCCGTCACCGACCAGCAGGCCAACAACCTCGCCACCGGCAACGCCAGCGTCCACGTCCAGAGCGCCTACGCCTACGGCAAGTGCGTCGACGACTGGGGTGGCGGCTCAACCGGTGCGACGGTCGCCATCTACGACTGCTGGAACGGAGCGAACCAGCACTTCACCTTCACTCCCGACAACACCATGACCATCAACGGCAAGTGCGTCGGCACCCAGGACAACGCCGCCGGTAACGGGGCCAAGGTCGTCCTGCGCGACTGCAACCCCGCTGAGGGCGGGCAGCAGTGGCTGCGGCGCTACGACGGCAGCCTCTTCAACCCGCAGTCCGGCCGCTGCCTGGAACTCCCCGGCTGGACCACCACCAACGGCACCCAGCTCGACATCTGGGACTGCCACGGCGGGGCCAACCAGCGGTGGACCTACACTGCACAGCTGACTGGCTGACGGTCAACCGGCACCACCACGCGAAGGCCGTTGGCTCCCCATGGGGGAGTCAACGGCCTTCGCCATACCCGGACGGCCGCCAAGCGAGCCGAGCCGATTCGCAGGGTGGGGGCCTACAGGGCCCGGCACCGGGACCTTCCAGCTCCTCCTCCTAGAGCCCCTGTTCGGCGCCCACGGCCCCCCGGCCGCGCCGCCACGGAGGCCGGCGGCTAAGCCCGCCCGTACGACACGATGACCCCCTGGCGCCATGTCACTGGCCGCCACACCTGCGGCCTTGGCTACGTCAGCGTCGACCCGCACCGATGGCCTCCGACGCCCACCGCTTCTACGAGAAGCTCGGCTTCGTCCCGTCACACGTCGGATTCAAGCTCCAACTCTGGGGCCTTGGAGTTCCAAGGCCCCAGACCCCGGAAACGCAGAGAACCCCCATCCGGTTTCCCGGATGGGGGTTCTCTGTGAATGATTGTTCGGCGGCGTCCTACTCTCCCACAGGGTCCCCCCTGCAGT
>NZ_JBFBIR010000094.1:0-23227 GCF_040685715.1 Kitasatospora sp. NPDC088264
CTTCGGCCGGGGGGCGGTCTCACGTCACCGACGGAACGTCAGCTCTGGCTGCCGCGACGCTTGCGGGCGCCTTCGACCGCGGCGCCGACGGCGAGATCCTGCTCACCCGCGAGGGCGGCCACCACCGCCGCCGGATCGCGCACGCCGGCGGGGACGCCACCGGCGCCGAGATATCGCGCGCCCTGGTGGAAGCCGTCCGCAACGACCCCGGCGTCGAGCTGATCGAGCACGCCCTCGTCCTCGACCTGCTCACCGACGCCGACGGGCACGCCGCCGGCCTCACCCTGCACGTGATGGGCGAGGGCCAGCGCGACGGCGTCGGCGCCGTCCGGGCCCGCGCGGTGGTCCTCGCCACCGGCGGCATGGGCCAGGTCTTCTCCGCCACCACCAACCCGGCGGTCTCCACCGGTGACGGCGTGGCGCTCGCCCTGCGGGCCGGCGCCGCCGTCACCGACCTGGAGTTCGTCCAGTTCCACCCGACCGTGCTCTGGCTCGGCCCGGAGGCCGAGGGCCAGCAGCCGCTGGTCTCCGAGGCGGTCCGCGGCGAGGGCGCCCACCTGGTGGACGCGCACGGCACCCGCTTCATGCTCGGGCAGCACGAGCTGGCCGAACTGGCCCCGCGCGACATCGTCGCCAAGGCGATCACCCGGCGCATGCAGGAGCAGGGCGCCGAGCACATGTACCTGGACGGGCGGCACTTCGGCGCCGAGATGTGGCAGCAGCGCTTCCCGACCATCTTCGCCTCCTGCCGCGCGCACGGCATCGACCCGGTCACCGAGCCGATCCCGGTCGCCCCGGCCGCGCACTACGCCTCCGGCGGCATCCGCACCGACCGGCACGGCCGCACCAGCGTCCCCGGCCTGTACGCCTGCGGCGAGGTCGCCTGCACCGGGGTGCACGGCGCCAACCGGCTGGCCTCCAACTCGCTGCTGGAGGGCCTGGTCTTCGCCGAGCGGATCGCCGCCGACCTCGCCGACCGGCACCGCCGCGGCGCACTGCCCGAGCGCGCCGTGGACGTCGCCGCCGCCCGCGCCGCACGGCCGGTGCCGCTGCCCGCCCCCGAGTCGCGCGCCGAGATCCAGCGGCTGATGTCGCGCGGCGCGGGCGTGCTGCGCTCGGCCGCCACGATGGCCGGCACCGCCGCCGGGCTGGCCCTGCTCACCGAGCAGGCCCACGCGCACGTCGCCGAGGAGAAGCCCGCCGACCCGCGGGTGGAGACCTGGGAGGCCGCCAACCTGCTGCTGGTCGCCACCGCGCTGGTCGCGGCCGCCGCGCAGCGCGAGGAGACCCGCGGCTGCCACTGGCGCGAGGACTTCCCCGAGCGCGACGACGCCCACTGGCGGCGCCACCTGATCACCACCCTCACCGCCTCCGGCGGCCCCGTCAGCACCCCTGAGGAGCAGTAGAACCATGACCCACTCCCACGAGGAACTCCCCCTGGCCGACGCCCAGGGCGGCTGCGGCGACGGCTGCGCCTGCGGGGACGGCGAGGGCTACGAGACCGGCCTGGACCCGCAGCTGGCCGAGCTCCTGGAGCAGGCCGGACTGGACCCGATCGAGGTCGAGGACATCGCCACCCTGGCACTGGCCGAGGACCTGGCCGGCGGCGAGGACGTCACCTCGGTGGCCACCGTGCCCGCCGAGGCCGTCGCCACCGCCGACCTCACCGCCCGCCAGGCCGGCGTGGTGGCCGGCCTGCGGATCGCCGAGGCGGTCGTCTCGCTGATCTGCGAGGAGGAGTTCGAGGTCGAGCGGCACGTCCAGGACGGCGACCGGGTCGAGGCCGGCCAGGTCCTGCTGTCGGTCCGCTCCCGCACCCGCGACCTGCTCACCGCCGAGCGCAGCGCGCTCAACCTGCTCTGCCACCTGTCCGGCATCGCCACCGCGACCCGCGCCTGGGCCGACGCCCTGGAGGGCACCGGCGCCGTCGTCCGGGACACCCGCAAGACCACCCCGGGCCTGCGCGCGCTGGAGAAGTTCGCGGTGCGCTGCGGCGGCGGCGCCAACCACCGGATGGCCCTGTCCGACGCCGCCCTGGTCAAGGACAACCACGTGGTCGCGGCCGGCGGCGTCGCCGAGGCCTTCCGGGCCGTCAAGGCCGCCTACCCCGACCTGCCGGTCGAGATCGAGGTCGACACCCTGGAGCAGATCCCGCCGGTACTGGCGGCCGGGGCCGACCTGATCCTGCTGGACAACTTCACCGTCCCGCAGCTGAAGGAGGCCGTCGAGCTGGTGGCCGGCCGGGCGAAGCTGGAGGCCTCCGGCGGCCTGACCCTGGCCACCGCGCGCGAGGTCGCCCAGACTGGTGTCGACTACCTGGCGGTGGGCGCGCTCACCCACTCCTCGCCGATCCTGGACATCGGCCTCGACCTGCGCGCCTGACCTCTCGTCCCGACTCGCAGAAAGCGCCCCATGCTCCTCACCATCGACGTCGGCAACACCCAGACCACGCTCGGCCTGTTCGACGGCGAGGACGTGGTGGAACATTGGCGGATCTCGACCGATTCGCGCCGCACGGCCGATGAACTGGCAGTGCTGCTACAGGGGTTGATGGGCAACCACACCGCAGTCCGGGAGGCCACGGTGGAGGGCCTGGCGATCTGCTCGTCCGTTCCCGCCGTGCTCCACGAGCTCCGTGAGGTGACCCGCCGCTACTACGGCGACGTCCCCGCGGTGATCGTGGAGCCCGGCGTGAAGACCGGGGTGCACGTCCTGATGGACAACCCCAAGGAGGTCGGCGCCGACCGGATCGTCAACGCCCTGGCCGCCAACCACCTGTACGGCGGCCCGTGCATCGTGGTCGACTTCGGCACCGCCACCACCTTCGACGCCGTCAACGCCCGCGGCGACTACGTGGGCGGCGCGATCGCCCCCGGCATCGAGATCTCGGTGGAGGCGCTCGGTGTCCGCGGCGCCCAGCTGCGCAAGATCGAGTTGGCCCGGCCCCGCAACGTGATCGGCAAGAACACCGTCGAGGGCATGCAGTCCGGCATCCTGTACGGCTTCGCGGGCCAGGTCGACGGCCTGGTCGACCGGATGGCCAAGGAGCTGTCCAAGGACCCGGACGACGTCCAGGTGATCGCCACCGGCGGCCTGGCCCCCCTGGTCCTCGGCGAGGCCTCCACCATCGACGTCCACGAGCCCTGGCTCACCCTGATCGGCCTGCGCCTGGTCTTCGAGCGCAACCGCCCGGCCTGACCGGCCCCCGGGGCCCACCGTCGGCGCCCCCCGGTCCGTCCGGGGGGCGCCGACGCGCGTCCTCCCCCACTCCCGCGGCCGATTCCGCCGGGCCGAACGTGGGGCGTCGGCGCGACGCTACCGACAAATCGGATATTCCTCACGTAGTGTCAGCCCATGCCTACGCCACACGGATCGCGCGGCGGCATGGCCTTCAGCGCCGACGAAGTCCGCGTGCTGCGCCGCGCCCTCGCCCAAGCCCTGCACCCCGCCGTCCCCGTCCACCTCCAGCTCCCCGACCGTCCGGTGTTCGCCGGCCCGGGCGCCGAGCTGTGGGCGGAGGACGTCCAGGACGCGCTGCGTCTGACCGAGGCGATCGACGAGGCCGTCCAGGAGGGCGGCCGGCTGCGCGCCTTCCTGCTCGCCGACCTCGGGCGCTACCGGGCGGCCCTGCCCGGCAGCGCCCCCGGCTACCTGGAACGCCTGGAGGAAGCCGTGACCGACGGCTACCTGCCCGGCCCGGAGGACCTCACCGCGCTGCGCGGGCTGACCCGCCAGCCGTGCGGCCACGGCGAACGCGCCCGCCGCTCCCGGCTGGCCGGCCGCTGCCACGCGCTGGCCGAGGCCGCCGTCCGCGAGCGGCTCGCCCTCACCACCGGGCAGCCCCGCCACCTCGTCGTCGTACCGAGCCCCGCCGCACCCCCGAGCAGTCTCCCCACCCCTGTTGGAGGACGGATCACGATGAGCAGCACCGACTCCCCCGCCGAGCGGCCCACCGCCCCCCAGAACCCGCCCCGCCCGCACCGGATGCCCACCCCGGCCGAACTCTTCGGGCGCCGCCCCAAGCCCCCCGCCCACCCCGCGCCCCCGGCCGCGCCGGACCCCGACGAGATCGAACTCGCCACCGGCACCGGCTGAGCCGCCCGCACCCGAGGAGGGGGACCGCCGACGCGGCCCCCCTCCTGCGTTATCCCGTGGCGGAGCACGGTGTGTGGCTGGCTACCCTTGTGGGGTGAGCGATCAGAGCCCCATCCCCGCGACCGACGACCTTCCCGAGCAGATGCGCGTCCGGCGCGAGAAGCTGGACCGGCTCCGGGCGGCCGGTGTCGACCCCTACCCGGTCGGCTTCCCCCGCACCAGCACCATCGCGGACCTGCGCGCCAAGCATCCGGACCTGGAACCCGACACCGCGACCGGTGAGCGGGCCGGCGTCACCGGCCGGGTGATCCTCTCCCGCACCGGCGGCAAGCTCTGCTTCGCCACGCTGCGCGACGGCACCGGCGACCTCCAGGTGATGTTCTCCCTGGACAAGCTGGGAGCGGAGCGGCTGGCGGCCTGGAAGACGGACATCGACCTGGGCGACCAGGTCGGCGTCGAGGGCGAGGTGATCACCTCCAAGCGCGGCGAGCTGTCCGTGATGGTGGACCGCTGGGAGCTCACCGCCAAGTGCCTGCGCCCGCTGCCGGACAAGCACAAGGGCCTGACCGACCCGGAGGCCCGGGTCCGCCAGCGGTACGTCGACCTGATCGTCAACCCCGAGGCCCGCGAGATCCTGCACCTGCGCAGCAAGGTGGTCCGCTCGATCCGCCGCACCTACGAGGACCGCGGCTACATCGAGGTCGAGACCCCGATGCTGCAGCCGGTGCACGGCGGCGCCAACGCCCGCCCGTTCAAGACGCACATCAACGCGTACGACATCGACCTCTACATGCGCATCGCCCCCGAGCTGTACCTCAAGCGGCTGGTGGTCGGCGGCGCCGAGAAGGTCTTCGAGATCAACCGCAACTTCCGCAACGAGGGCGCGGACTCCACCCACAACCCGGAGTTCACCTCGCTGGAGTCGTACGAGGCGTACGGCGACTACGACACCCAGGCCGAGCTGATCCGCGAGACGATCGTCAACGCGGCCCGGGACGCGCTGGGCACCACGGTGATCAAGGGCCTGGACGCGCACGGCGTGGAGCACGAGATCGACCTGGCCGAGCCGTGGGAGGAGGTCTCCGTCTACCCGGGCATCTCCGCCCGCCTGGGCGTCGAGGTCACCCCGGAGACCGGCGTCGAGGAGCTGCGCAAGCTGGCCTTCGACCACGGCATCCCGTTCGACAAGGACTGGGGCCACGGTCAGATCGTGCTGGAGATGGTCGAGCGCCTGCTGGAGGAGAACGCCGTCCGGCCGACCTTCATCAAGGACTACCCGACCGAGGTCTCCCCGCTGACCCGCCAGCACCGCTCGGTGCCGGGCGTGGCCGAGAAGTGGGACCTGGTGATCTTCGGTACCGAGATCGGCACCGCCTACTCCGAGCTGGTCGACCCGGTCGAGCAGCGCGCCCGCCTGACCGCGCAGTCCCTGCTGGCGGCCGGCGGCGACGTCGAGGCGATGCAGATCGACGAGGACTTCCTGCGGGCCCTGGAGTACGCGATGCCGCCGACCGGCGGCCTCGGCCTCGGGGTGGACCGCCTGATCATGCTGCTGACCGGCAAGAACATCCGGGAGACCGTGCTCTTCCCGTTGGTGAAGCCGGAGGCGAAGGCTTCCGCCGCGACGGCGGAGAAGACCGAGGAGGAGTGACTGATGGACTACGTCAGCGCGATCGTGCCGCCGCTGGTCATGGCGATCGGCTTCGGATTCCTGGTGCGGGCCATCATCCGCAGCCAGGGCGGAGCCCAGAAGGCCAAGGAAGACCTCGACTGACCCGCGAGCGAACCCGCGACTGACACCGTCAGCCGCCGAACCACCGGCGCGCCGCCATTCCCGATTCCGGGGGTGGCGGCGCGCCGGTTTGGCGCACTTCACAAGATTTGCCCCATTCACTCCCTATCCTGGCCGCACTATGGTCCGGCAACTCGGTGAACTTGAGAACGCCATCATGACCCGGGTGTGGCAGTGGAACCGGCCGGTGACGGTTCGCGAGGTTCTCCTGGATCTGCAGTCGGAACGCGAAATCGCGTACACCACGGTGATGACCGTCCTGGACAAGCTCCACAGAAAGGGCTGGCTGCGCCGCGAGCGGGTCGGCCGGGCCTATCGATATGAACCGGTCTCGTCCCGCGAGGCGTACACCGCGGCGCTGATGAACGACGCGTGGGCCACCAGTGACAATCCGGCCGCGGCCCTGGTGCACTTCTTCGGCCTGATGTCGCCCGGGCAGCGCGAGGCGCTGCGGGACGCCTTGCGGGTCACCGCTCTGTTCCCGCCGGATCCGCCCCCCGCCGAATCCGCGGAGCCGGGACCGGATACCGGGGAGACCCCGCCGGGCGCGACACGATAACGTCCCGGCCATGGAGGTCACCATCCGCCGTGCGCGGACCACGGACGTGCGGACCGTACGCGGGCTCATCGACGCCTACTCGCGCGACGGCATTCTGCTCGACAAGCCCACAGTCACACTGTTCGAATCCGTCCAGGAGTTCTGGGTCGCCGAACGCGACGACACCGGTGCGGTGGTGGCCTGCGGCGCCCTGCACGTGATGTGGGAGGACCTGGCCGAGGTCCGCACGCTCGCCGTCGATCCGTCCTGCCGGGGCTTCGGGGTCGGACATCTGCTGCTGGAGAAGCTGCTGCAGACCGCGCGCTGGCTCGGCGTCCGTCGGATTTTCTGCTTGACGTTCGAGGTTCCGTTCTTCGCGAAACACGGTTTCGTCGAGATCGGAGAGCTTCAGGAAACCGATGATGGTACGACAGACCCGGCGGCGATCGCTACGGATGTCTATGAAGAACTTCTCCGCTCGTACGATGAAGGTGTCGCGGAGTTCCTTGACCTGGAGCGGGTGAAGCCCAACACACTGGGCAACTCGCGCATGCTGCTGCACCTCTGAGCGGCTCCGCGCCGGTCAAGGGTTTGTGTTTTCCGGAGAAAGGCGCTTTCCTTTCCTTAGGCAATGGGTCGTTTAGCGGAAAGGGAAGCCCGTGGCACAGAGGGTGCAGGTCATTCTTGAAGACGATCTCGACGGTGGTTCGGCGGACGAGACGGTGACGTTCGCGCTCGACGGCGTTGCCTACGAGATCGACCTGAAGAGCGTCAACGCGGACAAGCTGCGCGGTCTGCTGGCGCCGTACGTGGAGAAGGGCCGCAAGCAGAGCGGCCGGCTCGCCGGCCCGCGGCGCCCGGGTCGCGGCACCGCGCCGCGCCCCTCCGGCAGCGCGCCGGACACCGCGAAGATCCGCGCGTGGGCCAAGGAGCAGGGCATGGAGGTCAACGACCGCGGCCGGGTGCCGAGCACCGTCCGCGAGGCCTACGACAAGGCCAACGCGTCCTGACCCCGGCGCCACCGGAACGCCGGAGCGGATGCGGGGCCCCGGCGGCCGCACACGGCGCCGACGACACACGCGCGGGGCGCGGAGGACTCTCTCCGCGCCCCGCGGCGCGCACCCCGGGGGCCGCAGGGCCACCGGTACCGGGGGGCGTCCGGGGCGCGGGCTCGGGCGGCGGAACAATCACGAGCTGTGCAACGCTGTAAGGGCGAAGCGGTAACGCCGGCACCGCCGGGCGGCGTACCTGCCGCACCGGCCGTGCCGAACCGCCGTCGCCGCGACGCGACTTCTCGCCAGGCGAACACCGCCACCGCGGAAACTGCGCGAGAAGCGCCCCGATACCGGGTATGAATGCAGGTGGACGGGTTCTTCGACCCGTCCAGGGGCAGTATGCGTGACCGGCCGGAGACGGCCCGGCTCCGCCCCGGCGGCTCTTGTTCGCCGATGGCGTAGCGGTATCCGGTGCATCCGGGCCACCTGTGGGAACACCGTTTCCCAGCATCAGGTTGGGATTGGTGTCGGCTGGTCGCGCAGCATCTCGCTCCCGTACCGGGGAGTGAATCCGTGGGCCGCGCCGCTGAGCGGGACTAGCATGCGGAAGGACAGGGCGGGGACCGACCCCGAACTGCCCGACCGCTCTGAGGAGCGATAAACGATGTTCGAGAGGTTCACCGACCGCGCGCGGCGGGTTGTCGTCCTGGCTCAGGAAGAAGCCCGGATGCTCAACCACAACTACATCGGCACCGAGCACATCCTCCTGGGTCTGATCCACGAGGGCGAGGGCGTCGCCGCCAAGGCCCTGGAGAGCCTCGGGATTTCCCTTGAGGCCGTGCGCCAGCAGGTCGAGGAGATCATCGGCCAGGGGCAGCAGGCCCCGTCCGGCCACATTCCCTTCACCCCGCGGGCGAAGAAGGTCCTGGAGCTGTCGCTCCGGGAGGCGCTGCAGCTCGGCCACAACTACATCGGCACCGAGCACATCCTGCTCGGTCTGATCCGCGAGGGCGAGGGCGTCGCCGCCCAGGTCCTGGTCAAGCTGGGCGCCGACCTCAACCGGGTGCGCCAGCAGGTCATCCAGCTGCTCTCCGGCTACCAGACCGGCGGCGGCAAGGAGTCGGCCACGGCCGGCGGGCCCGCCGAGGGCACCCCGTCGACCTCGCTGGTCCTGGACCAGTTCGGCCGCAACCTCACCCAGGCCGCCCGCGAGGCCAAGCTCGACCCGGTCATCGGGCGCGAGAAGGAGATCGAGCGGGTCATGCAGGTGCTGTCCCGCCGCACCAAGAACAACCCGGTCCTGATCGGCGAGCCCGGCGTGGGCAAGACCGCCGTGGTCGAGGGCCTGGCGCAGGCGATCGTCAAGGGCGAGGTCCCGGAGACGCTCAAGGACAAGCAGCTCTACACGCTGGACCTGGGCGCCCTGGTGGCCGGCTCGCGCTACCGCGGTGACTTCGAGGAGCGCCTGAAGAAGGTGCTCAAGGAGATCCGCACCCGCGGCGACATCATCCTGTTCATCGACGAGCTGCACACCCTGGTCGGCGCGGGCGCCGCCGAGGGCGCCATCGACGCCGCCAGCATCCTCAAGCCGATGCTGGCCCGCGGCGAGCTGCAGACCATCGGTGCGACCACCCTGGACGAGTACCGCAAGCACCTGGAGAAGGACGCCGCGCTGGAGCGCCGCTTCCAGCCGATCCAGGTCGCCGAGCCGTCGCTGCCGCACACCATCGAGATCCTCAAGGGTCTGCGCGACCGCTACGAGGCCCACCACCGGGTCTCCATCACGGACTCCGCGCTGGTCGCCGCCGCCACCCTGGCCGACCGCTACATCTCGGACCGCTTCCTGCCGGACAAGGCGATCGACCTGATCGACGAGGCCGGCTCCCGAATGCGCATCCGCCGGATGACCGCGCCGCCGGACCTGCGCGAGTTCGACGAGAAGATCGCCGACGTGCGCCGCGAGAAGGAGAGCGCGATCGACGCGCAGGACTTCGAGAAGGCCGCGTCCCTGCGCGACGACGAGAAGCAGCTCCTTCAGGCCAAGGCCAAGCGCGAGAAGGAGTGGAAGGCCGGCGACATGGACGTCGTCGCGGAGGTCAACGAGGAGCTCATCGCCGAGGTCCTGGCCACCGCCACCGGCATCCCGGTCTTCAAGCTGACCGAGGAGGAGACCTCGCGGCTGCTGCGCATGGAGGACGAGCTGCACAAGCGCGTCATCGGCCAGAAGGACGCCATCAAGGCGCTCTCCCAGGCCATCCGGCGCACCCGTGCGGGCCTCAAGGACCCGAAGCGCCCCGGCGGCTCGTTCATCTTCGCCGGCCCGTCCGGCGTCGGTAAGACCGAGCTGTCCAAGACGCTCGCCGAGTTCCTCTTCGGCGACGAGGACGCGCTGATCGCGCTCGACATGTCCGAGTTCTCCGAGAAGCACACCGTCTCCCGGCTCTTCGGTTCGCCCCCCGGGTACGTGGGCTACGAGGAGGGCGGCCAGCTGACCGAGAAGGTCCGCCGCAAGCCGTTCTCCGTCGTCCTCTTCGACGAGGTCGAGAAGGCCCACCCGGACATCTTCAACTCGCTGCTGCAGATCCTGGAGGACGGTCGCCTGACCGACTCCCAGGGCCGCGTGGTCGACTTCAAGAACACCGTCATCATCATGACGACCAACCTCGGCACCCGGGACATCTCCAAGGGCTTCAACCTGGGCTTCGCGGCCACGGGTGACTCCACGACCGGGTACGAGCGGATGAAGGCGAAGGTCGGCGAGGAGCTCAAGCAGCACTTCCGCCCCGAGTTCCTGAACCGCGTCGACGACATCGTGGTGTTCCACCAGCTGTCCGAGGAAGACATCATCCAGATCGTCGACCTGATGATCGAGAAGGTGGACGGCCGCCTCAAGGACAAGGACATGGGCCTGGAGCTCAGCGTCGAGGCCAAGAAGCTGCTGGCCAAGCGCGGCTACGACCCGATCCTGGGCGCCCGGCCGCTGCGCCGCACCATCCAGCGCGAGATCGAGGACCACCTCTCCGAGAAGATCCTCTTCGGCGAGCTGCGGGCCGGCCACATCGTGGTCGTCGGTGTCGAGGGTGAGGGCAAGGAGGCCAAGTTCACCTTCCGCGGTGAGGAGAAGTCGGCCGTCGCGGACACCCCGGCCGCGGTCGCCTCGTCCGGCCCGGACCTGACGAAGTAGCAACATTTAACAGACAACTTCACAGCTACCGAGCCCCCGGCGTCCGCGCCGGGGGCTCGGCGCGTTCCGGCCGACCGGACCGGGGGCGCCCGTGGGCGAGGGCGGATGGCCTCGCGGCGGGCTGGTGCGGGTGCGTCCGATTTCTCAGTAAGCTTTAACGGACATACGGTTGACATATGGTCAGCTGATCGGAAGTTGCGCAGGATAGCGCCGTGGCCATGTCATGGTCAAGGGCTATCTTTTCTGTCCACGCTTGTATCAAATGACGTCCACCTGTCTTTCATTTTGGTTTGCCGGGCTTTGGCCAAGAGCTGGCCCCGGTCGGGGAGGACGTCACAACTTTGAAGAACATCAGGAGATCCGCTGCGGCTGCCACGGCCGCAGCGGTCATAGTCGCGCTCGGCGCGGGCCTGTTCCCGGCCACCGCCGTCGCCGCGGGCTCGGCTCCCGCACCCAGGGACCCGGCCGACGCCGTCCAGTCCGCCAACATCGAGCACAACCTGCCGGGCCCGCTGACCGAGAAGGTCGAGGCCGAGCAGAAGGCCGCCACCGAGCAGCTGATCGCGGGCACCGCCCAGGTCGAGCAGCACAACGGCAGCAGCAGCATCAAGCTGGGCAAGGACAAGTACGTGGAGCTCGGTCGCGAGCGCACGGACAAGATCTTCACCATCCTCGTCGACTTCGGCGACCAGGTGGACAACACCACCAAGACCGAAGACGGCAAGGTCATGTACGGCGGTGAGCCCGGCCCGAAGCACAACGAGATCGAGAAGCCGGACCGCGCCAACGACAACTCGACCGCCTGGCAGGCCGACTACAACCAGCAGCACTTCCAGGAGCTGTACTTCTCCAAGGACAAGCCCTCGCTGAAGACCTTCTACGAGAAGCAGTCCTCGGGCCGCTACTCGGTCGACGGCGTGGTCTCGGACTGGGTGCGGGTGCCGTGGAACGAGGCCCGGTACGGCTCGGACTACTGCGGCTCCAACGTCTGCGACAGCGCCCAGGACCTGATCCGCGACGCCGTGGACATCTGGTACAAGGACCAGCTGGCCAAGGGGCAGACCAAGGAGCAGCTCAAGGCCACCCTGGCGTCGTACGACCAGTGGGACCGCTACGGCTCCCACAACGACGGGAACTTCAACCAGCCCGACGGGTACATCGACCACTTCCAGATCGTGCACGCCGGTGAGGACAAGTCGGCCGGCGGCGGCAAGCAGGGCAGCAAGGCCCTGTGGGCCCACCGCGCGTACGCCTACGGCAACCTGAACGGCCAGGCGGGCCCGGCCGACAACAAGCTCGGCGGCGTCCAGGTCGGCGACTCCGGCTTCTGGATCGGCGACTACACGATGCAGCCGGAGAACGGCGGCCTCGGCGTCTTCGCCCACGAGTACGGCCACGACCTCGGTCTGCCGGACCTCTACGACACCGCCGGCACCGGCATCGACAACTCGGTCGGCTTCTGGTCGCTGATGTCCTCCGGTTCCTGGCTCGGCGAGGGCAAGGGCGCCATCGGCGACATGCCGAACGACCTCGACGCCTGGAGCAAGCTCAAGCTCGGCTGGCTGAAGTTCGACAAGGCCAAGGCCGGCACCGAGTCGACCCACCACATCGGCCCGGTCGAGTACAACAGCAGCCTCCCGCAGGCCCTGGTCGTCGAGCTGCCGAAGAAGACCATCCTTACCGACATCAACAAGCCCGCTTCGGGCAAGAGCGAGTGGTGGAGCGGCAGCGACGACAACCTGAACGTCACGCTCACCCGTGACATCGACCTGACCGGCAAGACCAAGGCCAGCCTGAACGCCAAGGCCTGGTACGAGCTGGAGGCGAACTTCGACTACGCCTTCGCCGAGGTCTCCACCGACGGCGGCACCAACTGGACCGCCCTGGACGGCACCTGGAACGGCAAGCCGATCACGAAGGACGCCGGCGGCCGCGCGGCCCTCACCGGTCTCACCGCCGCCTGGGGCGACGTGTCCTTCTCGCTGGACGCCTACGCCGGCAAGGCCGTCAAGGTCCGCTTCCACAACACCACCGACGGTGGCCTGCACTACCGCGGCTTCGCCGTCGACGACATCTCGGTGACCGCCGACGGTTCGACGGTCTTCAGCGACGACGTCGAGAACGGTGACAACGGCTGGGTGGCCAAGGGCTTCACCCGCTTCGCCGGCAGCTACACCAAGGACTACGGGCAGTACTACATCGCGGAGAACCGCCAGTACGTCTCCTTCGACCAGACCCTGAAGACCGGCCCGTACAACTTCGGCTGGGGCAACAGCCGGCCGAAGTGGGTCGAGTACTACCCGTACCAGCCCGGTCTGCTGATCTGGTTCTGGGACGAGTCGCAGCCCAACAACAACGTCAGCGCCCACCCGGGCCACGGTCTGATCCTGCCGATCGACTCGCACCCGACCCCGCTCAAGTGGAGCGACGGCGCCCTGCTGCGTCCGCGCATGCAGGGTTACGACTCGACCTTCGGCTCGCGCAAGACCAGCCAGCTGACCCTGCACAAGAACGGCGTCGAGACGGTCGTCCCGAAGGCCAAGGGTGTCGACGAGTTCTCGGACCTGAAGTCGTGGTGGTCCAAGGACAACCCGTACAGCGGCGTGGACGTCCCGAAGACCGGTACCAGCATCGAGGTCGAGAACGAGTCCTCGAACTACCTGGAGACCTGGATCCGGGTCCGCCCGGTCGACAACTGATCGGTCGAGCAGTAGCGATCAGCCTGTGACCAGGCGGTTCTGACCCACCACGTCCGGCCCGTCCCCGCATCGCGCGGGGGCGGGCCGGACGCTTTCCGGTCAGGCCCCGCTGCGGCTCCCGCCGGCCCCGGCGCCCCGGGCCGGCAGCCGGTCCAGGAAGGCGGCGGCCGCCTCGGCGACGTCCGCCGCCGTCCAGTCGAGCGCGGACGCCGACACCGTGACCTCGGTCATCGCCAGGCCCGGCAGGTCCCGCTCGCGCCAGCCGCCGAACAGGGCGACCCCGGTCTCCTCGGCCAGCCCCAGCCCGGCCTCGTCCAACTCCCCGGCGGTGTACGGCAGCCAGAACTGGAACTGGTGGGTGTGCGGCGGGGCCGGGTGCACCCGGGCGCCCGGGACCGCCGCGAAGGCCGCGTCCAGCGCCTCGGCGACCACCTTGGCGTGCGTCACGTACCGCTCCAGCAGCGGGAGTCGGGCGTCCAGCCCGGCCAGCGCGGCGAGAGCCGCCGGCCACTGCTGGTAGAGCTGGCCGCCGTACCGGTGCCGCCAGGCCCTGGCGGTGCGGACGAAGCCCCGCGAACCGGCCAGCGCGGCGCCGCTGATGCCGCCGAGCGTCTTGTAGAAGGACACGTAGACCGAGTCGGCCAGCGCGACGATCTCCGGCAGCGGGTGCCCGAGGTGGAACACCGACTCCCAGATCCGGGCACCGTCCAGGTGCAGGGCCGCGCCGCACTCCTCCCGGACGACCCCGGCCAGCGCCGCCAGCGCCGCCCAGTCGGGCAGCACGAAGCCGGCCTCGCGCAGCGGCAGCTCCAGGCTGAGCGCGGCGTACGGCTCGTCGAAGGAGCGCAGTTCCTCGACGGTGGGCTGGCGCGGGGCCATGGTCGGCCAGACGCTGCGCAGGCCGGTCAGCACGCCGAGCGCGTGCCGCTCGTGCTGGTCGGTGTGGGCCAGCGGGTGGGTCGCGACGGTGCGCAGCCCGGCCGCCTCGGCGTGGATCCGCAGGGCGACCTGCTGGGCCATGGTGCCGGTGGGGAAGAAGGCCGCGTCCTCGGTGCCGAGCAGGTCGGCGACCGTGCGTTCGAGGGTGCGGACCACGCCGTCGCCGTACTGGTCCGGGCGGTGGTCCAGGTCATGGCCGCCGCCCTCCCCCGCGAGGGCGGCGAGGCGTTCGCGCATGCTCTGCGGCCGGTCGCCGGACAGGATCCGCTCGCAGCCGCGCAGGGCGGCGAAGCGGCGGTCCGGCAGGCTCGGGCGGTCATTGCCGTCGAGGTCTTCGCTCCTGTTGCCATACATGCGTCGATGGTCCCCCAGCGGGCCCGCCAGGTCAGCGGGGCGGACGGCGGAAAGGGGTGCGCGGCCGACCCAAACCCCGGACGGGCATGGCGCTGGTCACACCGGCCGGGCTCCCGTCGGGCGCGGTACGACCGGCGGTAGTAGCCCGGCCGCGGGCGCGGGCGGCCCGCCACAGGCCGGTGGTAGACGATCGGATCTCATGATCATTACTCCGTCAGCTTGAATCTCCGGCGCGACGCTGACTACACGCCGTAGTACGTCACGCCGTTTGGGACTCCGCTCGGTGACCGTTACACCTGAGTGGTCCCCCGCTCAGCACGCGCCCGAACGGGCACTTCGTGCTGCCCTCGTCCACCGTGAGGTACGGCTACCGATGTCCTCTGTCCCGCCCGTGGGGCCGGTCCTGCGCCGGCTCGCCGCCCGAACGGCGGCCCAGGCGGCGGCCTGGCAGCCCCGGCTCGGCCATGCCGCCCGCACCCATGCCGCGCCGCTGCGCGCGCTCGCCGCGCCCCGGCACCCGCTGCCCGGCGGGCACCCGCAGGCCGAACGGGAGCGCGCGGTGGTCGCCGCCGGGGCGGCCGCGGTGCTGCTCGCCGGCGCACTGCTGGTGGCCGCGCCCGGCAGCGCCTCGGCGCAGACCGTCCGGCCCACCACGCCCGGCAGCTCGGCCTTCACCGCGCCGCAGGCCGCCGTGCCCAGCCCGGGGCTGGTCCAGGTGGCCGGGCCGAGCCCGTACCGGCTGCCGAACGACGGCGACTCGGCGCAGGAGTTCGTGGCGGTGGCCGCCAACCTGCTGCCGGTGGAGCCGCCCGTCGCCGACGCGCCGGCCGAGGCCCCCGCGACGGAGCCCGAGGCCGCGCCCGCACCGGAGCCCGCTCCGGCTCCGGAGTGGTCGGCCCCGGTGCCGGACGCGCCGACCAGCAACCCGTACGGGGTGGCCAACTCCGAGTACGCCGCCGGGTACCACACCGGGGTGGACTTCGCGGTCGACCCGGGCACGCCGCTGCTGGCGGTCGGGAACGCGACCGTGGTGTCGGCCGGCTGGGACGGCTCGTACGGCAAGGAGGTCGTGCTGCGGCTGGAGGACGGGCACTACGCGCAGTACGCGCACCTGTCCTCGCTCGGGGTCTCGCCGGGGGAGCAGGTGTCGGCGGGCGAGCAGATCGGGCGGTCCGGGAGCACCGGCAACTCGACCGGACCCCACCTGCACTTCGAGATCCGCACCAGCAACCGCTACGGCGCGGTGGTGAACCCGATCGCGTACCTCGCGGGGCACGGCGTCACCGCGTTCTGAGCCCGGCCCCAGCCACCGGTCCGCCCGCCCGTCCGCTCAGGAGTGGGCGGGGGCCGGGTGGCCGATCCGGCCGCCGATCTCCAGCGCGACCTCCCGGGCCGCCCCGATCGCCTCCTCCAGGGTGGCCGCCGGCGGCGAGGACTCGCCCCACACGTTGTCGCCGTGGTCGCAGTCCGCGGCGTCCTGCTTGAGCAGGAACATCGCCGAGTGGACGGTGAACAGCGACATCGTGGCGCGCAGCCGCTCCCGGAAGTCGGCGTCCGGCCCGTGCACCAGCTGGATCATCGTGATCATGCGGTCCTTGAACGCCAGCCCGGCCGCGGACTCGCGCAGCGCGGGCTGGTTCTCGTGGAAGAAGCGCAGCAGCGGCGCCCGCTCGGCCATCCCGTCGGCGAAGCGGCGGATCAGCTCGTCGCGCATCTCCGGGCTCCAGGACTGCTGCCGGCCCCACGCGATGGTCTCGTCGATCGGCGCGGCCATCCGCTCCACGATGCCCAGGACGATGTCGTCCTTGGTCTTGAAGTGGTAGTAGAGCGCGGCCTTGGTGACACCGAGGCGGTCGGCGATCTCGCGCAGCGAGGTCTGCTCGTAGCCCTGCTCGGAGAAGAGCTCCAGGGACACCTCGATGATGCGGGACCGCGTGTCGCTGCGGGGGCTGTGCGGAGTGCCCATGGCCTGCCTCATGAGTGCGTCGGTGACTGCTGCGGACCCCGGTGGCGTCCGCCCCGGGCCCATTCTCCCTGCCCAGGCAGCCGGGCGGGAAACTGGCTTGACGACCGGCTAGTAAACAACTTACCGTGCCGACGGTCCACAAACTAGCCGGGCGTCAAGTAAGTGAATCACTGCGCGGCCTCCGCCCGTCCGAAAAACCCCTCCGGGAGACACCACCTCATGTCACAGTCCAAGACCACCGGCCCGGTACCGGAGGAGAAGTCAGCCGAGGAGGAGCAGCCGCGGTCGCCCCGCGAGATCCGCCTCGTCATGGTCGGCCTGGTCGTCACCATGCTGCTGGCCATGCTCGACAACCTGATCGTCGGCACCGCGATGCCGACCATCGTCGGCGACCTCGGCGGCGCCGAGCACCTGTCCTGGGTCGTCACCTCGTACACCCTGGCCACCGCCGCCTCCACCCCGATCTGGGGCAAGCTCGGCGACCTCTACGGCCGCAAGGGCACCTTCCTCACCTCGATCGTGATCTTCCTGGTGGGCTCGGCGCTGTCCGGCCTGTCGCAGAACATGAACGAGCTGATCGGCTTCCGCGCCCTCCAGGGCCTGGGCGCCGGCGGTCTGATGGTCGGCGTCATGTCGATCATGGGTGCGCTGGTCGCGCCGCGTGACCGCGGCAAGTACCAGGGCATGTTCGCCGCGGTCATGGCCCTCGCCACCATCGGCGGCCCGCTGGTCGGCGGCTTCATCACCGACCACCTGAGCTGGCACTGGACCTTCTACATCAACCTGCCGCTCGGCGTGATCGCGCTCGCCGTGGTCGTCGTCACCCTGAAGCTGCCGAAGGTCCGCAACAACGCCCGGATCGACTACTGGGGCGCCATCCTGCTCACGACGGGCATCACCTCGCTCGTCCTGATCACCACCTGGGGCGGCCAGCAGTACGACTGGGGCTCCAAGCAGATCCTGGGCCTCGCCGCGCTCGCCGCCGCGACGCTGATCGCCTTCTGCTACGTCGAGCAGCGGGTGCAGGAGCCGATGCTGCCGCTGAGCCTGTTCAAGAACCTGAACTTCACCCTGGTCTCGATCATCGGCTTCATCGTCGGCTTCGTGATGTTCGGCTCGACCGTCTTCCTGCCGCTCTACCAGCAGATCGTCCAGGGCGCCTCGGCCACCAACTCCGGCCTGCTGCTGATGCCGATGATGTTCGGCATGCTGGTCGTCTCGCTGGTGGTCGGCCAGGCCGTCACCAAGACCGGCAAGTACCGGATATTCCCGATCATCGGCACCATCGTGATGACCGTCGGCATGGTGCTGCTCTCCACCATGGGCACCACGACCAGCAGCTTCACCTCCGCCTGCTGGATGGTCGTGCTCGGCGCCGGCATGGGCTTCCTGATGCAGATCACCATGCTGGTCGCGCAGAACAGCGTCGAGCTCAAGGACATGGGCGTGGCCAGCTCCACCGCCACCCTGTTCCGCACCATCGGCGGTTCCTTCGGTGTCGCGCTGTTCGGCGCCCTGTTCAACAACCGGGTCACCGACACCATGAAGGAGCGGCTGGGCGACCACGCGGCGGCCGGCGGCGGCGTGAAGGACCCGGGCCAGATGAGCCCGGCGGACCTGCGCAAGCTCCCCGAGAACATCCAGGACGCCTACCACCACGCGGTATCCAACGGCATGCACACCGTCTTCCTGTGGGGTGCCGGGGTGGCCGTGGTCGCGATCGCCGCCGCGGTGTTCATGCGCGAGGTGCCGCTGCGCGGCACCGGCACGGGCAAGGCGGACAAGTCCGCCGAGGCCTCGCTGGAGGCGGCGGCCGTCTGACCGCCCTCCCGCCGACACGACGGCGCCCCCGGAGGACTCCTCCGGGGGCGCCGTCCCGCGTTCGTGGCCGACTACTGGGGAAGCCGGTAGACGCCCTGCTCGACGGGCTCCACCAGGCCGTCCGCGACCAGGCCGTCCAGCGCCCGGGCCCGCTGCACCGCGTCCGGCCAGACCGCGTCCAGCCGGGCCTGCGGCACCGAGCCGTGCGACTCCCGCAGCACCGCGAGCAGCTTGCCGCGCACCTGCCGGTCCGTCCCCTCGTAGGTCTGGCCGCGCCGGGCCGGGCCCTCGTACGGCGGGCGGCCGGCCCGCTGCCAGGCGCAGTGGGCGAACAGCGGGCAGCCCCCGCACTCCGGGCCGCGCGCGGTGCAGACCAGCGCGCCCAGCTCCATCACGCCGACCGCCCAGGTGGCCGCGGTCTCGGCGTCGTCGGGCAGCAGCGCCGTCGCCGTCCGGCGCTCGGCGGCCGTGGTGGCCTGGGCCGGGTACTCGACGCCGGACACCGCGCGGGCGAACACCCGGCGGACGTTGGTGTCCAGCACCACGTGCCGCTGGCGGAAGGCGAAGGAGGCGACCGCGGCGGCCGTGTACTCCCCCACCCCGGGCAGCGAGAGCAGGGTGGCGTGGTCGTCCGGCACCTCGCCGCCGTGCTCCTCGGTGATCGCCACCGCGGCCGCGTGCAGCCGCAGCGCGCGGCGCGGGTAGCCGAGCCGGCCCCACATCCGGACCGCCTCGCCGGGCGCCTCGGCCGCGAGGTCGGCCGGGGTGGGCCAGCGGGTCAGCCACGCCTCCCAGGCGGGCAGCACCCGCTTCACCGGAGTCTGCTGGAGCATGAACTCGCTCACCATGATCGCCCAGGGCGTCGCCTCGGGCGTCCGCCAGGGAAGGTCGCGCTTGTCGGCCTCGTACCAGTCGAGGACGGTCGCGTGCAGCAGCGGCAGGGGCATCGAAAGCCGGACGGCGTCCGGCGCGGCGCCTGCCGGGGGGACGGGGGCGGGGGTGACAGTGATGGCAGCCATGGCCCTTCGATCCTCCCATGTCGACGGGCGCGACCGAAGCGGAGAAAAGAACTCCGGATATCCCTGCGGATCTCCCGGAGAACCACCGCTTCGAAGCTCCCTCGAACGGCGCAAATGGCGGATCATGTGAAGGAAGGGGCGACTGTGCGGTGTTGGTGCGTCAAGCGGCACACACAGTCTCGTAGAGTTTGGGCGTGCCCTCTCTGCGTCAACCCGTGGGACCGCTGCCGGCCTCGATCTACTGGCGTCGGCGCGTCGTCGTGCTCGTCGCCGTCGCGGCGGTCGCCGCCCTGATCGCCTGGCTGATGATCGATCAGGACGGGGGCGGTGACGGCGGCTCATCGAGCAAGGCCGCGCAGGCCGTTCCGTCCCAGAGCCAGACCCCCGCCCAGTCCATCACACCCGGCGCGTCCCCGAGCGGCCCCGCGGCGCGCCCCGGCGGCGGCAGCGGCGGCAACGCGAGCGGCGGCCCGGTGGCCGGCTCCGGCGGCGGCGAGGTCAGCCTCAGCACCGGCGGCACCGGCGGCGGCGCCAACCCGGCTCCTGCCACCGGCGGGGGCACGGGTGGCGGTGCGGCGGCGGGCGGCGCCGCGGCCGGCGGTTCCGGCGGCTCGGGCGGCGGCGCCCCGGTGGTGAACACGCCCGAGGTGATGGCGCTTCCGGTCTGCGTCTCCTCGCAGGTCACCCTGGAGCTGGCCAGCGCGCAGAACTCGTACCAGCCCAAGGACAAGCCGCGGCTCTCGCTCACCGTGAAGAACGCCTCCGGCGCCAACTGCCGGGTGGACCTGGGCCGGACGGCCTCCGCGATCACCGTGACCGCCAGCAACGGCGACCGGGTCTGGTCCTCCGGCGACTGCCCGTCCGACCGCGGCAGCAGCTGGGTGCAGATCCCGGCCAACAACGGCCTGACCGAGACCTTCACCTGGGACCGCAGCCGCAGCAAGCCGCAGTGCGCCACCGCCGACCCGGCGCCCCCCGCGGCGGGCACCTACCTGGTGGTCGCCGACCTCACCGGGCTCTCCGGCGGCCAGGTCTCGGCGCGCTCCTCGATCCGCCTGGACAGCTGAGCCCCCTCGACTCGACTCGACTCGACTCGACTCGACTCGACTCGACTCGAAGCCCCCGGCCGACGCGGCCGGGGGCTTCGGCGTCTCACGGGCCGGCCAGGGTGCGCTGGTCCGGGTGCGCTGGTCGAGGCGCGCCGGTCGGGATGGCTCGGCGGGGGTGGACTCGGCGGGGGTGCGCGACGGCCCCCGGGGCGTTCCCCGGGGGCCGTGCGCGGCGGTGCGTCAGGCCGGACGTGGCGCCGGGTCAGACGTAGCGCTCCAGGATGGACGATTCGGCGAGCCGGGACAGGCCCTCGCGGACCGAGCGGGCCCGGGTCTCGCCGACGCCCTCGACCGTCTGCAGGTCGTCGATGCTGGCGGCGAGCAGCTTCTGCAGGCCGCCGAAGTGCTCGACCAGGCGCTCTATCACCGTGTTGGGCAGGCGCGGGATCTTCGCCAGCAGCCGGTAGCCGCGCGGCGAGACCGCCGAGTCCAGCGACTCCGGGGAGCCCGAGTAGCCGAGCGCCTTGGCGACCGTCTGAAGGTCCAGCAGCTCGGCGTGGGTGAGCGCCTCCAGGTCGGCCAGCACCTCGTTGACCGTCCGGCCCTTCTTGGCGGCCCGCTCCGGGAAGTAGTCCCGGGCGACCAGTTCGCGCTCCGGCTCCACGCCCGCGATCAGCTCGTCCAGCTGGAGCGAGAGCAGCCGGCCGTCGATGCCGAGCTCCAGCACGTAGCCGGCGATCTCGGTGGCGATCAGCCGGACCATCTCCAGCCGCTGGGCGACGGCGGTGACGTCCCGGACCGTCACCAGGTCCTCGATCTCCAGCGCGGACAGCGTGCCGGCCACCTCGTCCAGCCGCAGCTTGTAGCGCTCCAGGGTGGCCAGCGCCTGGTTGGCGCGGGACAGGACGGTGGTGGAGTCCTCCAGCACCCGGCGGGTGCCGTTGACGTACATCGCGATCAGCCGCATCGAGTGCGAGACCGCCACCACCGGGAAGCCGGTCTGCCGGTTGACCCGCTCCGCGGTGCGGTGGCGGGTGCCGGTCTCGTCGGTGGGGATGGTGGAGTCCGGCATCAGGTGCACGCCGGCCCGGACGATCTTGGTGATGTCCTTGTCCAGCACCACCGCGCCGTCCAGCTTGCACAGCTCGCGCAGCCGGGTCGCGGTGAACTCGACGTCCAGGACGAAGCCGCCGGTGCAGATCGACTCGACCGTCTTGTCGAAACCGAGCACGATCAGGCCGCCGGTGTTGGCCCGGAGCACCCGCTCCAGGCCGTCGCGCAGCCCCGTGCCGGGTGCGATGGCACTGAGGGAGGCCCGCAGCAGGGCCTCCTCACGGGAGGCCTTGTCCGCCCCCCGGTCGCTGGCTGCCACGTGACTCCTCCGGTCGACCCCGTGCCGCGCGCCTCGCGCCGTGCGCCGGTCCGCGGTCTGTTGCTCTGTCGCTCAGTACCGCTCGGTACTGCCTTCTGGCCAATGAGACTGGGGAAAGTCTAACTGCGTGCGGCATCGACAGGGCTTGGGTCAGCGCAGTTCGTCGGAGTCGAGCGGCTCCCAGCCCTCCATCAGCTCCTCCGGGTGCGCGACGACCCGGGCCGCGCGCGGGGCCGGCGGCGCCGACGGTGCCTCAGCACGCGGCTTGGCGGCGGCCCGGCGGCGGCCCGGGATGGCCCGCAGCGCCTCGCCGATGTCGGCCACCTCGACCACCTTCATGCCCGGCGGCACCTTGCCCGGATCCGGCGGGACGAGGGCGTGCGTGAAGCCCAGCCGGTGCGCCTCGGCCAGCCGCCGCTGCACCCCCGTCACCCGCCGTACCTCGCCCGCCAGGCCGACCTCGCCGATCGCCACCAGGTTGCTGGGCAGCGGGGTGTCCGAGGAGGAGCTGGCCACCGCGAGCGCGATCGCGAGGTCGGCGGACGGCTCGCTCAGCTTCACCCCGCCCACCGTCGCGGTGTAGATGTCCTGCTTGCCGAGCTTCACCCCGCCGTGCCGCTCCACCACGGCCAGGATCATCGCGATCCGGGGCGACTCCAGGCCCGAGGTGGTGCGCCGCGGGGACGGGATCTGCGAATCCACCATCAGCGCCTGCACCTCCGCCACCAGCGGGCGCTTGCCCTCCAGGGTGACGGTGAGGCAGGTGCCCGGGACGGGCTTGTCACGCCTGGTCAGGAAGAGGCCGGACGGATCGGCCAGGCCGACGATGCCCTCGTCGTGCAGCTCGAAGCAGCCCACCTCGTCGGTGGCGCCGTAGCGGTTCTTGATCCCGCGGATGAGCCGCAGCCGGGCGTGCCGGTCCCCCTCGAAGCTGAGCACCACGTCCACCAGGTGCTCCAGCAGGCGCGGGCCGGCGATCTGGCCGTCCTTGGTGACGTGGCCGACCAGCAGCGTCGCCATGCCGCGCTCCTTGGACACCCGGATCAGCGCGCCCGCCACCTCGCGGACCTGGGCCGGACCGCCGGGGGCGCCGTCCAGCTCGGCGGAGGCGATGGTCTGCACCGAGTCCAGGATCAGCAGACCGGGGTTGACCGCGTCGATGTGCCCGAGCACCGCACCGAGGTCGGACTCGGCGGCGAGGTAGAGGTGCTCGGAGAGCGCGTTGATCCGGTCGGCGCGCAGCCGGACCTGACCGGCCGACTCCTCGCCGGTGACGTAGAGCGTGCGGTGCCGGTCGGTGGCGGCCTTGGCCGAAGATGCACTTGTAGCCCTTCTGCTGGGCCACGATCGCCAGGCCGACACCGGTGTTGCCGGAGGTCGGCTCGACGATGGTGCCGCCCGGCT
>NZ_JBFBIR010000095.1:0-22612 GCF_040685715.1 Kitasatospora sp. NPDC088264
GGTGGTGCCGTTGAGTTCGGCGATGAGGTGGTTCCAGACCTGGTGGGTGGGGGCGTGGATGACGGCTTCGTTGACGAGGTCGTAGGTGTGGATGGTGTGGCCTCCTGTTCTTTTCCGGGTTCCCGATGTTCCGAGTTCTTGCTTTCTGGTTTTCGGTAGATGTTTCTTTTTTGTCGCTTGCGGCCCGTGCCTGTGGTTTGCCTGTCGGTTTATCTGTGCGCCTTTGCCCGTGTTCCTGTGTGTGTTTCTGTGTCTGTGTGTCTGTGTGTTTGTGTTGTTAGGGGAAGATGTTTTGGCCGGGGGTGAGGGTGTGGGTGGGGTCGTATTTGTGTTTGGTGTTGGTGAGGTTGTTCCATTGGGGGCCGTAGTGGTTTTTCCAGTCGGTGGGGGTCATGTGGGGGATGGCGCCGACGAGGTAGCGTTTGGCGCCGAGGGTGGTGGCGTGGTCGTAGAGGGTGCGGTTGTGGGTGAGTTGGGTGGTGGGGTTGGTGTTGGGGTGGGGGAAGGTGAGGAGGTCGAAGAGGTAGGTGGTGGGTTCGTTGGGGGTGATGGCGTAGGGGTGGGTGATTTTGTTGGTGGGGAAGGGGTAGAAGAGGAGGAGGCCTTGGCCGAGGGTTTCGGGGGTGAGGAGGGGGGTGGCGTAGGTGATGAAGTTGGCGGCTTGGGTGGCGGGGAGGAAGAGGCTGAGCCAGGGTTTGGGTTGGTTCCAGTAGCCGAGGTTTTTGAGGTTTTGGGTCCAGGTGTCGGCGCGGTAGGTGTATTCGCGGTAGGTCTGGTCGGTGATGGTGGTTTGGCTGGGGTCGGGGTTGAGTCCGGTGAGGAGGGGGGTGGGGTTGGGGGGTGTGGTGCCGTTGTAGTAGGTGGCGGTTTCGATTTTGTATTGGGGGGTGGTGTCGGGTCGGGGGATGATTTCGCCGATTTGGGTGTGGAAGCGGCCGTCGTTGAGGATGGTTTGCTGGTCGGTGAGGTAGGTGGTGAGGTTGTTGTAGTAGAGGTTGAAGACGAGGGCGCGTTGGGGGGCGGGGATGAGTTTGACGGTGGCGCGGATGATGATGCCGAATTGTCCGGCGCCGGCGAGGGCGGCGTGGAAGAGGTCGCGGTTTTTGGTGGGGGTGGCGGTGAGGAGGCGGCCGGTGCCGGTGATGATGTCGATGGATTCGACGGTGTCGGCTTGGAGGCCGTGTTTTTGGACGGTGTTGCCGATGCCGCCGATGCTGATGGTGCCGCCGATGGAGAGGTGGAGGTAGTCGGTGAGGCAGGGTGGGGTGAGGCCTTGGTCGAGGGCGGCGTCGGTGAGTTGGGCCCAGGTGACGCCGGCGTCGACGGTGGCGTTGGTGGGGGTGATGGTGTGGATGCGGTTGAGGGTGCGGGCGTCGATGCTGATGCCGCCGGCGGGGGAGGCCTGGCCGTAGTTGGAGTGTGATTCGAGGTCGTTGTCGGTGCCGCTGCGGCCGTTCATGGCGACTTTGAGGCCGTTGCAGCGGGCGTAGTTGATGATTTTGATGATGTCTTGGTCGGAGCCGGGTTTGAGGACGGCGTGGGGGGTGTTGGTGGTGAGGCGGCCGAAGTCGTGGCTGAATTCGGTGAGGGTGGCGGTGTCGGTGGTGAGGGTGCCGTCGAGGGTGGGGACGGGGGAGAGGCGGCCGTGGGTGGTGGGGGTGTTGGTGGTGGCCCAGGTGCGGGTGGTGGTGTTGTAGGCGGTGATGAGGGCGGTGGTGGCGGTGGTGGTGAGGAGGGTGCGCCTGGTGAGGTTGGGGTTGGGCATGGGGGTCCTGTTCGGGTAGGGGTGGGTGTGGTGGGGCGGGGCGGGTGTTCGGGTGGTGGTTAGTGTGTGAGGGCGGGTGGGTGGGTCCCTGAGGTGGTGGGGGCTGTGTGGGTGTTCGGTTGTCGGTTGTGTGTCCGGTTCTGGTTTCCGGTGGGGTGTTCCTGGGGTGTGGGCCGGCCGGGCGGCGGGGTCCGTGGGTGGGCGGGTGCCGCCCGGCCGTGTTGGGTGTGCCTGTGTGGTTGTGCCCGTGTGCCCGTGTGCCCGTGTGCCTGTGTGCCGGGCAGGGGGGTGGGGGTTAGGGGGTGGTGTGGGTGACGGTGGCGCGTTGGTAGTTGAGGAGGTCGAAGCGGCGGGTCTGGCGGCGGAAGCGGTAGGTGTAGGTGGGCCAGATGGAGGGGTTGTTGCCGTGTTGGTCGGTGTACCAGCTCTGGCAGCCGCCGGTGTTCCAGACGGTGTTCTTCAGGCGGCCGGTGAGGGTCTGGTTGTAGGTGTTCTGGGCTTCGGGGCGGACCTCGACGGAGGTGATGCCGTGGGTGTCGATGGTTTTGAGGGCGTCGATGATGTAGGCGATCTGGGCTTCGATCATGACGGTCTGGGAGGAGTGGCCCAGGGTGGTGTTGGGGCCCAGGAGCATGAAGAGGTTGGGGAAGCCGTGGATGGTGGTGCCGCGGTGGGCTTTCATGCCGTGGGTGTGCCAGGTGTCGCGCAGGGTGGTTCCGTCGCGGCCGTGGATGCGGCGGGCGACGGGGCGGTCGGTGGCGGTGAAGCCGGTGGCGAGGATGATGGTGTCGATGGTGCGGGTGGTGCCGTCGGCGGTGGTGATGTGGGTGGGGCCGATGTCGGTGATGGTGTCGGAGACGATGTCGACGTTGGGTTGCTGGATGGCGGGGTACCAGGTGTTGGAGAAGAGGAGGCGTTTGCAGCCGACGGTGTAGTCGGGGGTGAGGCGCTGGCGCAGGCCGGGGTCGGGGACGGATTTCTTGAGGTGGCCGGCGGCCATGTTCTTCATGCCGGTGGTGCGGCCTGGGCGGGACATGAAGAACGCGACGATCTCGCGGCCGTTCTTGTTGAAGGCGCGGCGGAAGCGCTGGTAGCCGGGTAGGTGGCGCAGCATCCAGGTGTGGCGCGGGGTGTTGGGCTTGTCGGGTTTGTGGGCGACCCAGGGCGGGGTGCGCTGGTAGAGGTCGAGGCGGGCGACCTGGTTCTGGATGGCGGGGACGAACTGGATGGCGGAGGCGCCGGTGCCGATGACGGCGACGTTGCGGCCGGTGAGGTCGTGGTCGTGGCGCCAGCGGGCGGAGTGGAAGAGGGTGCCGGTGAAGGTGGCCAGGCCCGGCAGGTCGGGGACGGCGGGTTCGGAGAGGTAGCCGGTGCCGGTGATGAGGATCTGCGCGGTGTAGCGGCCGTGGGTGGTGTGGATGCGCCAGTGGCGGTGGTCGGTGTCCCAGTGGGCGTCGAGGAGTTCGTGGCCGTAGCGCAGGTGGGGTTCGACGCCGAAGCGGTGGGCGGTGTCCTTGAGGTAGGCGTGGACTTCGGCCTGGGTGGCGAAGGTGGACTTCCACTCCGGGTTGCGGGCGAAGGAGAAGGAGTAGAGGTGGGCCTGGACGTCGCAGGCGCAGCCGGGGTAGGTGTTGTCGCGCCAGGTGCCGCCGAGGTCGGTGGCGCGTTCGAAGACGAGGAAGTCGTCGGTGCCGGTCTGCAGGAGGCGGATCGCGGTGCCCAGGCCGGAGATGCCGGCGCCGATGATGGCGACTTTGAGGTGGCGTACGGCGGTGGTGTCGGGGTGGGTGGTGGCGCCGGCGGGTTCGGGTTGGTCGGCGCCGGAGGGGGCGGGGTGTTCGGCGGTGGTGGTCATGGCCGGGGTGTCCCCTTTCAGGCGCGGCGGGTGAGGGTGACGCGGAAGTTGTTGAAGATGTGGTCTTCGAGGGTGTAGGCGAAGATGTCGAGGTAGCGCTCGAAGCGCTGGACGGTGGTCTCGTCGGCCATGGCGACGGCTTCGTCGCGGCGGGCGGCCAGGAGCTGGAGCCAGGCGCGGCAGGCGCGGGCGAAGGACTCGGGTTCGTTGCGGATCTCGGTGACCTCGAAGAGGCCGTCGAGGCCGGCGGCGAGTTCGGGCAGGCGCGGGATGTGGCAGCCCTCGAACTCCTCGCGCTGGAGGAACTTGAGGTCGTCCAGGAGCTGGCGGCGCAGCGGGGGGTTCTCGACGGTCATGGTGTGCAGGACGAAGCGGGCGCCGGGCTTGAGGAGGGAGTGGACCTGCTTGAAGAAGACGCGGTAGCGCTGGGTGCGCTCCTTGGGGGTGAGGGAGGAGAGTACGAAGTGTTCGAGGGCGTTGATGCAGAACGCGGCGTCGTAGGGCTCGCCTTCGGCCTTGTGGTCCTCCCAGCTCTCGACGCGGGCGTGGATGGCGGGGTTGTCGAGGGCGGCGACGAAGTCGGCCTGGGTGCGGGAGAGGGTGACGCCGACGGCCTGCTGGACGCCGTGGACGGTGGTGAGGCGGTTGAGCATGGTGCCCCAGCCGCAGCCGATGTCCAGGACCTTGGCCTTGCCGGCGGCCTGGGCGAGGTCGGTGAAGACGTCGAGCTTGCGTTCCTGGGCCTCGTCGAGGGTGGCGACGAGGTCCTCGCCGTCCTCCCAGTAGCCGCCGGAGTACATCATGGTGGGGCCGAGGATGAGCCGGTAGAGGTCGTTGCCGACCTCGTAGTGGTGGCGGATCGCGTCGACGTCGGGGTTGATGGAGCGGGTCTCGGCGGTGGTCATGCGGGTGTGCCCCTGTTCTGATGGCGGATCGGGTGGACTGGACTGGGCTCGGCCGTGTTCGGCCGGGCCGGGTGGTGCCGGGTGGTGCCCGGCCGGGCTCGGCCGGGCGGTGGGGCCGGGGGCGCCGTTGCCCGGGTGGACGGCCGTGTCGGTGGCGGTGGTCGGTCCCGTGCGGTGCGGGCGTTCGTGCCGGTGAGGGCGGTTGGCGGGCGTCCGTGTGGTGGCCGGGCCGCCCTGACGCGGTGCTTGCCCGGTGTGGTGCGTCCCCGGTGCGTGCGTCCCCGGCGCGGTAGGGCCCTGGTGCGGTGGGTCCCGGCATGGTCGCCGGCGGTGCGGTGTCCACGCCGCGGTGCGTCGCGGTGCGGTGTGGTGCGTCCCCGGTGCGTGCGTTCCTGGTGCGGTGGGTCCCGGCACGGTCGCCGGCGGTGCGGCGTTGTGCGGTGCGGCGTTGTGCGGTGCGGTGTCCGCGTCGCGGTGCGTCGCGGTGCGGGGTGGTGCGGTGGGTCGCGTCGCGGTGCGGTGTCCGGGCCGTGGTGCGTCGCGGTGGGGGGTGGTGCGGGTCGTTCCCTCCCGGTGCGGCGCGGTGGTGGGTGGTGGGTGTCGTGCGTGTGGGTGCGGTGTCTCGGGTCAGGTAAGCGCGTGTCTCGCAAGCGGTGCGCAAGCGTGGGTGGGGGGCCGGGGTTGCGGGGCGTTTGCGTGGGGGTGGGTTTCATGCGGTTTCGACAAGACACGCGGCCCCCACGGCCTTCCCGGGTTTCCCCGGGGGGTTTTCGGGTTCCGTCGCGGTGCGTCCCGTGGCCTGTGGGCGGCGGGGTGCGCGGTGGCGGTGTCCGTCACCCCCCGGGGGTGTGTTCTCCGGGTCTGTTCTGCCTCATCACGTGTTGGCGCCCGTTCCGGGGCGTCCAGGAAGGAACGATCACTCATGTCCGACATCCCCACCATCGAGGACCTGGCCGCGCAGTTGCAGGCGGTCTCCGGAGCGCAGGAGATCGACGCGGACGCGGCGCTGCAGCACATCGCGGACGTGGACTCGCTGGATCTGATGGAGTGGCTGTACGGGTTCCAGAACCAGTACCCGCACATTCCGGCGGACGAGTCGCTGTTCGCGGACATCGACGACACGACGACGCTGCGGGTGGTGCACGAGCGGATCCTGGCGCTCGTGGGCCAGGCCGGCGTCTGAGCGCGGGGCACTGCTCGATGAGCGGCTTCGACATCACCGGGTGGGGGATCTCGGTCCCCGAGCGCGTGGTGACCAGCGTGGAGCTGGCGGAGCGTTTCGGTGTGGACGAGCACTGGATCGTCTCCAGGTGCGGGATCCGGGAGCGGCGGGCGGTCGGGGCGGGGCAGAGCACCGCGTCGATGGCGGTTCAGGCCGGGCGCCGGGCGCTGGAGCGGGCGGGGCTGTCGGGTGCGGACATCGCGCACCTGATCGTGGCGACGGCGACGCCGGAGCAGCCCTCGCCGGCGACGTCGGCGTTCGTCCACGACGAGCTGGGCATCGCGGGCAGCGCGCACGACGTGAACTCCGAGTGCGCGGGGTTCGTGTACGCGCTGGTGACGGCGGTGGGTCTGCTGCGCATGGATCCGCGGCCGATCCTGGTGATCGGTTCGGACACCCACACGCTGACCGCGAACCCGGCGGACCGGGACCTGTCGATCCTGGTGGGTGACGGGGCCGGTGCGGTGGTCCTGCAGCCCGGCCCGGTGGAGCGGGTCCTGGCGTGGAACCTGGGCGCGGACGGCTCGTGCAAGGACAGTCTGAAGGTCCTGGCGGGGGGTTCGCGGATGCCCACGACCGAGGAGACGGTGCGCCGCGGTCTGCACTACGCGCAGATCAACGGCAACGAGATCTACCTGAACGCGGTGCGCTACACGGTGCGTACGATCCGCGAGACGCTGGAGCAGGCGAAGCTGACGCCGGCGGACGTGGACCATGTGGTGCCGCACCAGGCGAACATCCGGATCATCAACTCGGTGCTCGCCCATACCGGGATTCCCGCGGACCGTCTGGTGGCGAATCTGGACCGGTACGGCAACACCGCTTCGGCGTCGATCCCGATCGCGCTGGCGGAGGCGTTGGACGCCGGGCGCATCCAGGACGGGGACACGGTGCTGCTGGCCGGGTTCGGTGCCGGGATGACGTGGGGTTCGGTCCTGTTGACGTGGGGAGGGGCGCGGTGAGCGGCAAGGGTGCTTTCGGGCAGCGGCCCGCGTCCCCGGTGGCGCTGGTGACCGGCGCTTCGGGGGGGCTGGGCCGGGAGCTGGCGCTGGCGCTGGACGCGGCCGGGTGCCGGGTCGCGGTGCACTACAACAGTGCCCGCCAGGCCGCCGAGGAGGTGGCGGGCAAGCTGGCCGGCGACCATGTCCTGGTCACCGGGGACGTCGCGGACTACGCGCAGGTCACCGCGATGTACGAGCGGATCACCGAGGCGCTGGGCCCGGTGGACGTGCTCGTCAACAACGGGGCGGTGCGCAGGGACGCGCTGATGGCCATGCAGGATCCGGCGCAGTGGCGGCAGGTGATCGACACGAACCTGGTCGGTTCCTTCCACACCGCGCGGGTGTGCGTGCCGGCGATGCTGCGGGCCCGCTGGGGCAGGGTGGTCAACATCGTCTCCCCGTCCGCGCTGATCGCCACCGCCGGGCAGACCGCCTACGCGGCGTCCAAGGCGGGGCTGATCGGGCTGACCCGCACGCTGGCGGCGGAGTGCGGGCGCCGGGGGGTGACGGTGAACGCGCTGTCGCCCGGGTTCATGATCACGGGGATGACGGACACCCTGCCCGAGCACGTGGTCGCCGGGATGCGGGAGAAGGTGCCGGTGCCGCGGTTCGTGACCCCGCAGGAGGTCGCCCGTTCCATCGGGCTCTTCCTCGACCAGGACTGCATGACCGGACAGGTCATCAGCATCGACTCGGGAGCCTCCATCACCTGACCCGCCCCTGTTCCCGGCCCGCCCGGCCCCCTTCCCGGCCCGCCCTCCTTGGTGAAGACCTGGGGGGCGGGCCGGGCGGCGTGCGCGGGCGGTGTGCGCGGGCCGGCCCGGGGCCGGGGGCGGGTGTGCCGCGGGGGTTCTAGGCGCGATGCCGGTGACTTAGCAACGATCGCGAGCCGCTGACCTGCGGCAGTGTTTCGGCCAGAGGGCCGTGGAAGACCGCAAAGTCACCGGCATCGGTTCTAGGCGAGGACGGCGAGCGCGGCCTCGTAGTTCGGCTCGTCGGCGATCTCCGCGACCAGTTCGGTGTGCAGGACGGTGTCGTTCTCGTCCAGGACGACGACGGCGCGGGCGGTCAGCCCCGCCAGCGGGCCGTCGGCCAGGGCCACGCCGTAGTTCTCGTGGAAGTCGCGTCCGCGCAGGGTGGACAGGGTCCGGACGCTGTCCAGGCCCTCGGCGCCGCAGAAGCGGGCCTGCGCGAACGGCAGGTCGGCGGAGATGCACAGCACCACGGTGTTGGCCAGCGAGCCGGCCTTGGCGTTGAAGGTGCGCACCGAGGTGGCGCAGGTGGGGGTGTCGATGCTGGGGAAGATGTTGAGGACCTTGCGCTTGCCGGCGAAGTCCTGCAGCGAGGTGTCGGCGAGTCCCTCGCCGACCAGCGTGAACGCCGGGGCCTGGCTGCCGGCCTGGGGCAGCGCGCCGCCGACCTGGACCGGGTTCCCCTTCAGCGTGACCTGAGCCATGAAAAGCCTCCTACCAGCGGTGGAATGTGGTGACAACGCCGCCGATCCTACTGCGCGCGCCCGGTCCCGGACGCCGGGCGGCCATCCCTCGGACGCGGGAGGGCGTGGGGTGCCGCCACCGTGCCTGCCGGTGCGTCTGCCGGTGCGCTCACCGGTGCGTCTGCCGGCGGGGCTGGCGGTGAGCCTGCCGGTGCCGCTCGCCGGCGGGTCTGCGGGTGTGCCCGCCAACGGGTCTGGCGTTCAGGCGGACCAGAACGGGTCGTCGTGGCGGGGCAGGACGTCCAGGGTGCCGTCGGGCAGGGTCGGTTCGGGCACGTAGGTGCCGAAGGGGTCGCGGTCGCGGATGACGGGGATGGGGCCGACGGTGGCCTGGAAGGTGATGTTCCCAGCGGCGCCGAACAGCACGGCGACGCCGTATCCGGCGGGTGTGGTGGCGAACATGGCGGGCTGGCGGGGGTTGACGGCGGTGATCCGGTAGCCGCGGTCCTGCCAGCCGCGTTCGGTGACGCCCAGCAGCGCCCCGTACTTGGCGGGGGCGACCCGGGTGGTGACGTGCCGTTCGCGGGTGGCGGTGGCGTAGCCCAGGGAGCGGTCCTGGAGGCCGCCGGTGGTCTGCTCGGTGGAGCGCGGCCAGCCGTCCCGGTGGCGCAGCGGGGGGCGGATGGCGGACATCGCCTCGTCGAGGAGCGCGTCGAGGGTGTGGACGGCCTGTTCGGGGGTCATGGCGGGGGCCTTCGGCTGGTGCGGGGTCACGCGGCGGGGGCGGGGCGGGTCCTGGCGAGGGGACGGGTCCTGGCGAGGGGGCGGGGGCGGGCCCTGGGGAGGGGCGGGTCCTGGCGAGGGGACGGCGGGTCCGGGGAGGGTGTGGCGGGCGGGGGCGGGTCAGGTGGACCAGTAGGGGTCGTCGTAGGCGGGGAGGATGTCGGGGCTGCCGCCGGGCAGGGTCGGTTCGGGGGTGGGGGTGCCGAAGGGGTCGGCGCCGTGGGGGAGCGGGATGGGTCCCACCGCCGCGCTGATGTCGATGTTGCCGGCGTAGGGGTGGATGGTGATGCCGAGGCTTGCGCCGTCGGGGGTGGTGGCGGCCACGCTGTCGGGGCCGGTGGTGAGGCGGTAGCCCTTGGTCTGCCAGGTGCCGCGTACCGCGTCGAGCAGGGCGCCGTACTTGGCGGGGGCGACCTTGGTCGTGATGTTGCGCCGGCGTGAGGCCCGGGCGTAGCCCAGGGAGTGCTCGTCCAGGCCCTTGGCGTACTGCTCGCGCCAGTCGGGCCAGGCGTCCCGGTAGCGCAGTGCGGGCTGGATGCCGGAGGTCGCCTCCTGGAGCAGGTCGTCGAGCCGGTGCAGGGCCTGTGCGGGCTGCATGAGCGGGCCGGGTGTCGCGCTGGTGTCCCCGCCCCCGCCCCCGCCGCCGGTGGCGGCGCAGCCGCCGGCGGTCAGGGCGAGGGCGAGGGCGGCGCAGGCCGCGGCCAGGGGCGCCGGCCGGGGGACGGGCCGGGGGGTCTGGTGGGGGGTCTGGTTCATCGCTGGCCCTGGGTTTTCACGTTGTCGTACCGGCCGGCCACGATCTGGCCGATGTTGTTGACCGATTCCAGGGTCTTGGAGTCCTTCTCGCCGGGGTCGGTCATGTAGTCGGAGTGGGACTGGAAGGAGTTCTCCGCTCCGTCGGCGACTTTGAACCGGTTGGCGCCGAACTCCTCGCCGGCGGGGTCCTGGCCGAACCAGAGCTGGTTGTCGGGGCCGAACCAGTCGTACACCTTGTCGGCGATGTAGCCGCCGCCGAGCATGCCGAGCGGGCCGGCGGAGGCGCCGCCCAGGACGCCGCCGAGGTCGTTGGAGACGCGGCCCTTGGAGGGCAGGTGGCTGACCGGGTCGTTCTCGGCGTCGCCGACCCACACGTGGTGGGGGTCGATGTGCAGCTGGGAGGCGTTGGCGGCGCCGGTGCCGGGGGAGCCGACCAGGATGATGTCGTCGGCGCCGGTGCCGCCGGGGCGCTGTGCGCCCAGGCCCACGGTGGTGGAGCCGTAGCTGTGGGCGAGGGCGACCAGGTGCGCGGGGGTGCCCTCGTGGGTGGCGCGCAGTCCGGCCATGAACGTGTCGTAGGCGGCGCCGCCCTTGGCGGCGCGGTCGGTGTCCATCACGTCCAGGGGCCGGGTGTCGCCGTCGGCGAGTTTCTCCAGTCCGGGCGGCGGGTCGTAGCCGAGCCAGACCATGGAGGCGGTCGCGCTGGTGGGGTCGGCGTTGTGCGCGGCGGTCCACACGTTCAGGGCCCGGTCGGCGTCCTTGCCGCCGACGGCGGACAGTGTGGTGCCCAGTCCCGGCACGTAGGCGCTGACGTTCTTCGCGGTGTCGGGGTCGCCGAAGGACAGGATGCCGCGGCCCTGGCCCTGTTCGCCGACGCCCAGCAGGAACGCGGGCGGCTGCTTGCCGTTCTGCACGTTCAGCTTGTCCCGGATCGCGCGGAAGCCGTCCAGTTTCTGCTTGTCGTCGTCCGACGGGTTCGGCTTGTGCTCGTAGGTGTCGATCAGGTGTGCCAGGTTGAGGCGGTTGGCCTGGTCGCGGGCGGTGGCGGGGATGCCGTCGCGCAGGCCCAGCAGGTCGGGGTGGGCCTGGAGCAGGCGCTGCTGCTCGTCCGGGGTCAGGCCCTTCCACCAGGAGTTGACCTCGGTGGGGGCGGCGCCGGCGGGCGGCCAGCCGGCGGCCATCAGCCCGGTGCCCAGCTCGTCGACGGCCTTGCGGTCGGCGCCGGCCTGCGTCAGGTCCAGTCCGGTGCCGGTGCGGGCCCGCACGGTCAGGTCGTCCAGCAGCTTGGCGATCTTCTGGTCGGCGCCGTCGGCCTCGGTGACGGCGTGGGAGATGCGATCCGCCAGGGCCCTGGCCCGCTGCGGCGTGTCGTAGCCGGGGTCGTGGCGTTCGGCCTGCGAGGGCGCCGGCCAGCTGACCGTGCCGTCCTCGGCGACCGTCAGCCCCGCGCCCTGCGCCTCCTGGAGGGCCTCCTTCAGCTTGGACTGCGCCAGCTGGAAGCTCTCCGAGGCCTCGCGCAGCAGTCCCGAGACCGCGGACATCTCGGTGTGCGCGGCGTCCAGGCGCCCGCTGGTGCGCTGCAGGGAGGCGTTGGCGGCGCCGGCCGCGGTGCCGACCCACTGGCTGTTGAAGACGTGCTTGGTGACCTCGGTGTTCATCGCCTGGACGTGCTTGCCGAACGCGCCGGCCAGGGTGTCGTAGGCGCCGGCGGCGCCGGCCAGGGAGGACAGGTCCGCGTCGCGCAGCTGGGCGAGGGTGACCATCAGTTCACCGCCGGCGCGTAGGGTCCGGCGCCGGGCGGCTTGAGGGCGCCGGCGTTGCCCGTGTCGGTGCCGCGGTAGTTGCCGGCGGTCTGGCCCAGTTTCAGGCTCACCCCGTCCACCTCCGAGGCCAGCTTGTTCAGGCACTCCTCCCACGCCGCCGTGCAGGCGTGCAGCGACGCCCCGGTGCGCCAGCCCGACAGCGCCGCGACCGCCGTGTCGGAGGGCTCGTGGATGTGCTTGAGCTCGCCCGGCATCGCCTCACCGGTGTCCTTGGCGACCTTCGCCGCCGCGTCCAGGTCCGCCGGGTTCACCCCGAACAGGGGCCCGCCCGCCGGCGGCCCGTAGGGCCCGTACAGGCCAGGCCCGTCGGAGCCCGCGTACGCGTTCATGGATCCCGTCCCCCCGCTGGTCGACCTACTGCCGTGCCCGCCTCGGGGCCGGGCTCGCGGCCGGGGTCCCGTGCGGGCATGCGAAACCGCACGCTTGTGCGGTTCGCGTCGAAGCATGGCGAAAATAGCAGATCAGCCCACCGGCGCCGACCCGGCCGCGGCCCGGCGCCTGCCCGGTGACGGTCCGGAGCCTGCCCGGTGACGGCCCGGGGGAGGCTTTCGGTGCCCGTGTCCCGGGGGTGGCGCCCCGTCACCCGGGCCCGGGGCACGGTGGCCGGGCGGCGGCGGGGGCGCGGTCTGCGGCCGCGGTGGCCCGGCGGCGGTGGGGACGGGTTCGCGGCCCGGCCGGTCGGGGGCGTCGCGGGCCCCGCGCGGGGCGGAGCCGTGTGCGGCCGGGTCCGCCTCCAACGTGCCGCGTTGGAGGCGGGCTGCCGCCCGCCGGCGGCGAACACGCAGGTCCACCGGAAGGCCGCCGGGGCCGGTCGCGGCCGGGTGCCTCAGGAGGCGGGGCCCGCCGGCCCGGCCGGGGAGTGCCAGGGGTAGTCGGGGTCCTCGGTGATCCGTACCTGCTGCGGGGCGTCGCGGGGGAAGGTCCAGATCCGTCCCAGGGTGCTGGTGGCGGTCACCGTGGTGTCGTCCAGGGCGACGTCGGCGAACGGGTTGGACGAGCAGGAGATCGCGAGCCACTCCAGGGTGTTCTCCTCGTCGTCGCGGGTCAGCGCGACCCAGCCGATGCTGCCGTGCTCGGACGCCTCGCCCGCGAGCGCGCGGCTGCCGGCGTGGGTGCTGGTGGCGAACACCGTGTCGACGTCCGTCCAGTCGGTGGGGGTCCACGTGCCGGCCCGCAGCAGTTCCCCCCAACTCCACTGCTGGGCCCGCGGGTCGTGGAGCCGGTCGGCGGGGGAGAGCCGCATGAGCCGCATCACCGACAGCGACCCGTCGCCGAACACGATGAAGTCCCCGTGGGGCGCCTCGCGGGCACGCCAGCGCTCATGGACCAGGCCGGCCCGGGGCCGTGCGTCGTCAAAAGCCATGCCCGCCATGATCGCACCCGGCGGCGCCCCGGCCGCGGCCGGGCCCGAACTCCCCCGCGCCGCGCGGCCGGTGCGGCACGGCCCGGCGGCGGGCGACCCGGGCCACCCCCTCCACATACTCGGATCCGAGTAGTACGATCCGAGTATCACGCCCGGGGCCCCGGCCCCGGGGCCCCGCGTGCGACCACGGAGTGCCATGACCGCCAAACGACCCGCCAACCCCCTGGCCCTGGCCCTGCTCGGCCTGCTCCTCGAACAGCCCCTGCACCCTCACGCCATGGCCACCACCCTGCGCGAGCGCCACCTCGACCAGGCCTTCAAACTGACCACCGGTTCGCTCTACGACACGGTGCGCGCCCTGGCCCGCGACGGCTGGATCGAGGCCACCGACACCGAACAGGTCGGCGCGCGCCCCACCCGCACCGTCTACCGCCACACCCCCCAGGGCCGCCAGTACTTCACCCAGTGGCTGGACGAACTCATCCGCGAACCCTCCCGCGAATACCCGAAATTCCTGTCCGCCGTCAGCTACCTCGGCGCCCTGGGACCACACCGCGCCGCCCAGGCACTGCGCGAACGGGCCGCCGCCCTGCACACCCGCATCACCGAGAGCGAACACGCCCACCACAGCGCCACCCACGAACACCACGCCCCCCGACTGTTCGTCATCGAGGCCGAGTACGCCCACGCCATGCTGCACGCCGAACGCCAATGGGTCCTGCGCACCGCCGAGGAGATCGAACAGGGCACCCTGGCCTGGCCGGAGGCCGCCCCCGATGCCTGACACCCCCGCACCCGCACCCGCCGCCACGCCCGTCCCCGTCCCCGCACAGGTCCCCGCCGCACGGCGCTTACCCGCCGCCGCGCCCGGGGCCGGCGCACCCGGGGCCGGCGGGGCCGGCGACGCGGACGTCCTGGTCGTCGGCGCCGGCCCCGCCGGCCTGATGCTGGCCTGCGAACTGGCCCTGGCCCGCGTGCGCACCGTGCTCCTGGAACGCGACCCCGCCCCGCCCGGCTTCTGCCGCGGCTTCAACCTCAACGCCCGCAGCCTGGAACTACTGGAACGCCGCGGCCTGGCCGAACGCCTCCTCGCCGAAGGCCCCACCGCGGCGACCACCGCGTTCACCGCACAGGCCCGCCTCGACCTCGCCGCCATGCGCACCCGCCACCCCTACGTCCTGGGCATCGCCCAGACCAGGGTGGAGGAGATCCTCACCGAACACGCCCACCACCTGGGCGTACGCATCCTGCGCGGCCACCGCCTGAACGCCCTCGACCTCGACGACGACGGCGTCCACGCCCACACCGACACCCCCGACGGCCCCGCACTGCTGCACGCCGGCTGGCTGGCCGGCTGCGACGGCGGCCGCAGCACCGTACGCAAACTCGCCGCCATCGCCTTCCCCGGCAGCCCCGCCCGCCGCTTCACCCTGCTCGCGGACGTGGTCCTGACCGACCCCCGGCAGATCCCCTTCGGCGTGAACACCGGCCCGGGCGGCACCGTGTTCGCCATCCCCAGGCCCGGCTATGTCCGCCTGATCACCGCCGACCCCCACCCGCCCCAGGACCGGCACGAACCCCTCACCCTGCCCCGCTTCCAGCAGGCACTGGACCACGCCCTGGGACACCGCGTCCCGATCGCCCGCGCCCACTGGCTGACCCGCTTCGGCGACGCCGCCCGCCTGGCCGAACGGCTGCGCCAGGGCCGGGTCCTGCTGGCGGGAGACGCCGCCCACATCCACCCGCCCGCCGGCGCCATCGGCGTCAACGCCGCCATCGACGACGCGATGAACCTCGGCTGGAAACTCGCCCTCGTCGCCCGCGGACAAGCCCCCGAAACCCTCCTGGACACCTACCACACCGAACGGCACGCGGCCGGCGCCAGACTCCTGCGCAACACCCGCGCCCAGGCACTGCTCGCCGGCGACGACGAGGAACTCGCGCCGGTGCGCGACCTGCTCGCCGAACTCGCACAGGCCAAGGACACGGCCGGCCCCCTGGCCGAGGAGATCACCGGCATCGCCACCCGCTACCCGGCCCCCCACGGCAGCGGCCACCCCTGGGAAGGCGCGATGGTCCCGGACATCCCCCTCCAACACGACACCCTCCACGACGAAACCCTCCAACACGGCGCCCTGATACCACTGCTGGCCCGCACCGGCGCCGGCGCCCTGCTCCTGGAGGACACCACCGCGGCCGAGGCGCTGCGCACGGCGGCCGGCCCCTGGGCGGACCGGGTGAGCGCGGCGACGGTGCGGCCCGGCGCCCTGCCCGGCACGCCCGCGGTCCTGGTGCGCCCGGACGGCCACGCCGCCTGGACCGCACCGCCCACCGCACCGCCCCAGGCCGCCGCCGAACAGCTGCGCGCGGCCCTGCACCTGTGGTTCGGGCACCCGGCGGCGGCGGCGGCGGTGCCGGGGCCGGGGGCGCCCGACCTCCCGTAACGCGGCGCCGGGTTCCGCGCGGGGTCCGGGTGCTCCGGCGCTCCGGCCGTGTGCCGCCGGTGTGCCGCCGGGCGAACCGGCGGTGGTGCGCGAGGCGTTGGCGGCGTCCGCGGCACAGGGGTCCGCTGTACCGCGAGGCCCGTCCCGCCCGCCCGCCGTCCTGCCCGCCGTCCCGCCCGCCGGGCGGGGCAGCTCCCGCGGCCGCCCGGGGCGGCGGGTTGCCCGGGCCCGGGTACGGCCTGCGCGCGGTACAGCCTGCGCGCGGTGCGGCCCCCGCTGCGGCCGCTACAGGTTGACGCCGCCGGTGACGTCGATCTTGGTGCCGGTGATCCAGCGGGCGTCGTCGGAGGCGAGGAAGGCGACCGCGTCGGCGATGTCCGGGATCTCGCCGATCCGGCCGAGGGCGGTCAGGGCGAGGTTGCGTTCCAGGTTCGCCGGGTCGGCCAGCACGTCGGCGGTCATGTCGGTGCGGGTGAACCCGACGACGACGGAGTTGACGGTGATGTTGCGGGGTCCGAGGTACTTGGCCAGGGTGTGGCCGAACACCTCCAGGGCGCCCTTGGTGAGCGGGTAGCCGATGCCGTGGGCGGAGGCGATACGGGTGGAGACGGAGGAGATGTTGATGATCCGGCCGCCGTCGTGCAGCCGTGGCAGCAGCCGCTGGGTGAGGAAGAACGGCGCCTTGACGTTGACCGCGACCATCTCGTCGAACTCCTCGGGAGTGAGGACCTCGATCGGGCGCCCCATGAGATTGAGCCCGGCATTGTGGACCAGGATGTCGAGCGCCGCTTCCCCGTGCGCGCGCAGCCCGGCCTCCAGCCCGCCCACGAGGGTGTCCACGTCGCCGGGAACGCCCAGTTCGGCGCCCACGGTGAACGCCCGGCCACCGGCCCCGGCGATCGCCGCGACGCACTCCTTCGCCGCCGCCTCGTTGCTGCCGTAGTGCACGGCGACCAGGGCGCCGTCCCGGGCCAGGCGTTCGGCGATGCCCCGCCCGATGCCCCGGCTGGCACCGGTGACCAGCGCGACCTTCCCGCTGAGGTTTCCCATGTCCACCCTTTCGACCGTGTTCCGCCCAGATCCCGCCGCCCGACCCCCAAGGTCAGCCTCAGCCGGGTTTGACGTCCACTCAGGTACTGCGGGGTATGGTGCCCGGCCATGGCCACGCCACGGCCGCGCACGCCCGGGCCCGAGCCCGGGCCCGGGCCCGGGCTCGGGCCCGCCGCCGCCGGCCCCGCCGGGCTCAGGCGGCCAGGCCCGGGAGGACCTCGGCGCCGGGCAGCCGGGCCACCGCCCAGCCGGGCAGGATCAGCTTGCCCCGCCGCCGCCCGCTGCCGATGAGCACGTGATCGGCGGCGGCCACCGCCTCGTCGACCAGCAGCGGCCAGCCGTCCGGCAGGCCGACGGCGGTGATGCCGCCGTACTCCATGCCGGTGGCGGCGACGGCGACGTCCACCGGCGCGAAGGAGGCCTTGCGCGCGCCCAGGTGCCTGCGCACGGCGGTGTTGACGTCCAGGCGGGTGTCGGCGCGCACCAGGCAGGCGGCCAGGGTGACGTCGCCGCCGCGTTTGGCGGCGACCACCACGCAGTTCGCGGAGAGCTCCAGCGGCACGTCGTAGGCCTGGCAGAACACCGCGGTGTCCGCCTTGTCGGGGTCGGTGTCCACGTACAGCACGGATCCGGCCCACCGTTGCGCGTCCGCGTTCTTCAACGCGTCGGCGACGGGGGCGGCGAGGTCGCCGCAGACCTCGATCGCCGCGCGGACGAGGGTGAAGTTCCCGAACGGGGCGCGCACGTTCTCGTTCATGAAGCGGACTGTACCGCGCACCCCGGCAGGCCTGGCGCGGGTCCTGCCGCTGCCCCCGGGGCGGCGAAATCCGGTGCCGGCCGGAGTCGGTGGCGCCGGGCGCGGGAAAGGGGCCCGCCATGGAAGATCCTGCGCAGAACACCGATGAGGCGGCCGCCGGACACGACGGTCCGCCGCCGCACCTGCTCCCCGGCCCGCCGGCGCACGCGGTGCGCCTGGCCGGCGGCGCCGCGAACACCGTCTGGCTGGTCACCCTGGCCGGCGGCGGACGCGTGGTGGTGAAGTCCACCCCGGCACTGGCCCCCGACGCGTACGCGAAGGAGGCCCAGGGCCTGCAAGCCCTGCGCACCCACGGCGCGCTGGCGACCCCGCGGGTGCTGGCCCTTCACCCGGACGGCCTGGTCCTGGAAGCCCTCGAACAGCCGCCCGCGTACGACACCGGCTTCTGGGAACGCGCCGCACACGCGCTGGCCGGCCTGCACGCCACCACCGGACAGCGCTTCGGCTGGGCCGAGGACGGCTGGCTCGGCCGCCTGGCACAGCGCAACCCCTGGACCGAGGACGGACACGAGTTCTTCGCCCGCCACCGCCTGCTGCGCTACCTCGACGAACCCCTGGCACGCCAGGTGCTCGGGCCCCGGGGACGCGCCGACCTGGAACGGATCTGCGACCGGCTGCCCCAACTCCTCCCCGACGCACCACCCGTCCTCACCCACGGCGACCTGTGGCACGGCAACATCCTCGCCCGCCCGGACGCGACACCGGCGTTCATCGACCCGGCGGTGTGCTGGACGTGGGCGGAGACGGACCTGAGCATGATGTTCTGCACCGGCGGCGTCCCCGCCCGCTTCTTCGACGCCTACCGCGAACACCACCCCCTCACCGACGGCTGGCAGGACCGCATGCGGCTGCTCCACCTGCGCGAACAGCTCAGCTGCGCCGCCCACTTCGGCGCGCGCGACGGCCACACCGGCGACCTGCTCGACGTGCTGCGCACCTACCGCTGACGCGGGCCGCTCGGACGGTGGCCTCAGCGGCCGTCCGGCCTGTGGTGGTCCTGCGGTGTGTCGGGGACCAGTTCCTGGTCGTAGCGGGCCAGGAGGGTCTGCATCATCCGGCGGTTCGGGCGGCCGTCGGCGGCGAGGGCGGCGGCCTCGATGAAGAACTCCTCGAAGCCGGCCGGGGTCAGCGTCACCAGGATCGTGGCGGGGGTGTCGCCGATCGCGGTGAAGGAGTGCGGGTGGGTGCGCGGGACGTGCAGGAAGGCGCCGGGGCCCGCCTCGGTGGTGTGTTCGTCGCACCGCAGGCGGAACGCGCCGCTGACGACGTAGAACGTCTCGTCGTGGCCGCGGTGCAGGTGCAGGGGCGCGCCCTGGCCGGGTTCGAAGGTGGACTCCAGGACGGCGATCGATCCGCCGCTCTGGGCGCCCGCGAGTTTGACGACGTACGGGCTGCCCGGCACGTGGCGGCGCCCGCCGTGTCCGGGGGCCAGGGCGACGGGTTCGCGGTGGACGCCGCCACGGCCGGGCTCCGCGCGGGGCTCGCCGCCGGGTTCCGTGCCGGGCTGCTTGCGGTGGGTGTCAGCCACGGCCGGGCTCCGCGCCGGGTTCCGCGCCGGGTTCCTCGGTGAACTGTTCGCGGTGGCGTTCGGCCCAGGCCCGGAAGGGCGTCGCCGCGCGGCCGGTGAGCTGCTGGACCGCGGGCGTGATGGTCGCGGCGAACGGTTCCAGGGAGGCGGCGCGCAGCGCCATGACCGCGTCCGCGGTCTCCGGGCGCAGGCCGTGGTCCAGGAGTGCTCGGCGGGCGGCGTGGGGCGGGATCTCGGTGAAGGCCAGCGGGGTGCCCAGGACGTCGGCCAGGATCGTGGTCATCTCGCCGGGGGTGAGGGCCTGGGGGCCGGTCAGCAGGTGGGCCCGGCCGTCGTGTCCGGGCTCGGTCAGGGCGCGGGCCGCGACGGCGGCGATGTCGGCGGGGTCGATGACGGAGACCCGGCCGGCGGCGAACGGGGCCCGCACGGTGCGGGCCGCGCGGATCGTCCCGGCCCAGGCGAGGGTGTTGGACATGAAGCCCATCGGGCGCAGGAACGTCCATGCCAGGCCGCTGTCCTGGACGGCCTGTTCGCCCGCGCGGTGCCAGCGGGCGACGGGGTCGTCCGCGTCCGGGTCGGCGGCCCGGCCGGAGGACAGCTTGACGACGGCCTCGGCGCCGGCGCGGGCGGCCGCGGCGGCGAGGTTGGCGTCGTGGCGCGGGATGTCGGGGCCGTCGGAGAGCAGGAACACCTTGCGCACGCCCCGCAGGGCGGCGGCCAGGCTGTCCGGCTCGCCGAGGTCCGCGCCGACGACGTCCACGCCGCCCGGCAGGCGGGCCCGGTCGGGGCGGCGGGTGGCGGCGCGCACGGGGGCGCCCAGGGCGGTCAGGTGGCCGACGAGGGCGCGGCCGACGGTGCCGGTCGCGCCGGTCACGAGTATCACGGGGTCCTCCGGGTGTTCCTCGTCGGGGTGTTCATCGTCGGGGTGTTCTTCGGCGGGGTGTTCTTCGTCAGGGTGTCGAGCAGGTCGTCGTGCCAGGCCAGGTCGGCCTTCAGACGGGCGAGGCAGTGCTCGAAGATCCACGGTTCGAGGCCGGTCAGGTCCGGCCTGGCGGCCTCGAACTGCTCCTCGAACAGGGCCACCTGGTCGGCCACGGCCCGCCGGCGCGCGGCCACGGCCCCGGCCAGGTCCTCGTCGGTGAGGTCCGCGGTGTACTGCAGGGCCAGGTCGACCGGGTCGGGCAGCAGACGCACCCTGCCCAGCGCCGCGTCGCGCAGGGCGGCGAGCTCCCGGCGGCCCCGGTCGGTGATCGCGTAGACGGTCCGCTCGGGCGGGTTGCCGACCTTCTCGCTGCGCACCACCTCGACCAGGCCGTCGTCGGCCATCCGGTGCAGGACGCTGTAGAGCGATCCGGGCTTGACGTCGGTCCACAGCTCGGTGCGGTCGAGCTGGGCCGCCTGGCGGATCTGGTAGCCGTGCATCGGCCCGCCCCGGGCCAGCGCGCTGAGTGCGAAGAGTCGCGAAGTGCTCACAGCACTAGTCGAACACGACTACGACCCATAGTCAAACGCGACTATGGGTGCGGGGCCGTGATGGTTCTGCGGGCCCGGACGTGGGGGCGGCGCGGGAAGTCGGCCGGTCCGACTTCCCGTGCCGCCGCGTCCACCGCCAGGGGCGGGTGCGCCCCGGGGCGAAGCGTTCCCGCGGCCCCGCTGCTCCCCTCAAGGGGGCGCCGTTACAACAGAGTTGGGCGTCCCTGGCGTCTCCGACACCTGCGCGGGGGAGGTCGTGGCCGCCGTGGTCTCGGCCGACGGGCCGCGTTCCCCGACAGGTGCGTGGTGTCAGCCGACCCGACTCGAATCGGGCTGCTGGTCGCCCAGTGCCGCGGTGGCTGGACGGGAGCGGGCAATCGCCGGGCCGGCACTGGGTTTCCGGGCTGGCGGATATGACTGCTGCCGGTGACCGAAGGCCCCACCTCGGCCTCCTCGCCGGGCAGGTGGATCCGCGGGACCATCCCGTCGACGTGCCGGTGGCCCTCGTGTTCCTCGTCCGCGGTCTCCGGGCGGCGCTTGTCGATGTAGTCGCGCACCGTGTTGTCGGACGCGTCGCGGAAGTCGTACGGGCTCGCCAGCTGCTGGAAGGCCTGTTCGATGGTGTGCTTCTGCTTGCGCGGCGTGGTCAGGTCCAACCCGCGGCAATCCCGACGCCGGCCTCCCGACATGACCGCGACCGCAGAGCGGTCTCCGACAGGACCGTGATCGCCGGACTCACCCCGACGTGCCGGGCGGACGGCGTACCGCATTCACTCGGGCGCGGGCATGTCGACCGGACCCGCGGCCTGGTCCGGGCCCGATTTCGGTTCGCGCCCGTCGGGCGGTCGCGGCCCCGGACCGGCGTCCCGGTCCGCTCAGCGGGCGGTCAGCGAGTAGGCCGGCAGCGGCGTGTTGCCGTGGTCCCTCGCCAGGGACCGGAGCACATCCGCCTGGCTCAGCACCAGGTCCAGTACCGGCTGCGGCAGCTCGGCCATCCGGTCGACGGTGTCGAGCAGTGCCGTGCAGGCGTCCACCTCCCAGTCGCCGTCCTGTAGGGCGGTTGTGTCCACGGGCTGCCCCGGGGCGGGATCCCAGCCTGTCGCTGCGAGGACCCGGAGCAGGCCTGCGTGGGAGAACGGAGTGCGCACATTGCCTTCGCCCCGCGACCCGCTCGCCATGATCTGCCCCTGGATCAGGACCGCCAACAGGTGGGGCAGTTGGTCGGCCGAGCAGGGTGCGAGGTCCCACTCGGCGAAGCAAAGGTTCCGTGCCCAGCGGCGGACCCGGGCGAGGGTCTCCCGCAGCTGGTCCAGGGAGGCGAAGTACCAGGAGCAGTGTGCCAGGACGGCGTAGTCGAATCCGCTGTCGGGGAAGGTGACCGCCTCGTCGAGGACGTCCAGGCCGAAGCGGAAGTCGATGCGAGAGCCCAGAGGCGTCGCCTTGAGGCGCTCCGCCGACTGCCCCAGGGTGACCGGGGCGCCATACGACGGATCCGCGATGTCGACCGCGACCACCCGGCCCTGCGGGCCGACGGCCTCGGCGAGGACGGCCGTCATGTCACCCTGTCCGCAGCCGACCTCCAGGACCGACGCTCCGGCCGGGATGCCCCAGCTGGAGACGAGTGCGGCCCGGTAGCGGGTCTGGGTCAGCTGGATGTCGGGGCTCACGTCGGCGGCGGCCATGGCGGCCGCGATCGAGGGTGCCGTCGCGATCAGGTCGGTCTTGTTCACAGAATCCTTCGTCGTGCTCTTCGGGAGCGGTACGTGCCGAGACCGCTGTTGCGCAGATCCGGATCGGCGCCGCTCGTTGATCCCCAAGAACTACCAGACATGGCCGACCATCCAGCCGTGATGACGACCAGATCATCCGGGACGGGACAACTGGAGCCAGGTCAACTTGCTCCTCAGCGGAGCCACTTCGAGCTGCCGCGGTGGTACCAGCGGAACCTGCTGCAGACACTGCGGCTGTACGGACCTGTTCACGGCCTTCCGCCGGACGGCGGCGCGGCCTGTTCCGACGGCTTTCCGGTCCTTCTCGTGCTCGCCGTTCTGTTCGGCCTGGTGATCCTGCCGGTCGAGGCGGTGTGGTGGGTGCGGGGGACGCCCCGCTGCCAGCTGAGCGTCGAGGCCGGCGGGCCGCAGCCGCGCAGTCTCCTGCCCGGTGTCAAGCCCCGGGCGCAGACGGAGGACTGTCGCCGGAGCCTGACCGCCGCCATCGGCGAGCACGGCGGGGCAGCGGCGCCCCGCACCCCGCACCCGCAGGAGGCCGGAGCGCTGCCGGCTGCGGCCGGCCGCCGCCCCCGAGTCCCCAAGGCCCGCAGGGCGGCGAAGGCGACGAGGGCGGACCGAAGCGCGCCCAGGGCGGCCACCAGCGCGAGCCCGGTGCCGATCAG
>NZ_JBFBIR010000096.1:0-20927 GCF_040685715.1 Kitasatospora sp. NPDC088264
ATGACCAACCGCCTGACCGCCAGCCCCGACAAAATCGGGCAATACCTCCGCCCGAAACCTCTCGCGGCAGCCTAAATCGGTATCGAACACCCTCTCAGGCGTCGCTGCGCATCAGCCGCACGGCCGCGCCCGCCAGGGCGAGCACCGTCCACAGCAGGAAGACCGCCAGCCCCGCGGCGGGCGACAGCGTGGCCGCGTCGTGGTGCAGGGTGAACATCGCCTGGCCCGCGTTGCTGGGCAGGTACGGGCTGATGTGGTCCTGCCAGGACGAGGGCAGCAGCGAGATCAGGCCGGGGACCAGCATCAGCGAGGCCACCAGCACCGAGATGCCGCCCGCCACCGACCGCAGCAGCGCGCCCAGCGCGACACCGATCACGCCCACCAGGGCGAGGTAGAGCCCGGCCCCCAGCAGGCCGCGCAGGACGCCGGCGTCGGAGAACGTCATCGCCGCGCGGGTACCGGAGAGGATGCCGCTGTCGGCCGCGAAGGCGACGAACACCCCGACGGTGCCGAGCAGCAGCACCACCACGCCGTACACCGCCGCCTTGGACCACAGCACCGGCAGCCGGCGCGGCACCGCGGCCAGGGTGGAGCGGATCATGCCGGTGGAGTACTCGCCCGCGGCGACCAGCACGCCCAGGACGCCGAACGCCAGCTGCGCGAAGTTGGTGCCGAACAGCGACAGGCTCAGGGCACTGGCGTCGGCGAAGTCCCCCCGGTCCATCGGGCGCCCCGAGGTGATCCTCGACTTGAACTGGAACGCGGCGATCAACCCGAACGCGACCAGGAACAGCAGGCCCAGGCCCAGCGTGATCCAGGTCGAGCGCAGTGACCACAGCTTGGCCCACTCCGAGCGCAGCACGCGCACGGGCGTCACCCGGTAGGCGGGGCGCGCGGGCCGCCGGTCGGCGGCCGCGGACGTCTGGCTCGGTGCGATGGTGCTCATGCCGCGCTCCTCGGGGACTCGGCGCCGGCACCCGCACTGGCGGCGGGCCCGGTCGCGGTGGTGGTGCCGTGGTACTCCACGGCGTCCCTGGTCAGCTCCATGAACGCCTCCTCCAGGGAGACCGTGCGGGTGGTGAGCTCGAACAGCGCGATGCCCTGCTCGGCGGCCCGCAGGCCGATCTCCCGCGCGGCCAGGCCGGTGACGAGGAGCTCCTCCGAACCGGAACGGCCGGTGACCTCCACCCCGGGCCCGGCCAGCGCCGTGCGCAGCCGGGCCGGATCGGCGCTGGCCACCTTCACCACGTCGCCGCCGGCCTGGCGGACCAGGTCCTGCACGGTGGTGTCGGCCAGCAGCCGGCCCCGCCCGACGATGATCAGGTGGTCGGCGACCAGCGCGACCTCACTCATCAGGTGCGAGGACACGAAGACGGTGCGGCCCTCGGCGGCCAGCGAGGTGAGGAGGTTGCGGATCCACAGCACGCCCTCCGGGTCGAGACCGTTGACCGGCTCGTCCAGCATCACCGTCGCCGGGTCGCCCAGCAGCGCCGCCGCGATCCCCAGCCGCTGGCCCATGCCCAGCGAGAACGCCCCGGCACGCTTCCTGGCCACCGACTGCAGCCCCGTCAGCTCGACGACCTCCTCCACCCGCGAGCGCGGGATGCCGTGGGTGTGCGCCTGGGCCATGAGGTGGTTGAACGCGGAGCGCCCCGGGTGGATCGACTTGGCCTCCAGCAGCGCCCCGACCTCCTGCAACGGTGCCGCGTGCGCGGCGTAACGGCGCCCGTTGACGCGCACCGAGCCGCTGGTGGGCGCGTCCAGCCCGACGATCATCCGCATGGTGGTGGACTTCCCGGCGCCGTTGGGCCCGAGGAAGCCGGTGACCGTGCCGGGCTTGACCATGAAGTCGAGCCGGTCGACGGCGGTCTTCTCCCCGTACCGCTTCGTCAGCTGGTGCGCCTCGATCATCGCTCACCCCTACGCTCCGGGGCCGGACCGTCCCGGCCTCCCTCACACTCCACGCTAGGCGCGGCGCCGGCGCGATCCGTGGTACCCCGGACCGATCATCGGAGGGGGCACGGTACCCCGGTACCACGCCAGGACCGCCTGTTGCGGTTACATCACGACGTGTCCGATTCATCGAGTATTGGACCGGAGTGCGGCGATTAACTTTGTTGGCAGTGATGCGAACGGTCTCTCATAATGCCTGCTGAGACGCGTGATGGACGGTCCGGAGAACCGCCGGGGGAGCGGTTTGCGAGGAAGTCCGTGCGCGAGATCCCACATTTTCCCGGGGGAGTTCCTTGTCCGCGCCCGAAAACGAAACAGCCGCCGTTCCGGAGCAGCCCGACGCCGCGCCGGAACCGGCCGCCGTACCGCAGCACCCCGCTGCGCCACAGCACCCCGCCGTACCCGAACCGGCCGCGCGCCGGCTGCCGCGCGCCGTCGGCGTCGCGCTGGCCACCGCCGGCCTGCTCGCCGTCACGGCGACCAGCGCCGCGGTGACCGTCGCCGTCGGCAGGCCGGACACCCGCCCGGCCGCCGCCGCACCCGCGCCGGCCACCACCGCCACCACCTCCAGCCCGAGCCCGACGGCCTCCGCCACCCCGCTACCGGTGCCGACGCCCACCGCCGCCCCGACCACCCCCAAGCCGACCAGCACCGTCAAGGGGACCGTCAACGGCGGCAAGCACGAGGGCGACCTGCGCTACTTCCTGCTCCCGATCCCGGACGGCGGCGAGTCGTACGGGCCCGCGGACGGGATGACCATGACCAACGACGACGTCGCCGACCTGTTCGGCAAGCAGGACGGGATCATGGACATCCTCGGCTCGTACGGCTACCAGTCGGGCGCCACCCGGATGTACCGGACGGCCGACGGCAAGGCCGAGGTCACCGTCACCCTGCTGCGCTTCGGCTCCACCTCGATGGCGCGCGAGTTCGTCCAGGGATACACCCTCAAGTCGCAGGACCCGATCGACATCGACGGCGACCCGAACGCCCACGGCTACCTGCACAAGCCCAAGCAGCAGGCGTACACCGGCTCGATGACCGGCATCTCCAGCCAGGGCGACGTCCAGTACACGATCGACGTCGAGGTGAAGGGGACACCGGACAAGGCGCTGCTGAGCGGGCTGATGAAGCGCCAGCGCGAGTGGCTCGCCTCCGGCGGCTGAACGCAGCTGAACGCGGTTGAACGCGGTTGAACCCGCGCCGCCGCCCGTCCCGACGCCGTCCTTCCCACCCTCCTCTGGAGCCACCCCGTGACCACCGAACCCGCGCTGCCCCCGCCCGGCATCGCGCCGGCGCCCGCCGCCCCGCCGCGGCCCCACACCGCGCCCACCGAACCGCCCGCCACCGAATCGCCCGCCACCGAACCGCCTGTCGCTGAACTGCCTTTCTCCGCACCGCAGTTCACCACCGAACCGCCGTCCGCCGCCGAGGCGTTCCCGTCCGACGCGCCGGCTCCCGAGCTCCTGCCGCCCGCCCCCGAGCGAGCGCCCCGCGCCCCGCGCCGCCCGCGCCCGGTGCTGCTGGCGGTGTCCGGCCTGGTGCTGGGCACCCTGGCCGGCGGCGGCGTCGGCTACGCCGTCCAGGCCCAGCGCCCGCCGACGCCGCTGCCGCCGATCCAGGTCGCGCGCCCGTCCTACCCGGCCGCGGTGGTCGACCCGACCGCCTTCGCCGCCCAGCAGCCCAAACCGCTGGCCATCGACGGCGACCTGCTCAAACTGCTGATCGGTGCCCCGGACGGCAGCGCCGCCTGGGGAGAATTCCCGGACAAGCCGAGCTGGGTGTCGGTCGGCGAGTTCGCCGAGCACAGCGACAGCGCGGTCCGCGACTTCAAGGACCTGAACTCCCGGGGCTTCCGGCGCGCGGCCGAGGTGGACTGGAAGAAGGGCGACACCAGGTACCGCGTGTCGCTGGTCCAGTACGCGCCGGACCGCGCCAACGAAGCCGCCACGCACGCCGTCGGCACCACCCGCAACCTGAAGCCGTTCGCCGACGGCGCCAACGGCGGCTACCGGGTGGACGAGGCACCCAGGTACTGGGCCGACAGCGCCGATCGGTACTACTACGGCCAGGCCGTAGCCCAGCGCGGCACGGTGGCGATGGTGGTGGAGGTCTTCGACCCCAAGCCGGTGAACCCCGATGTCGTGAAGGACCTCGCCAAGCAGCAATGGGAGCGGCTGGTATGACCGACAACAGCATGACCGGGACCCCGGCCGCCACGCCGGCGCCGACCGCCCCCGAGGCGGCCCCGGCCGCCGTCGAACAGTCCGCCGCCGAGCAGCAGTTCGCCGCCGATCCCGCCGCGCCGACCGCCGCCGATCCCGCCGCCCCGCGCCCCGCCTCCCGCCGCCTGCTGCGCGCGGGCGCCGCGACGGCAGCGGCGGCGCTGGCCGGGGTGGCCATCGGCGTCGGCATCATCAAGACCCAGTACGACGACCCCGCCCCGGCCGTCGCCGCCGGGCCGTCCGCCGCGCCCGTCCCGACCGCGACCGCCACGCCGTTCGGCGCCAAGTCCAACGGCAACCACTTCGGTTCGCTGCGCGACCTGCTGCTGCCCGTCCCGGCCGGCTACGAACCCGGCCCGGACGAGGGCGGCTACGGCAACGACACCGAACTCGGCGCCGAGTTCCTGTCCGCCGAACTGGACGACGAACTCCAGCAGATCCCCAAGGACAAGCGCGACAAGCTCCGCTCCTACTGGGAGGGCCTGCACGTCAAGGCCACCGGCGTGCGGACGTACCGGACCAGCGAGGACGACCTGGTGGTCGGCCTGAAGCTGCGCCAGTTCAACCAGCAGGAAGTGCAGAAGCTCAACGAGTACACCGCGGTCTTCACCGGCGACACCGGCCTGTTCCGGATCGGCCCGGAGATCCCGGGCCACCCCGAGGCGCACTGCTACCTGATGCCGGCGCCGCCGTCCGCGCCGATCGACTACCTGGAGTGCTCGGCCGCCGAGGGTGACCTCCTGGTGGTCATGAACGTCGAGGGCGTGGCACCGCTGCCCAAGGACCGGATCGTCGCCCTCTTCACCCTGCAGCTCGACCGCCTCGCCCGCCCGGGAGCGTCCGCATGACCGACCACGCAACCCCGCACGAACCCGCCGCCCCCGCCGAGACCCCCGCCGAGACCCCCGCTGAGGCCGCCGTCGAGACCCCCGCGGGCACCTTCGCCGAGTTCCCCGCCGCTCCCGCCGCGGAGACCCCCGAGGAGCACGAGGCCCGCCTCGCCCGGCGCAGCGCCCGCCGCAGGGCGGCCGCGCGCTGGGCCACCGCCACCCTGGTGTTCGCCCTCGCGGGCACCGGCGCCGCGCTGGCCGTCACCGCCCCCGAGCGCACCGACCTGCCCGGCCTGGCCACCCCGGGCGACGGCCGCTACACCTTCCCGCCGCTGACGCTGCCGCCGCTGCCCTCCGGCAGCAGCACGCCGGACCGTACGGGCGGCAAGAACGCCCTGCACGCCGCGGACCTGCGCTACCTGCTGCTGCCCGCCCCCAAGGAGGCCGGCGGCAGCCTCACCCCGGCGCTCTACCCGGTTCCCACCGCCTCGGCCACCGGCACCCCGTCGGCGAGCGCGACCCCGAGCCCGACCGCCTCCGCCTCCGCCTCGGCCTCGGCGTCGGCGTCGGCGTCGGCGGGCGCGAGCCCGTCCACGGCCCCCGCCGGCCAGGCCCCGGCCGACTGGGTCACCTGCGACGCGATCCTCGCCGAGCAGCGCGACCCGGCCGAGCTCCGCGCGCTGCTCCTGCAGGACGCCTGCCGGGCGGCCACCGTCCGGGAGTGGACGGCCTCCGACGGCACCCGCACCCAGATCCGGCTGCTGCGCTTCGGCGCCTCCTTCGAGTCCTGGAACGTCTTCTCCTCCCTGCGCTCCGACGCCAAGCCCAATGCCCTGCCCGGCGCGAAGAGCACCTCCCACAGCGCCTGGGACACCGTCGAGGGCGTCCACCTGGACGCCCAGGAGAGCTCGGCGAAGGGCGCCAAGGGCACCCCGAACGCCCGCATCGCCTACCTCTGCGCCTCCGACCTCGTCGCCGTCGTCACCATGACCAACCCCGACGGCGTCCCGGACGCGGCCTTCCGCCAGGTGGTCACCCTCCAGTCCGACCTCCTCGCCTGACACCGGCCCCCGCGCCCGCCGCCCGCACGCCCCTCACGCCGTCAGCCGGGCGGCGGCGGGCAGGTGGTCGCTGGAGGTGGCGGGCAGGGTCCAGGCGGCGGTGGCGGGCAGGCCCCGGGTCATGACGTGATCGATCCGGGCCAGCGGGAAGACCGCCGGCCAGGTGAACCCGAAGCCGCCGCCCGCGCTGTCCTGCGCGGAGCTCAGCCGGCTGGTGACCGGGGTGAGCGCGTGGTCCCCGGCGGCGGTGTTGAGGTCGCCCAGCAGCAGCACCCGGTGCAGGGGCTCCTCGTCCAGCGCGGCGCCGAGCGCGGCGAGGTTGCGGTCGCGGTGAGCGGTGGCGAAGCCGGTGACGTTGAGCCGGACGGAGGCGAGATGGACCACGTACACGGCCAACGGCCCACCAGGGGCCTGGACTTCGGCCCGCAGTGAGCGGCTCCAGCCCGGGTCGATGGTCAGCCGCCGTGCGTCGGTCACCGGGTAGCGGCTCCACAGCGCGACGGTGCCGATCCGCGTGCGGTGCGGCAGTTCGGCGTCCAGCACGTGCTGGTAGACGGGCAGCGCGGCGTCGGTGACCTCCTCCAGGGCGACCAGGTCGGGGCGGGCGGCGAGCAGCGCCCGGGCCGTGCCGGCGGGGTCCGGGTTCTGCGCGCTCACGTTGTGGGTGACCACGGTCAGGCCCGCACCGCCGGCCGGGCCCGCACCGCCCCCCGGCGGCGGCGGGCCGCCGCCGGCGAGCACCGGCCCGAGCACGACGGCCCACACCGCGGCCAGCACCACCGCGGCGCACGCCGGCACCGGCGCTCGCCGCAGCGCGGCGGCGAGCAGGACGGCGGGCACCACGACACCGGCCCAGGGCAGGGCGCTCTCCCACAGGCTCCCCAGCTGGACGCCCAGGCTCGGCACCCGCCGGTGACCGGCCAGGGCGAGAGCGGTCAGCAGGGCCACGGCGGCGGCCACACGGCCGCGCCGCCAGCGCCCGACCGGCGGGCGCCGCTGCCGCCGCCGACGGCATCGACGGCCGCCCGGGCGGGAGACACCCGCCGAGGCGCCCCCCACCGTCCCCTGTCCCGCCCCCGCCACCGCTCCCGGCCTTGAGACCGCCCCCGCCCCCGGCGCGAGCCCCTCCTGCGATCGGATCATGAACGCCCCCTACCCGGCCGCGTCGGGCAACTGGGCCGGACAGGTCCCGCCAGGGCTGGTCAGCAGCTCGAAGTGCCAGATCTCGTTGGCGTACACCTGGCAGAGCCCGTACCGCGCGCCGTGCTGGATCAGCCAGTAGTCGGCATTGGTCGGACCGATGTCGATCGCCTTGCCCGAGACGTGCGCCGACTTCTCCGGCGTGTTCACGAACTGCCTGGCCCGCTCCAGACTCCCGTACCTGGCCACCCCCTTGTCGAGCAGCCGCTGCTGGTACTCCTTGCTGCGCCAGCCCGAGGTGACGGTCATCTCGATGCCCTGGGCGCGCGCGTCCCGGGCGGCCTGCTGGACGGCTGCCAGCAGCGGTCCGTCCAGGTTGCCCACCGCCGGTGCCCCGGTGTCGAACGGGGTCAGCGTCGTGCCGTCGGGAATGTCGCCGTCCGCCCCCGCCGAGGAACCGGACCCCGGAGCGAGGGAGGAGGAGAACGGCGCGACGGTGGCCGCCAGGGTCCGCAGCGCCGCCTCGGTCGCCGGCGGATCGGCGGCCGCGCAGGCGCCGGCCAGCGCCAGCACCACCACCGCCCCGGTGCCCACGGCCACCGCCCGCCGGCCGCCCCCCACCGGCCGCCACCGCGTCGCCTCCTGGCGCGTCGTCCCGTCCATCCCTGCCTCCCGGCGCTCGTCACTTCGCCGCGACGGGGAAACCCGGCGGCCACACCATGGGAGGAAAAGCGGTGTTACCAGGACGTCTGCACTAGCCGATACGTTTTCGATAGGCCCGTTCGTGTCCAATGGACGGCAACGGCAACGGCAACGGCAACGGCAACGGCAACGACAGCAAGAGCGGGACGGGAGAACAGCGCGTGCGGGTCCTGGTGGTGGAGGACGAGATCTACCTCGCCGAGGCGGTCCAGGCGGGCCTGCGCCTGGAGGCGATCGCCTGCGACATCGTCACGGACGGCGACGCCGCCCTCGAACGCCTCGCCGTCCACACCTACGACGTCGTCGTCCTGGACCGCGACATCCCCGGCACCCACGGCGACGACGTCTGCCGCACCATCGTCGAGCACCGCCTGGGCTGCCGCGTCCTCATGCTCACCGCCGCCGCCCGCCTCAACGAGAAGGTCGCCGGCTTCGAACTCGGCGCCGACGACTACCTGACCAAACCCTTCGACCTCGCCGAACTCGTCGTCCGGCTGCGCTCCCTGGCCCGCCGCCCCGCCCAGGCCGCGCCCCCCGTCCTCGAATACGCCGGACTGCGCCTGGACCCCTTCCGCCGCGAGGTCTACCGCGACGGCCGCTACGTCGCCCTCTCCCGTAAGCAGTTCGCCGTCCTGGAGGTCCTGATGACCGCACGCGGCGGCGTCATCAGCGCAGAGAACCTCCTCGAACGCGCCTGGGACGAGAACGCCGACCCGTTCACCAACGCCGTCCGCATCACCATCTCCGGCCTGCGCAAACGACTCGGTGAACCCTGGGTGATCCAGACCGTGCCCGGCGTCGGCTACCGCCTCACCGACGGCACCCCCACGTGAGCGCCCCGCCCCGTACCCGCCCCGCGCCGCGACCGCGCCGCCTGACCGCCCGCCTGCGACTCACCCTCAGCTACACCCTCTTCGCCGTCATCACCGGCACCCTCTGCCTGGCCGTCGTCTACGTCGGCATGCGCTACATCCCCAACTACCCGCTCACCTCCTCCAACCCCCGCGACCGCCTCTCCGCCCCCTCCCGCCAGGAGATCCTCCGCTCCCTGCTCACCATCTCCGGCTACGCCCTGGCCCTGCTCACCGCCGTCGGCACGATCGGCGGCTGGTTCATCGCCGGCCGCGTCCTGCGGCCCCTCCAGGACATCACCAGGGCCGCCCACCGCGCCGCGAGCGGAGCACTCGAACACCGCATCGCCCTCGCCGGCCCCCGCGACGAGTTCACCGACCTCTCCGACGCCTTCGACGAGATGCTCGAACGCCTCCAGCGTTCCTTCGACGCCCAGCAGCGCTTCGCCGCCAACGCCTCCCACGAACTGCGCACCCCCCTGGCCATCACCCGCACCATGCTCCAGGTCGCCGCCGCCGACCCGGCCCGCCAGGACTGGACCACCCTCGTCGCCCGGCTCCAGGACACCAACCAGCGCGGCATCGAGATCAGCGAAGCCCTCCTCCAACTCGCCGACCTCGGCCACACCGCCCCCGAACTCGAACCCCTCGACCTGGCCCGCACCACCCGCGACGCCCTCGCCGCCGTCCAGGAGGAGGCCGCCGCCCTGGGCGTCACCGTCACCACCGACTGCCGGCCCGCCCCCGCCACCGGCAACCCGGTCCTGCTGCGCCAGGCCGCCGTCAACCTGCTGCAGAACGCGCTGCGCCACAACCTGCCGACCGGGGGATCCGTCACCGTCACCACCGGGGCCGATCCGGACCGCCCCGGCCGGGTCCGGCTCGCCGTCACCAACACCGGCCCCCGCCTGGCCCCCGAGACCGTCCCCACCCTCACCGAGCCCTTCCTGCGGGGTCGCGGCCGCACCGCCCAGTCCGACCCCGCCCGCCGCGGTCACGGCCTCGGCCTGGCCATCGTCGTGGCCGTCACCGACGCCCACCATGGCGACCTCGGCCTCGCCCCCGCCCCCGGCGGCGGCCTGCACGCCACCCTCAGCCTCCCCGCCCGCTGAGCCCGGCCGCCGTCCCGCCGAGCCCCGGCCTCACCCCGTCGGCTGCCCGGGCCGGCCCGGCACCCACAGCGGCGCCGGGCCGCCGAGCGCCATGTACCGGGCCGCGTCCTCCTCCAGCCACCCGTCCACCCGGCCCGGATCGCCGCCGCACGAATCCACCAGCGCGGCGGCCGCGATCCGGGCACAGGCCAGCATCAGCGCCAGGGTGTCCCGGCGGCGGTGCCGCTCCCGGACGTACGCCTCGCCCCGCTCGTCGATACGCCGGCCGTGCGCCTCCCGGCCGTGCGCCGAAGCGCCCCCGCCCCCGTCCCCCTCGCCGACGGTGACCGCCTGGACGCCGTGCCACACCAGGGCGAGCGCGGCCGGTTCGGCCGGGTGCGTCACCTCCGCCCGGCTCGCCTGCTCACGGGCCTCCGCCGACCGCCGGCCCAGCCACTCCAGCACCGCCGGCACATCCCCCTCGCGGGCCTGGAGCACCAGCTCCGCCGCCCGGTACGCGAGCGCCCGCAGGACCTCCCCGGCCGGCACCCGCAGCCCCGGCACCGGCGGCTCGCCGAACGCCAGCCAGGCGTCCGCGAACGACGCCGCCCGCATCCGCCCCAGCCACGCCGGAGCCCCGGCCGCGTCGCCCACCCACTCCTGCGCACCCAGCCGGACCAGGCCCGCCGCGGCAAGCCGCGCCGCGTCCCCGTCCAGCCCGCACAGCCGTCCACCCCTCACCGCGCACCCCCGTCAGCGCCCTCAATCCCGTGACGGGCACATCCCACCACACCAGGACGCAAGCGAACTAGACAGGGACCCGACAAAAATTTCCGACGCCGCCCAGCCGCCGCCCAGCCCAGGACCAGCGGCAACCGCCCCGCCAGAGCGCCCAGCGCGGCCCGCTGCGCACCGGTGGGGGCGCGCCGTCCCGTCCCGACCAGCAGCGCGTCCCGGTCGGAGAACGACGCGGGGAACGCGGCCCCGGCGATCCCCTCCAGCAGCGCGCGCGAGCGCCGCAGCCCCTGCGCCGGCGGCCCCGGCACCCCGGGCAGGAACGCGGCCAGGCCGAGATGGTGCAGCGTCCACTCCAGGACGTACGCGTCGAGGTGGTCGCCCGCCGTGAGCCCCCGTCCGCCCGTACCGGGGCGCCGCTACGCGAGGTGGTACTGCACGGGGGTGGAGACCCGGGCGCCGAGTTCGGCGGCGGCGCGGCGCGCCCAGTACGGGTCGCGCAGCAGTTCGCGGCCGAGCAGGACGGCGTCGGCCCTGCCGGCGGCGAGGATGTCCTGGGCCTGGACGGGGTCGGTGATCAGGCCCACGGCCGCCACGGGCATGCCGGCCCCGCTGCGCACGGCCTCGGCGAAGGGCACCTGGTAGCCGGGTCCGGCGTGGATCGTGGCGTCGGGGACGAGGCCTCCGGTGGAGACGTCCATCAGGTCCACGCCGTGGGCCAGGAGTTCCTTGGCGAGGCGGACGGTGTCCTGCGAGGTCCACCCGGTGCGGCCGTCCCGCGGGTTCTCGGTGAGCCAGTCGGTCGCGGAGACGCGGAAGAGGACGGGCAGGTCCTCGGGCCACGCCGAGCGGACGGCGTCGACGACCTCCAGGGCGAAGCGGATGCGGCCCTCGAAGGAGCCGCCGTAGGCGTCGGTGCGGTGGTTGCTGTGGGGGGAGAGGAACTGGTGGATCAGGTAGCCGTGGGCGCCGTGGATCTCGACGGCCCGGAAGCCGGCGTCGAGCGCGCGCCGGGCGGCGTCGGCGAACTGCCGGACGATCCCGCGGATCTGCTCCTCGGTGAGTTCGTCGGGCCTGGTCCGGGTGGGGGCGAAGGGGAGGGCGCTGGGGGCGAGCGGCGTCCATCCGTGGGCTTCGTCCGGGGCGAGGGCGCGGCCGCGGTCGATCCAGGTGCGCTCGGTGGACGCCTTGCGGCCGGCGTGGGCGAGCTGGAGGGCCGGCACGGTGCCCTGTGCCGTCAGGAAGGAGGTGATCCGCCGGAAGGCCGCGACCTGGGTGTCGTTCCAGATCCCGAGGTCGTAGGGGGTGATGCGGCCTTCGGGGCTGACGGCGGTGGCCTCCATGATGATCATCCCCGTGCCGCCGGTGGCGCGTGCCGCGACGTGGGCGAAGTGCCAGTCCGTCGGGGCTCCGGCCGCGTCGCCGTCCGGAGCGGCGCTGTACTGGCACATCGCCGCCATCCAGACGCGGTTGGGGACGGTCAGGGTCCTCAGGGTGTAGGGGGTGAAGAGGGTGGTGCTCATGGGCGGACTCCTGTCGGCGGAGGCGGGGCCGGGGGAAACCTTCTCGAATGATTGCAAGTGCAATTTGTGTGACACAACAATAGTTGTGCGCGCTGATTGCTTGCAAGCGCTGGCCATTTCATCCGGTGTCGCCACCTGCCGGCGGACCCGCTCCCGCGCGATCCTGGTCCCCACGGCCGTCGGCGCTGCGCCGCCCGTGTCCACCGTCCGGGCGGCGGATCCGACCATGCGTCACCAGGAGGTCCGATGAAGATCCCCGGTCCCGACCCCCGGCCGGACGGCGGGGTCGGCGCCATCGCGCAGGCCGGCGGGCTGCACGCCTACCAGCTGTGGCTGCACGCCGAGTACGGCCCCGTGGCGCGGTTCCAGCTGCCCGGCGCCGAGACGGCCGTGTCGGTCGCCGACCCGGTGCTGCTGGAGGCCACCGCACACCTGGACCGTCGCCCCGAGCGCCTGTTCTCCTTCCTGGACCCGCTGTTCGAGGCCGGCAACCTGCAAGTGCTCCCGGCGGACGAACACGCCCCGTGGCGCCGCACCCTGCTCTCGGTCCTGGCCGGCCGCCCCTCGCACGAGCAGGCCTTCGACCGCTTCACCGCGCTCGCCACCGGCCTCGCGGACCGCTGGGCCGCGCGGGGCGCGCGGGGCGAGGCCGTCGCGCTGCAGCAGGACCTGACCGCCCTGTCCCTGCGGATGATCTGCGCGTACGCCCTGGGCGGCGAGGTGGAGGGCCCGGACGTCGTCGCCGCCGCCTTCGAAGAGGTGCTCGCCGACTACCTGGAACGGCTCTACCAGGTGCCCCCCGCCGTCGACCCGCAGGAGCGCGCCGAGCGGACCGCGCGGGCGCTCGCCCTCCTGCGCGCGACGGTCGACCGGGTGATCGCGGCCCACCGCGACGGCGCCCGCGCCGACCGCAGCGACCTGGTCGGCGCACTGGTCGAGGCCGGCGAGCGCCCCGCCCGGATCCGCGACACCGTCCTCGCGGCGATGCTCGCCGCCCACCACACCACCGGCGTGGCCGTCTCCTGGACCCTGCACCTGCTGGGCCGCCACCCCGGGGCGGCCGAACGCGTCACCGGGGAACTGGACCGCGTGCTCGGCGACCGCCCGGCCCCCGGGTACGCCGACCTGCGGCGCCTGCCGTACCTGCGGACGGTCCTCCAGGAGTCGATGCGCCTCTACCCGCCCGGCCCGTACGGCGCGCGCCAGACCACCCAGGCGCTCACCCTCGGCGCGTACGAGGTCCCGGCCGGGGCGGTGGTCTTCTACCCGTTCTGGGCCGTCCACCTGAACCCCGACCACTGGCCCGAGCCCGAACGGTTCCGCCCCGAGCGCTTCACCCCGGAGCAGGCGGCCGGACGCGCGCGGCTGGCCTGGGTCCCCTTCGGGTTCGGCCCGCGCAGCTGCGAGGGCGCCGCCCTGGCCATGGTCGAGTGCGAACTGCTGCTGGCCGTCCTCCTCAAGCGCCTGCGCTTTCGGCCCGTGCCGGGCCACCGGGTGGTCCCGGCCGAACGGTTCGTCCTCTGGGCGGCCGACGACATCCGCATGCTCGTCAGCCCGCGCCGGGCCGGGTGAGCGCCGCGGGCCCGCCGGCGCGCCCCGCGCGGCCCGGCCCCGGGCGTGCGGGTGCCCCGGGACGAACCGCCCCGGGGCACCCGGCATGGGGGAGCGGCGGGGATCAGCCCCCGATGCCGATACCGGTCTCGGTGGCGTAGCCGGCGACGCCGTTGGGGCCCACCGCGACGGCGGCGTCGAGGAACGAGGCGCCGTCAGGACCGAACTGGACGTCGGTGATGTGCAGGGCACTGCCGTTCGGGCCGACGGAGAACGCCCCGTGGTCGTAGTTCAGGGAGGGGATGTTGTCGGGGGTGGCGGCGGAGGCGATGGTCGCCCCGCCGAGCACGAGCGGGAGGCAGAGGGCGGAGACGGTCAGGACACGGCGCGCAGTACGCATGGGGGAAGAGCCCTTCCAGATAAGGGTGGTGATGGTCGATCGGACCGCCACGAAATGGCGGCCTGTCACCATCCACACACATTCGTATGCGGAGCGCGACCGGGGATGGCTGTCCGGGGCTACCGGTTCACCCGGGCCCCCCATCGCCGCCCCGAGGACGTGACGGGCGGCCCGCCGGAGCCCGGGGAGCGCCCCGCCCGCGCGGCGCCGCAGCCCCGGTGACGGGCCGCCCGGCGACCGGCGAGGCCGCCGGCCCCGCCGGGACACCGCCCCGGACACCGCTCACGGCCGGGGCGGGCGCGTGGGCGCCGGCCGGCGACTTGACGATCAAACCGGTGGTGCTGCGATAGTGACCCGGTGCGCGTCGGCCTGCTCGGACCCCTGGTACTGGACGCCGGAGCGGGCCCGCTGCCGATCGGCGGCGCGCGGCTGCGGGCGCTGCTGGCCTACCTCGCGCTGGACGCCGGCCGCGCCGTCCGGCCGCAGGCCCTGGCGGACGCGCTGTGGGCCGAGGCACCACCGGCCGACCAGACGAACGCCCTGCAGTCACTGGTGTCCCGCCTGCGGGGCGTCCTGGGCGACCCCGCGCTGCTCACCTTCGGACCGGCCGGGTACCGGCTGGCCGTCGAGGCCGGCGCGGTGGACACCGACCGGTTCGAGCAACTGGCCTGCTCCGGAAGGCACTTGCACGCGCAGGGCCGGCCGGCCGAGGCCGCCGCCGCGCTGCGGGAGGCCCTGGCCCTGTGGCGCGGCCCCGCGCTGGCGGACGTGCGCGAGGCGCCGTTCGCCGACGCCGAGGCCCGGCGGCTGGAGCGGGCGCGGCTGGTCGCCCTGGAGGACCGGATCGAGGCCGACCTCGCGCTGGGCGCCGGACCGGAACTGATCGCCGAACTCGAATCGCTGACCGCGCGGCACCCGCTGCACGAACGGCTGCACGCCCAGCTGATCCGGGCACTGGCCGCCGGCGGCCGGGGCGCCGAGGCACTGGCCGCTTACCAGCGGCTGCGCGCCCGGCTGGCCGACACCTTCGGCAGCGACCCCGGACCGCAGCTGCAGGCGGCCCATCTCGCGGTCCTGCGCGGCGAGCTCCCTGCACCCCCCGGCCACCGCACGCCCCCTGACCGCCAGCAGTTCCCCGGCCACCGCACGCCCGCCGACCAGCCGCCACCCCAACAGCCGCCACCCCAACGGCCGGAACCCCAACGGCCGGAACCCCAACGGCCGGAACCCCGCCGAGCACGGCCGCCCGGCAACCTGGACGCGCCGCTGACCAGCTTCGTGGGCCGCGAGGACGACATCCGCCGGGTGGCCGAGCTGCTCGGCCGAGCCCGCCTGGTCACCCTGGTCGGACCCGGCGGGTCCGGCAAGACCCGGCTGGCCACCACCGCCGGCCGCCGGCTCACACCGTCCGGCGGGGTGTGGTTCGCCGCCCTGGCCCCGGCCGGCCCGGCGGACGTGCCCCGCGCGGTGCTCGACGCCCTGCGGACGCGCGAGGCCGACCTGCCCAAGAGCGCCGCGGCCCCGGCCCGCCGCCCCGGCACCCCCGGTACCACCGAGGAGATCCTGGACCGCCTGACCGAGGTGCTCACGCACGACGACCCGGTCCTGGTGCTGGACAACTGCGAACACGTGATCGAGGCGGCGGCCGCGCTGGCCGAGACCCTGCTCGGCCGGTGCCCCGGGCTGCGGGTACTGGCCACCAGCCGGGAGCCGCTGCGCATCGACGGCGAGAACCTGCACCCGGTGCTCCCCCTGGAACTGCCCGAACCCGGCTCGACACCCGAACAGGCCCGTGCCTGCGCGGCGGTCCGGCTGTTCCACGACCGGGCCGCCGCCGTGTGCCCCGGCTTCGCCGAGGAGGACGGCTCGCCGGCGGCGGCGGTCGAGATCTGCCGCCGCCTGGACGGCCTGCCACTGGCGATCGAACTGGCCGCCGCCCAGCTGCGCACCCTGCCCGCCGAGGTGGTCGCCGCCCGGCTGGACGACCGGTTCCGGCTGCTCACCCGGGGCAGCCGCACCGCCCTGCCCCGCCACCAGACGCTGCGCGCCGTGGTGGCCTGGAGCTGGAAGCTGCTGGCCGCCGACGAGCGGGCGCTGCTGGAACGGCTGTCGGTGGCGCCCGGCAGCTTCACCGAGGACGCGGCGCAGGCGGTCGGCGGGCTCGGCGCCCCGCACGCCGACCACCACCCCGGCGACCACGACGCCCCCACCCGCGATGTCCGGGAGTTGCTGGCGGCGCTGGTCGACAAGTCGCTGCTGCACCCGCTCGGAGCCGCCGCCACGGGAGAGCCGCGCTACCGGATGCTGGAGACCATCCGGGAGTACGGCCTGGAGCAGCTCACCCGCCGCGGGCAGGACGGTGCCGCCCGCGAACGCCACTGCGGGTTCTTCCTCGCCCTGGCCGAGACGGCGGAGCCGCGGCTGCGCACCCGCGACCAGCTGCGCTGGCTGGCCCGGCTGTCGGCCGAGCGGGACGACCTGCTGGCCGCGGTCCGCTGGGCGGTGGAGTCCGGGGACGCCGCGACGGCGGTCCGGTTCGGCGCCGCGCTGTGCTGGTTCTGGTCCATGCGGGGCTATCCGCCGGAGTCGCTGGACCTGCTCGAACGGGTGCTGGAGGTCCCCGGGCCGGCCGATCCGGGGGCCCGCGCGCTGGTGGTCGCGACGTACGAGGTCGGCACCGAGTCCATCGGCCGGCCGGAGGACAGGGCGGCCGCCTTCGGCCGGATCGAGGCGGCGATGGCGGGTGTCGACCCCGGTGTCCACCCCCTGCTGGAGCTGGCCCGGCTGGCCGCGGCCATCGCCGGCCCGCAGCCGCCGCCGCGCCCGCCCGACCCCCCGCGCACGCCCGACCCCCCAGCCCCCTCGGGTTCCCCGGGCTCCCCGGACTTCCCGGACGGCGAGCGCAAGGACCCCTCCAGCGGCCCGTTCACCCTGCTCGTGCGGGGCCTGCTGACCCTGCACACCGGGGACGTCACCGAGGCGACGGGCTTCCTCGCCCACGCGCTGGCCGGTTTCGAGGCGCTCGGCGAGCGGTGGGGCATGGCGACCGCGCTGAGCACCCTCGGTTCGCTGCGGCGGCGCTCCGGCGACCTGGCCGACGCGCTGGCGATGAACGAGCGGGCCACCCGGTACTTCCAGGAACTCGGGATGCAGGAGGACACGGTCGACAGCGATGTCCAGGCCGCCCTGATGCGCGCCCAGGCCGGGGACGCGGACGGCGCGCGGCGGCAGCTGGCGGGCCTGCTCGAGGAGGTGGCGCAGGCCGGATGGGCCGAGCCCCGGGCCGTGGTGTGCCTGGGCCTGGCCCAGCTGGAATGGCGGGCCGGGCGACGGGAGCCGGCCCGCGCGCACGCCCTGGCCGCCCTGGACCAGGCCCCCGGCGACCAGCCGGCGCCCTCGCACCTCACCGCCCTGCTGCTGGGCGTGCTCGCGCAGCTGGACGCGGCGGACAGCCTGCCCGGCGCGGCGGTGCGCCGGCTCGACCACCCGGCGGTGCACCTGGTGCTGACCTGGAACTCGGCGGTCGCGGCCCGGATCGCGGTGACGGCCGCCGACATCGAGCTGTGCCGCGGCCGGCCGGGGGAGGCGGCGCTCCTGCTCGGCGCCGCCGACCTGCTGCGGGGCTCGGACGACCTCGGTGACACCGACGTGCGCAGGATCGCCGGGCGGGCCACGGCGGACCTGGGAGCCGCCGGGTTCGCGTCCGCGCACGCCGCGGGTGCGGCGATGGCGCGGACCGAGGCCAGGGACCTGCTGTCCGCGATCATCACCTCGCCCGCACCCGCGGCCGGGCCCTCACCCTCGCCCGCACCCGCGGCCGGGCCCTCACCCTCGCCCGCACCCTCACCCGCACCCGCGGCCTCACCCGCGGCCTCACCCGCGGCCTCGCCCGCACCCTCGCCCGCACCCTCGCCCGCGGCCGGGCCGCCCGGTCAGTGAGCCGGAGCCGGAGCCGGAGCCGGAGCAGGGGCCGGAGCAGGGGCCGGAGCAGGGGCCGGCTTGCCGAACATGGCGCAGGTCACCGCACTCTGCAGGGCCTGGCCGGCCGCGGTGAGCTCCGCGTCGGCTCCGAACTCGAACAGGAACTCGGTCGAGATCAGGACGGTGGCGGTACGGCTGCCCGTGCCGTCGGTGAGGTTGGTGCTGGAGTAGCCGGTGATCCCCCCGTCGTGGGCCCAGACGGTGCCGCAGGGGGTGCGGACCGTCCCGATGCCCAGGCCGGAGCCGGGCCCGTCCACCGGGTTCTGCGGGTCCATCGGCACGGTGGCGCGCAGCTGCGCCAGCTGGGCCGCGGGCAGCAGCCTGCCGGACATCAGCGCGTTGTAGAAGCGGGACCAGTCCTGCGCGGTGGACACCACGGCCCCGGCCGCCCCGCCCCAGCCCGGGTCGTTGCCGGAGACGTCCACCCGGCCGTCGCGGTGCACCCCGGCCACGTCCTGGAACGCCGCGGGCACCCCCGCCGGCATGTGGGCGGAGTCCGGCTCGTAGCCGCGGACGTAGCGGCCGTGCCAGTTGCCGTCCGTGGCGAGGTAGGTGTGTTTCAGGTCCAGGGGACGGGCGATCCGGTCCTGGATCAGGTCGGCGAGGCTCGCTCCGGTGATCCGTTCCAGGATGGCGCCGACCGCCGCGTAGTCGGTGTTGCTGTAGGACCACCGGGTGCCCGGCGGGAACAGCGCCGGGCGCTTGACGCCCACGGCGAGCAGTTCGGCGGAGGTCCACCGGTGCGGGTCCTTGCCGAGGATCGACGGCAGGACGGCGGGGTCCTCGGTGTAGTCGGGCAGGCCGCTGGTGTGGTTCAGCAGCATCCGCAGCGTGATCGCCCGGCCGTCGGGCACCTGGCCCGGCAGCCACGCCTCCACCGGGTCGGTCAGCGCGAGGCGCCCCTCGGCGGCCAGTTGCAGGGCGATCACGGCCATCATGGTCTTGGTGTTGGAGCCCATCCGGAACTCGTCCCCCGCCGCGAGCCGCTGGTCCGCCGCGGCCCAGGGGGCCTGCTCGGCGATCTCGACGGGCCGGCCCCGGCCGTCGTCCACCCGCACCACCACGCCCGGCGCCCCGGCGGCCACCAACTGCCGTGCCAACTTCTCCAGTTGGACCCGCTGCGCCTCGGCCCCGCCCCGGGTCGCGGAGGGCGCGGATCCCGCGGTGGCGGGGAGGGGGGCCGGGAGCGCCGGTCCGGCGGCCAGCCCCACGGTGAGGGCCGACGCCGTCAGCACGAGCGGCGCCAGCCGCAGGCGGCGCGACCACCCCGCGCGGGAGGGCGAAGGGGCCGCCGAAGAAGGAGTGGAAGAAGGAGAAGTAGCTGACGGCATGGATGCGGTTCCCTCTGCTTGCCGGGTGATCTGGACGGGCCCAGCCTGTGGCCCGCCGCTGGCAGACCGCGCACAGCGCGCTGTCAGGTGCCCGCTGTCCGCCCCGGATCGGGTGCCCGCCTCGCTGTTCGCCCCGGATCGGGTGCCCGCCTCGCTGTTCGCCCCGGTGCCCGCTGTCCGCCCCGGATCGGGTGCCCGCCTCGCTGTCCGCCCCGGTGCCCGCCGGCACCGGGGCGGACGACGCTGCCGCGCTCGGATCAGCAGGACCCGGCCGGGCGGTCGCGGACCACGAGGTCGTTGCGCCCGGCGGTGGCGTCCAGCCAGACCACCCGGGTGCCCTGGTCGGCGGCGGCGTGGAACTGGCTGCCCCGGTTGCAGGAGACCCGTACGGGGGTGCCGCCGCTGACCGGCAGCTGGTACAGCTTGGGCAGAGCGGCGTTCGACCAGCCGCTGCTCGGCTGGGCGCTGCGGTGCGTGAAGGTGACGGCCTGGTCGGTGGCGGTGAGCTCCATGTCCGCCGGGGTGTACGGCGAGTCGGTGGAGAGCAGGTCGCGCACGCCGGAGCCGTCCAGGGCGCCGGAGCGCAGGGCGGCCGGGCGGGTGCGGTCGGCCGGGGCGGCCAGCCAGAGCAGGCGGCCGCCCGCGAGCAGCGGGGAGGCGAGGTACGGCGGGTCGGTGCCGTTCGGGGTGCTCACCGGGTACTGGGCGGTGACCTTGCCGGTGGCGGTCGAGAAGGCCGTCGGCGCCTGGACGGTGGCCCCGTCGGCCGTCCAGGACTCGATCCAGCCGAGCAGGCCGTCCTTGAACGCGAGGGACGTGAGGTCGTGGCCCTCGGGCAGCGGGAGTTCCACGGGCGGGGCGCCGTCGTGGGAGAGGCGGACCCGGGTGCGGCCGGTGTCGTTGTCGGTCACCGTGAAGGCGATGTCCCCGCCGGATACCTGGACGCTGCCGGGCGACTGGTCGGAGGAGTGGAACACGCTGCGCACCGGGCCGCCGGACAGTGGACGGGTCAGCACCTCCGTTCCCCACGTGCCGGTGGCGTCGGGACCGATCGCCAGCCAGACGGCGGACTTGCCGTCGGTGGCGGCCCAGCCGTGGATCCGCCCGTCGTCCGGGCTGAGCCGGGTCGGGGTGGCGGCGGTGGTGGTGGAGCCGGTGTACAGGGCGGTCGCGCCCTTGCCGTTCGGGTCGGTGTTGCCCATCACCCAGTGGCCTGCGCCCGCGGCCGGTCCGACCGGGGCGGAGGTGCCGGGCAGCAGCGGGCGGGTGTCCGTCCCGAGTCGGCTCTGCCAGCCGGCCTTGATCCCGTGTGCGTCGAACGCGGCCGCCACCTTGCGCAGTTGGGCTCCGCTGAGCTTGAGGGCCCGGCCGGCGGCGAGTACCGCGTTGCGTCCGTCGACGAAGTCGTCCAGCGGGGTGAGGTATTCGGCCATCGCCCGGTAGACGAGGCGGTCGGCGGTGAGTGGGTCGAGGGTGTGCCGGATGTCCCACAGGGCGCCGCTGAAGATGGTGGAGTTGAGGTGCGCGCCGCCGTTGTCCAGGTCGAGCCCGGC
>NZ_JBFBIR010000097.1:0-20438 GCF_040685715.1 Kitasatospora sp. NPDC088264
TGACCGCCGATCACCAGCACCACGTTGGGGTCGCGCCACACGTGGTCGGCGATCCGGTCGGAGGTGAGGACGGTGACGTCCTCGTCCGGGGTGCCCGGACGTTCTCGGGCGCCGTCAGACGCTCTCCCGCCGGTGCGCCCCCGCCCGGGCGGCCGCCTCGGCGGCGGCCGCGGCGCGGTCGGCGGCGGCCTCGTCGAGCGGCTCGGCGGTGGTGAGCATCCGGTAGTAGAGCGGCGCGGAGACGGCCCGGACCACCTCGAACGCGTCGGTGTCCGGCGGGAGTTCGCCGCGTTCGACGGCCTCGGCGACGCACGGCGCCCACTCCTCGACCCGGCGCAGGTAGAAGTGCCGCAGCGCCTCGGCGGCGTCAGGGTCGCAGGTGGCGGCGACGATCACCGCACGGAACAGCGCTCCCTGCCGGGGGTCGGCCAGCGTGCGCTGGACCAGCCGGGCGTTGGCCCGCAGGTCCTCGGCGAGGGAGCCGCTGCGGGTGCGCGGCAGTGACTGCTCGGCCATGTCCGCGAGCAGGTCGGCGACCAGCGCGCTGGTGGTGCCCCAGCGCCGGTAGACGGTGGTCCGGCCGACCTCGGCCCGCTGGGCGACGTCGCCGAGGTCGAGCCCGCTGAAGCCGCGCTCGACCAGGGCGTCCTCGGCGGCCCGCAGGACGGCGGTGCGGACCCGGGCGGTGCGGCCGCCGGGGCGCCGCGTCCCGGGCGTGGGGGTCTCCGGCGCGTCCGGAGTGTCCGGTGCGTCCGGTGCGTCCGGTGCGGAGGGCTCGGCAGTCATTAACGGGATTCCTGTTCCATTAGGTCGATGGGCCCTGCTAAGGTCGAACCATCCTAACGGAATGGGAGTCCCGTTAAGGGCTCCGAGGGGAGAACTGCCATGGAAAGCAGCACGGCAACCAGCACGGCAACCGCCATGGAATACCGCCGACTCGGCTCGTCCGGCCTCAAGGTCCCCGCGCTCAGCCTCGGCACCGGCACCTTCGGCGGCCGTGGACCGCTGTTCGGCGCCTGGGGCACCACCGACGTCCAGGAGGCCCGCCGCCTGCTCGACATCGCCATCGACGCCGGAGTCACCCTCTTCGACACCGCCGACGTCTACTCCGACGGCGCCTCCGAAGAGGTCCTCGGCCAGGCCATCCGCGGCCGCCGCGACCAGGTGCTCGTCTCCACCAAGGCCGGCCTGCCGACCGGCGACGGCCCGCAGGACGCCGGCACCTCCCGGGCCCGCCTCACCAAGGCCGTGGACGACGCGCTGCGCCGCCTCGGCACCGACTACCTCGACCTCTTCCAACTGCACGCCTACGACGCCGGCACCCCGATCGAGGAGGTACTGGCCACCCTCGACGACCTCGTCCGGGCCGGCAAGCTCCGCTACACCGGCGTCTCCAACTTCTCCGGCTGGCAGCTGATGAAGTCCCTCGCCGTCGCCGAGCGCTACGGCCGCCCCCGCTACGCCGCCCACCAGGTTTACTACTCGCTGGTCGGCCGCGACTACGAGTGGGAGCTGATGCCGCTCGCCCAGGAGGAGGGCGTCGGCGCCCTGGTGTGGAGCCCGCTCGGCTGGGGCCGCCTCACCGGCCGGATCCGGCGCGGCCGGCCGCTCCCGGCCGACAGCCGGCTGCACGACACTGCCGACTACGGCCCGCCGGTCGAGGACGAACTGCTGTATCGGGTGGTCGACGCGCTCGACGGGATCGCCGCCGAGACCGGTCGCACCGTCCCGCAGATCGCCATCAACTGGCTGCTGCGCCGCCCGACCGTCTCCTCGGTCATCATCGGCGCCCGCAACGAGGAGCAGCTGCGGCAGAACCTCGGCGCGGTCGGCTGGTCGCTGACCGACGAGCAGGTCGCCCGGCTCGACGCGGCCAGCGCCCGCACCGCGCCGTACCCGTACTTCCCCTACCGCCGGCAGGAGGCCTTCGCCCGCCTCAACCCGCCGCTCGTGGGCTGAACCGGGTAATCCGCTTGCCGTGCCGCCCGGCCTGCGGCAAGGTCCGCACCATGTCCGAACTGCACGAACCCGAACTGCACGAACCCGAACTGCGCCGGCTCGGCTCCGACGACTGGGCGCTCTGGCGCGAGCTGCGCCTGGCCGCGCTGACCGAGGCGCCGTACGCCTTCGGCTCCACCCTGGCGGACTGGCAGGGCGCCGGCGACCACGAGGCCCGCTGGCGCTCCCGCCTGGAGATCCCCGACGCCCTCGACCTGGTCGCGGTGCTGGACGGCCGCCCGGTCGCGATGGCCAGCGGAGTCCCGGCCGACGAGGGCGGGGCGGTCGCCGAGCTGATCTCCCTGTGGGTCGGCCCGGCGGCGCGCGGCCGGGGCGTGGGGGACCGGCTGATCGGCGCGATCGCCCGCTGGGCCGCCGAGCAGGGGTTCACCACCCTCAAGCTGGCGGTGAACCCCGACAATGACGCGGCCATCGCCCTCTACCACCGCAACGGGTTCGCCGAGACCGACGAGCCCGGCGACCTGATGGCCGACGGCGTGCGGCGCGAACTGATCCTGGCGAGGAAGCCCTAGGTCCTGGCGGCGGGCCTAGGTTCGCGCCGCGTCCTTCGAACGGGCGTGGGCCGGAAGGCCGTTGGCGAGGTCCTCGACCATCAGGCGCCAGGCGATGGCGGTCGCCGCGGTGCGCAGCTGGGGGCTGCGCGGGCGGCCGGCGTCGGCGTCCAGCCGGGCGTTGAGCCAGTCCGACCAGGCCTGGGCGAGGACGCGAACCTCCTGGGAGCCGGTCTCGGTGGGGGAGAGCCGGTCGCCGTCGCGGGTGAGGTAGCCCTCGGCGGCCATCCGGTCGAAGACCGGCTCCAGGACCTCGGGCGGCACCCGCTTGCGGGCGGCGATGAGGTCCAGGGAGGCCTGGCCGACGGCCTTGGTGTGGCCGGCGACCTCCATCAGCGCCCAGGCCCCGGCCAGGTCGACCCGGGTGTCGGCGTCGTCGACGATCGAGCGGACGGTGTCGAGGTCCACGCCGCGCACGAGCTTGCCGACGGCGTACTCCAGGTGCGGGTCGGAGTCGCTGGTGGTCGGCTGGGCGAAGCCCTCGCCCATGTCGGTGGAGCCGGCCCTGGCGGTGTCCCGCAGCTGCACCTGCTTGAGGAAGAGCGCGACCACGAACCCGACCAGGGCGACCGGCACCGTCCACAGGAACACGGTGTGCAGGGCGTCGGAGTAGGCCTGGACGATCGGGGCCGCCTGCGCGGCGGGCAGCCGGTGCAGGCCCTGCGGGCTCTCGGCGGCCCGGGTGAGCAGCGCCGGGTCCGCGCCGGTGAGGCGGGCCGAGGAGGCCACGCCCCGGGCGAGTTCGGTCTTGAGGCTGTTGGCGTAGATGGTGCCGAACACGGCGGTGCCGAAGGAGCTGCCGATGGTGCGGAAGAAGGTCACCCCGGAGGTGGCGGTGCCGAGGTCCGCGTAGTCGACGGTGTTCTGCACGGCGATGGTGAGCACCTGCATGCTCAGCCCGATGCCGACGCCGAGCACGAACATGTAGAGGGAGGCGAGCGTGGTGCCCGTGCCGGGTTCGAGCCGGGAGAGCAGGTAGAGGCCGACGGCCATCACCAGGGTGCCGACGATCGGGAACACCCGGTACCTGCCGGTCTTGCTGACGGCGTTGCCGCTGGCGATCGAGGCGAGCAGCAGCCCAATCACCATCGGCAGCGTCCGCACGCCGGAGACGGTCGCCGAGTCGCCGTCGACGTACTGCAGGAAGGTCGGCAGGAAGGTCAGCGCGCCGAGCATCGCGAAGCCGACGATGAAGCTGAGCACCGAGCAGACCGCGAACACCGGGTTCCGGAACAGCCGCATCGGCAGCATCGGTTCGACGGCCCTGCTCTCCACCCAGCAGAACAGCCCGAGGGCGACGGCGCCGCCGGCGAACAGGGCGATGATCACCCCGGAGCCCCAGGCGTACTCGTTGCCGCCCCAACTGGTCGCCAGGATCAGTGCGCTGGCGCCGATCGCGACCAGTGCGATCCCCAGGTAGTCGATCACCGGGCGCACCGCCGAGCGCACCGAGGGGATGGTCCGGGCGGCCGCGATCACCACCAGGATCGCGATCGGCACGTTGACGTAGAACGCCCAGCGCCAGGACAGGTGGTCGGTGAACAGCCCGCCCAGCAGCGGCCCGATCACCGTCGCCACGCCGAACACCGCGCCGATCGCGCCCTGGTACTTGCCGCGCTCGCGCAGCGGGATGACGTCCGCGATCAGCGCCATGGCCGTCACCATCAGGCCGCCCGCGCCGATGCCCTGGAGCGCCCGCCAGGCGATCAGCAGCGTCATGTTGGTCGCCAGGCCGCAGAAGAACGAGCCGGTGATGAAGACGACCGCCGAGATCTGGAAGAGCAGCTTGCGCCCGTACAGGTCACCGAACTTGCCGGCCAGCACGGTGGCCACCGTCTCGGCCAGCAGGTAGGCCGTCACCACCCACGACATGTGCGCGGCCCCGCCGAGGTCCGCGACGATGGTGGGCAGCGCGGTGCCGACGATGGTCTGGTCGAGCGCGGCCAGCAGCATGCCGAGCACGATGGTGCCGAAGACGACGTTGCGCTGCCGGGCGTCCAGCACCGGCGGGGCGGTCGGCGGGGTTTCGGTGGCGGCGTTCATGTCCTCAGCCTCCGGGGCACCGGGGGAGGCCGCGATCGGGTTCGGCCGTCCGGGTGAGCGGCGGCGCGGGCGGCGCAGCCCGGCTGGCGGCTCCGGGGCCGCGCCGTCCACGATGGCCGTTCGGAGGGGGGCCGCGCACGGCGGGCGGGCAGCCGGACCGGGAAGCCGGACGACGGCCGGCCGCCGGACGCGAAGCCAGACGACCGCCGGACGCCCGGAAGGTGCTCCCATGACGGCCCAACCCCCGTGCAGCACCCCGGAACAGCAGCCCGGCGCCTCCGCCGCGGGCCGGCGGGCCGAGGTACGGCGCTGGCGGGCGCTGACGGTCTGCCTGGTCGCCGGGTTCATGACGCTGCTGGACGTCAGCATCGTCAACGTCGCCCTGCCGACCGTGCGGGCCGGGCTGCACATGTCCGACAGCGGCCTGCAGTGGGTGCTCAGCGGCTACGCGCTCGCCTTCGGCCTGGTGCTGGTCCCGTCCGGGAGGCTCGGCGACGCCCGCAGCCGCCGGGCCGTCTTCCTCACCGGGCTCGCCCTGTTCACCGCGGCCAGCGCGCTGGCCGGGGCGGCGCAGAACCAGGAGTGGCTGGTGCTGGCCCGGCTGTTCCAGGGCGCGGCCGGCGGGGTGCTGGTGCCGCAGGTCTCCGGCTTCATCCAGGTCCTGTTCCAGGGGGCCGAACGCGGCCGGGCCTTCGGCGCGCTCGGCGCCACCATCGGTCTGTCCACCGCCGTCGGCCCGCTGCTGGGCGGCCTGCTGATCCACCTGTTCGGCCCGCAGAACGGCTGGCGCTGGGTGTTCCTGGTCAACCTGCCGATCGGCGTGGCCGCCCTGCCCATCGCCTACCGGCTGCTCCCGCCGCCCCCGCCGGCGGCCTCGCGGGCCGGGCACCGGGACTTCGACCCGGTCGGGGTGCTGCTGCTCGGTGCCGGGACGGTCGCGCTGCTGCTGCCGTTCGTCCAGGCGCAGCAGTGGCACGGCTCGACGCGCTGGCTGCTGCTGCCGCTGGCGGCGGTGCTGCTGGGGGCCTTCGTGGGCTGGGAGCGGTACTACGCGCGGGGCCGGGAGCCGCTGGTGAGCATGGCGCTGTTCGCGGTGCGCCCGTACGCGGCGGGAGTGGCGCTGTCGCTGGTGTACTTCGCCGGGTTCACCGCGATCTTCTTCATCTTCACGCTCTACCTCCAAGCGGGCCTGCACTACTCGGCGCTGACGGCGGGCCTGGCGGTCACGCCGTTCGCGGTGGGCTCGGGCGTGTCCGCGGCGATCGGCGGACGGCTGGTGCACCGGCTCGGCCGCCGGCTGGTGCTGCTCGGCCTGGTGCTGGTGCTGGTCGGCCTGCTGGCCTCGGCCCTGGCGGTGCAGCTGTGGTCGGGGTCGGCGATTGGCTGGGCGACGGTGGCGCCGCTGCTGGTCGCCGGGGTGGGCAGCGGGCTGGTGATCGCCCCGAACCAGACCCTGACCCTCCAGCGGGTGCCGATCGCCCGGGCGGGCAGTGCCGGCGGCGTCCTGCAGACCGCCCAGCGGGTCGGCTCGGCGGTCGGCATCGCCATCGTCGGCTCGGTCTTCTTCGCCCACGCCCAGGGCCCGCACCCGGACTGGGCGCTGGCCTTCCAGCTGGGCGTGACGGTCGCGGCGGGCCTGGTCCTGGCGGCGCTGCTGGTGGCGCTGGCGGATGTGGCGGCGGGCCGCCGCGACGGGTGAGCACCGCTCCCGGCGCCGCCGCCGGACGGCGGGTCAGTGGTCGCGGCGCTGGACGACGGCCACGGCGACCACCACCGAGGCGAGCGCCCAGAGCGCGAACGTGGCCCAGGATCCGGCGACGGTGGCCGGGTGCGCCGAGGGCAGCGAGTGGGTCAGGTCGACCTGGGCCAGCCGGCGCCAGGCCTGGAGCGGCATGGCGTGCAGGAGGTCGGCCGACCAGCGGTAGCGCTCGTTGAAGAACGCCGGCAGGAAGAACAGCACCAGGACGGTGCCCACCACGGCTCCGGCGGTGTGCCGGATCAGCGCGCCGAGGGCGAATCCGGCGAGGGCGCAGACCGGGGCGAACAGGGCGGCGGCCGCGACGAAGCGCAGCGCGGCGGGGTCGGTGACGGAGACGCCGATGTGCGTGTCGGCGAGGACCGCCTGGCAGGCGCCGAAGGAGACGCCCGCGGTGACGGCGCCGTAGCCGAGCATGACCGCGGTCAGTACGCAGGCCTTGGCGGCGATCACGGCCCGGCGGTCCGGGACGGCCACCAGCGTGGTGCGGATCAGCCCGCTCGCGTACTCGCCGACCAGGACGAGCGCGCCGACGCTGCCCGCGACGATCATCACGACGTCGGCGGCGATCATGGTGAAGGAGTCGCCGAGCGCGACCTGCAGCATGGTCGCCGGATCGCCGTCGCCGACGGTGTAGTGGTCGTAGGTGTACCGGGCCGCCTTGAGGTTGGCGGCGATGACGAACAGGGCGCTCAGGCCCAGCACCCAGACGGTCGAACGCAGGGACCAGAACTTGATCCACTCGGCGGCGAGCAGGTCGCCGAAGCGGGCGCGCGGCCGGGGGAGGGGCCGGGGGCGGGACTGGGGGGCGGTGGTCGCGGTGCTCATCGGGGCTCTCCGGCCTGGTAGTCGACGCTGTCGGCGGTCAGTTCCATGAACGCCTCCTCCAGGGAGGCGGCACGGGTGGTCAGGGTGTGCAGCAACAGGCGCTGCTCCAGGGCGAGTTCGCCGATCCGGGTGGCGTCCAGGCCGGTCACGGCGAGCGCGCCGTCCGGGCCGGGGCGGACGGTGGCGCCCGCGGCGGTCAACACGGCCGCCAGCCGGTCGGGTTCGGCCGCCCGGACGGTGACGCCGGTGCGGTCGGCCCGGGCGGAGAACTCCGCCAGGCTCTCGTCCGCGATCAGCCGGCCCCGGCCGATCACCACCAGCCGGTCGGCGGTGTGCTCCATCTCGGCCATCATGTGGCTGGAGACGAAGACCGTCCGTCCCTCCTCGGCGAGGCGGCGGAACAGGCCGCGCACCCACAGCACGCCCTCCGGGTCGAGGCCGTTGAGCGGCTCGTCGAACAGCAGCACCGGCGGGTCGCCGAGCAGCGCGCCGGCGATGCCGAGCCGCTGCTTCATGCCCAGCGAGTAGCCGCCGATCCGGCGCCCGGCGGCCTTGGTGAGCCCGACTTCGTGCAGCACCTCCTCGACCCGCGCGGCCGGGATCGCGTTGGCGCGGGCCAGCGCCCGCAGGTGGGCCGCGCCGGTGCGCCCGCCGTGGACGTCGCCCGCGTCGAGCAGGGCGCCGACGTCGCGCAGGCCGCGCGTCCGCGCCCGGAACGGGCGGCCGTCGACGGTGGCGGTGCCGCCGGTCGGGTCGTTGAGGCCGAGGATCAGCCGCAGGGTGGTGGACTTGCCCGCGCCGTTCGGGCCCAGGAAGCCGGTCACATGGCCGGGCCGGACGGTGAAGGTGAGGCGTTCGACGGCGGTGGTGCGGCCGTAGCGCTTGGTCAGCTCGGTGACTTCGATCATGGGCTCCACGGTGCCGGGCGGGGCCGGGCCGCCGCATCGGACCGGCGCTGACACCGCGGGCCCCGGCTGTCACCCCCGGTCGTACAACCACGGTCCGATGACGGCGATTCAGGCCGCCGATACGATCTTCGTATGCTTGCGACGCCCTCTCCGCCCCTGTTCCGGCGCATTCCGCCCGAGGTCTGGGTCGGGCTCGCCTGGTGCGTGGCCGCCGCCTACCCCGCCGTCCTGCTCGGCGGCAACGCCCGGTACCACGGCGGGGCCGCCGCCCACGGCGGACTGGCCTTCACCCTGGCCACCACGGTGGTGGCCTTCGCCGGCGCCGCGCTGGTGCGCCGCCTTCCGGTGCTCGCGGTCGCCCTGCTGTTCGTCGCCGCCTTCACGGAGACCGACGGCTGGGCCGCCGACACCCAGGTGCCGCCGGCCTCCCTGCTGGCCGTGGACGTCGCGCTCTGCCTGATCACCGCCACCCGGCCGCGCCGCAGCTCGCGGACCGCGTTCGCGCTGGTGATGAGCCTGCTCGTGCTGCACATCGGCCTGGTGCACGGCAACACCGTCGGCATCTTCACCGGCACCCACATCGGCTCCGCCGACGGCGCCGCGCTGCTCGCCCTGGTCGCCTGGCTGGTCGGCCGCTCGATGCGGCAGAACCGCGAGCACGCCCGGGCGTTGAGCACCCGGGCGGCCACCGAGGCCGTCACCGCCGAACGGCTGCGGATCGCCCGCGAGATGCACGACACCGTCGCCCACACCATCGGCATCGTCGCGCTCCAGGCCGGCGCCGCCCGCCGGGTCATCGACACCCGCCCGGAACGGGCCAAGCAGGCGCTCGGCGAGATCGAGAACGCCGGCCGGGACACCCTGGCCGGGCTGCGCCGGATGCTCGTCGTGCTGCGCCAGGCCGACGGCGAGACGTCGGCGACCACCCCTCAAGGTCTGGCGAACCTCGACCGGCTGGCCGCCGCGACCACCGCCGCCGGCGTCCGGGTCGAGGTCCGGCGGCGGGGCGAACAGGGCCCGCTGCCACCGGAGATCGACCTCTCGGCGTTCCGCGTCATCCAGGAGTCCGTCACCAACGTGGTGCGGCACGCGGACACCCGCTCCTGCGAGGTCCTGGTCGACCGCCGCACAGCGGGTGAGGTGGCCGTGGAGATCACCGACCGGGGCCGCGGCACGGGCACCGGCACCGACCGGGACCGGGGCACCGGCACCGGTCGGGGCGGGGGCTTCGGCCTGGCCGGGCTGCGCGAACGGGTCGGCCTGCTGGACGGCGAGTTCGAGGCCGGGCCGCGCCCCGAGGGCGGCTTCCGGGTCGCCGTCCGACTGCCGATCCCCGGGGAGGTGACCGCATGACACGCGTCCTGCTGGTCGACGACCAGCCGCTGGTCCGGGCCGCGCTGGAGATGGTCATCACCGAGACCGCCGACGTCGAGGTGGTCGGCGAGGCCGGCACCGGTGCCGAGGCCGTCCGGCTGGCCGGTGAACTGCGGCCCGACGTCGTCGTGATGGACCTGCGGATGCCCGGTATGGACGGCATCGAGGCCACCCGCCTGATCACCGGCGGCGGTGGGCCGACCAGGGTCGTCGTGCTCACCACCTTCGACGACGACGACCACGTGTACGCGGCGCTGCGCGCCGGGGCGTCCGGCTTCCTGGTCAAGGACATGGCGCTGGACGACATCCTCGCCGCCGTCCGGGTGGTGGCCGCCGGGGACGCCCTGATCGCACCGAGCGTCACCCGCCGGCTGATCTCCTCCTTCGCGGACCAGCGGCCGGCCCCGGGCCCGGCGGCGGCTTCGGGCCCGGCCGCCGCGTCACCGACCGCCGCGTCACCGACCGGTGCGCCGGTGCAGGCCCCCGCGCCGACACCGGCCGCCCGGCGGCTGGGCGCGATCACCGGCCGGGAGCGGGAGATCCTCACCCTGGTCGGCCGGGGCCTGTCCAACACCGAGATCGCCGCCGAACTGGTCCTCAGCATCGCGACCGTGAAGACCTACATGACCCGGCTGCTCGCCAAGCTCGACGCCCGCGACCGGGTCCACCTCGTCATCCTGGCCTACGAGGCGGGCCTGGTCGCCGTCCCCGGCTGACGTCGGCAGGCTCAGCGCTTGATCGCCACGCCCGCGTACATCGCGATGTCCTGGTCGCGGATCGGCGCGGCCCCGGCGTCCGGGCGCCAGTGGTGGACCAGGGTGACGCCGGGGTCGAGGAGGTCGTAGCCGTCGAAGAAGGCCGCGGTCTCCTTCTGGTCGCGGATCTGCAGCGGGATGCCGCGCGCGTTGTACTCCCGGCCGACGCCGCCCACGCCCACCGGGTCGGTGTCCCCGGTGAACACGGTCAGGGCGAGGAAGCTGCCCGGTGCCAGGGCGTCCATGAAGCGGCGCACGATGCCCTGCGGGTCGTCCTCGTCGAGCACGAAGTGGACGATGGCGATCAGCGACAGCGCCACCGGCTGGGAGAAGTCGAGGACCTCGCGCAGCCGGGGGTTCTGGATGATCGACTCCGGGTCGCGGAAGTCGGCGTCCACGTAACAGGTGCGGCCCTGCGACGTGCTGGACATCAGGGCCCGCGCGTGGGTGAGCACGATCGGGTCGTTGTCGACGTAGGCGACCCGCGCGTCCGGGGCGATCGACTGGGCGATCTCGTGGACGTTGGGCGAGGTGGGGATGCCGGTGCCGATGTCCAGGAACTGCCGGACGCCGTACTCCTCGGTGAGGTGGCGGACGGCGCGCTGCATGAAGTCGCGGGTGGTGCGCATGGAGATCGGCAGCGACGGCCAGGCCTGCACCGAGGCGTGCGCGGCGACGCGGTCCGCCTCGAAGTTGGTCTTGCCGCCGATGAGGTAGTCGTAGACCCGCGCCGAGTGCGGTACGTCCATCCGCAGATCCACCGACGGGTACTCCTCCTGCGGACCGCGCCCTGCCCGGACCTCGTTCGACATGCTCGTCCTCCCGTTGCTGGGGTTCCGTCACCGGCCGCCCTGGTGGCGGGCCTTGGTGCGCATGGTAACGGTGTTTCGGGACGACAAGATGACTATCTCTTGGGGTTAAGGTCCCCTTGAGGACGCATCCTAGGGCTGGGCCGCCGGGCTGCCGGTGGCCGGGGAGCCGCTCTGCCCCGGGAGGAGCGGATGGTGTCCGTACGACCGACCGGCGGCGGCGAGTTCGAGCGCGGCGCCGGTCCAGGCGGCACCGAAGGCCCAGGTCGAGAACCACTCGCACAGGTACAGCGGGCGGACGGCCCAGTCCGTGCCGACGCCGGCCACCCCGGCGACGACGGCGAGCAGCAGGAGCACCAGGATCAGCACCCCGGCCGCCAGGTAGGCCCGGCTGACCCAGGACGGCTGGGTGGAGCGCGGGTTGCGGAAGGAGTAGACGCAGAACATCGCCAGCACGAAGAGCAGCAGTCCGGCGAAGGCGTAGTGCAGCAGGCCGACCGCGCTCTGGAACGCGGTGGCGCCCTGCGGCGCGGTCGGGCACAGGGCGACCCCGAGCGCGAACACGCCGGCGGCGGTGCTCCAGCGGTCGTCCCGGCGGTCGAAGCGGTAGCAGATCAGGAACACCCCGAGCGCGCACAGGCCGCCCACGAAGAGGTTCCGGGTGCTGGTGTAGTACGAGCCGCTCATCGAGGCCGGCCAGAATCCCGCCGTGCTCTGGCCCCTGAGCTCGGCGAACAGCCAGTTCCCCAGGGGTAGTGCGAGCGGCAGCAGGATGCCGATCAGTCCGACGCCGAGTCGTAGGAAGGTGATGGTCCGTTCGTCCTGGTTGGTGCCTCCCCGGGCGTCGACCGCGTCGCGCTCCGGGTCTTCCGCCGTCCGCCGTTCGTGGGTCACGGACGCCTCCTTGCCCTCTGCACTTATGAGCAGCTGTCAGCTGGTGTACCCACGGTGCGGCCCCTGTCCACACCACCGGAACGGGCGGTTTGAAGACGGGCCCCAGCGGCGTGACGGGGGTCAGCCGGTGGGACTGGCGGACCTGGCGATGAGGGAGTTGAGCAGGGCCGCGCCGCGCTCGGCGTCGTCGACGCTCACGGCGAACTCGCGCCCGCGCCGGGTGCGGACCACCAGGCAGACGCCGCGGCGCAGCATCACGGTGGTGCCGAGGCCGTTGACGCGGTAGCCCCAGCCACCGGCCTGGGCGGGGGTGCGCAGCTCGGCGCGGGCCGAGTCGAGGTCGGCGGGGGACCAGCGCCGGCTGGGCCAGCCGAACGGGCCGAAGCCGACGGACAGGCCCTGCGCGGTCACCCGGGCCTTGACCGAGGCCGAGCACAGGACGATGGGGGAGGTGGTGACGAACGGCACGACCGTCGCCCAGCTGAACCCCATCAGCCCGCTGGCCGGGGCCAGCACGCCGACCAGCGCGCCCAGGGCGAGGACGGAGGCGCCCAGTTGCAGCCACGGGTTGGCGGCCTGGGAGAGCCAGACCAGCTGCTCGCCCGGCGCGGTCGCCGGCGCCGGGATCCGGGCCGCCGGGCTCGCCCCGGTCGGGGAGTCGATGCGCGGGCGGACGGCCAGCCAGGTCAGCAGGCCGGCCAGGCCCGCCGCCACGACCAGGACGACCACCTCGAAGCCCATCGGCGCGGCCTCCTGCCAGCGCGTGCGGTCCAGGTTGGCGTGCACGATGGAGGTCTGTGCCCCCGTCAGGAGCACCCCGACGGCCGCCAGTGCCGCCCCGGTGGCGCCGCCCGCCGTCCCGGCCCGGAACCGGCGGGCGGCCGCGGCGGCCAGCACCAGCACCAGCCAGACCCCCGCCGGGAACAGCGCGGACGCCGTCAACGACATGGAGCCGTCCGGGTCCTGTCCGCTCCAGTGGGTGGCGAGCGGGTCCGGCAGCCGGTGGCGCGCGGCCCACGGCAGCGCGATCAGCAGGGCCAGGACGCCCGCCGACCAGGCCACCGCGCCCCAGAGCGCGCCGCGCCCCGCCCCGGGCTCCCGGCGCTCCTTCGCTATGAGCTTCCCGTCCGTCACGACATCCCCCTGATCATGTCCACGAGATCGTTCCTGCTGTAGCCGGCCCGGGCGGCATCGGCAACCAACTGCCTTACCCGATCGGCGAGTTCGGAGCGCGCGTCGGCGCCTTCGGCGACCGTGACGCCACGGCCCCGGCGGAACTCCAGCACGCCCTCGTCGCGCAGCGTGCGCAGCCCGCGCAGGACGGTGTTGGTGTTCACGCCCAGTGCCCGGGAGAGCTCTCGGGCCGGTGGCAGCCTGTCGCCGGGGGCGCACTCGCCCTCGGCGACGGCCCGCCTGATCGCGCCCGCCACCTGCTCGTGCAGGGGACGGGCGTCACCGGTGTCCAGCTTCAGCAACATGGTGCTAATGACGATAGCACCATCCGGATCTTGCGGCGGTCCCCTCGTGCCCCCCGGCACCCGCCGGAGCGCCCGTCCCCTCGCGCACCCCGGCGTCCCGGCGGAGCATGGACACCGAGGAGGTGGCGGCACGGCGGTGAGCGGACGACTGCGGGTGTTCCTGGGGGCTGCGCCGGGGGTCGGCAAGACGTGCGCCATGCTCGCCGAGGGCCGGCGGCTGCGCGACGACGAAGCCCTCGACGTCGTCGTCGGACTGGTCGAGACCTACGGCCGCCGGGGCACCGAGCACCAGCTCGGGGACCTGCCCGTGCTGCCCCGCCGCACCGTCGGCCACCGCGGTACCACCCTCACCGAACTCGACGTCGACGCCCTGCTCGCCCGCCGCCCGCAGCTCGCGCTCGTCGACGAACTCGCCCACACCAACGCCCCCGGCGGCCGCCACCCCAAACGCTGGCAGGACGTCCGGGAACTCCTCGACGCCGGCGTCGACGTGGCCACCACCGTCAACATCCAGCACCTGGAGAGCCTCAACGACGTCGTCGAGCAGATCACCGGCGTCGCCCAGCGCGAGCGGATCCCCGACGAGGTGGTCCGCGCCGCCGACCGGATCGAACTCGTCGACCTCAGCCCGCAGGCCCTGCGCACCCGGATGGCCCAGGGCGCGATCTACCCGCCCGACCGGATCGACGTCGCCCTGGACCACTACTTCCGGGCCGGCAACCTCGGCGCCCTGCGCGAACTCGCCCTGCTCTGGCTGGCCGACCGGGTCGAGGAGGAACTCGCCGACTACCGCGCCCGGCACGGCATCCGGGCGCCCTGGGAGACCAAGGAACGCATCGTCGTCGCCCTCAACGGGGCCCCGCAGGGAGAGCACCTGATCCGCCGCGGCGCCCGCACCGCCACCCGGGTGCACGGCGACCTGATCGGCGTGCACGTCCGGCCCGACGACGGCGCCACCGTCCACGAACCGCCCGCCCTCGCCGGCCAGCGCGCACTGCTGCACGAACTCCACGGCGGCTACATCGAGGTCGACGGCAACGACGCCGCCCGCGCCCTGGTGGACTTCGCCCACGCCGAGAGCGCCACCCAGATCCTGCTCGGCCCGACCAGCCGCAGCCGCCTGCGCGAACTGGTCTCCGGCTCGGTGATCAACCGCGTCATCCGGATGGCCGGCCCGATCGACGTCCGGGTCGTCCCCCCGCCCCAACCCGGCCTGCTGGCCGTCCCGCCCGCACCCCGGCGCCGCCGCCCGGCCGCCGTCCCGCCGCGCCGCCGGCGCCTGGCCTGGCTGGCCGGCCCGGCCGCAACGGCCGCCCTGGCCTGGGCGCTCTCCCCGCTGCGCGACTCGCTCGCCCTCCCCGGCGCCCTGCTCTGCCTGCTGCTGGCCGTCGCCGCCACCGCCCGGCTCGGCGGCCTGCCGCCCGCCGCCGCCAGCACCGCCGCCGGGGCGCTCGCCGCCGACTACTTCTTCACCGCGCCCTGGCACAGCCTCGCCGTCACCCGGGGCGCCGACCTCGCCGCGCTGCTGCTCTTCCTCGCCGTCGCCGGGATCATCGCCCACCTCATCGACGGCCTCACCCGCCGCTCCCAGCAGGCCGACCGGGCCCGCGCCGAAGCGGCGGTGCTGGCCCGGCTGGCCGGGGCGGCGGTCGAATCCGGCGCCCGCGCAGTGCCCGACCTGGTCGCCGACCTGCGCCAGGTGTTCGGCCTGGAGGGCGCCGTCGTCCTGGTCCGCACCGGCCAGCTGTGGCGCCCCGCCGCCGCGTCCGGCACCGCCCTCCCGCAGCGCCCCGAAGAGGCCTCGCTCGCCGTCGACCTCGGCCCGGACGCCGTCCTGGCCCTGCGCGGACCGGCGCTCACCGAGCAGGACACCCGACTGCTCGGCCCCTACGTCACGCAGCTGCGACTGGCCCGGGAACGCGAACGGCTGGCCGCCCAGGCCGCCGCCGCCGAGACCCTCGCCCACACCGACGCCCTGCACACCGCGCTGCTGGAGGCCGTCGGACAGGACCTGCGCGCCCCGCTCGCCGCGCTGCGTCGCGAGGCCGCCGACCTGCCGGGGCCGCCGGGGCGGCGGATCGCCGCCGAGGTGCGGCGGATGGAAGGCCTGGTCGCCGACCTGCTGGACCTCGACCGGCTGCGGGCCGGCGAGCAACCGGTGCTGCTGCGTCCGACCGCGCTGGCCCCGGTGCTCGCCGCCGCGCTGGCCGCCCTGCCCGCCGAGCAGAGCGGCGAGCAGCGCGACGTGCGCCTCGCCCTCCCGGACGGCCTGCCGCCCGTGCTCGCCGACGCCGGCCTGCTGGAACGCGCCCTCGCGGACGTCCTGGCGGGGGCCGCCGGGCCCGCCCTGGTGGACGCGGGCGCGGTGGGCGGGCGGATCCACCTCCGGGTGAGGGCCCCGGGCCCGGCCGCCGACGGCACCGGCCTCACCGTGGCGCGGGGCTTCGTCGAGGCGATGAACGGCGAACTCACCGTCGAGCCGTCCCCCGCCGGCGGCACCGCCTACACCCTCGACCTCGCCCGCGCCCCGGCCTGACGTTACGGCTGATCGCCCGTGATCCGGTATCCGGGGTACCGCGTCGCCTCCCGGTTCCTGTCTCCTGCCTCCCGGCTCCCGTCCGCCGAACGGGTGAAACCAGGTGCCGGCGGGAGGCAGGCGTATGGAGCGCGTTGGGAAGGCGGCCCGGCGCGTCAGGAAGGCGTCAAGGACGGGCGGCGGCCGGCCGGCGCGGCGGTTGGGTGGAGGACGACACACCAGGTGACGCGCCAGGTGAGACACCGGGCGACACGCCGGGTACCGGAACGACGACGCGAGGACGGACCATGCACGGCAACGGGCGGCACCAGGGCAGCGGCACCGGCAGGGTGGTGGTCGGGGTCAGCGGATCGCTCGGCAGCCTCGCGGCCCTGCACCGCGGCGTGGCGGAAGCCCGCGGCCGTGGCGCCGAACTCGTCCCGGTACTCGCCTGGGAGCCGCCCGGCGGTGAGTTCGGGTATCGCCGGTCGCCGTGCCCGCCGCTGCTCGCGGCGGTGCGGGAGGCGGCCGAACAGCGGCTGCGGGACGCCCTCGACGCGGCGTTCGGCGGCGCCGACCCCGGCGTGCCGCTGCGCCCGCTGGTGATCAGGGGCGAGACCGGGCCCGCCCTCGTCCAGGCCGCCGACCGGACGGACGACCTGCTGGTCCTCGGCCGGAGCGGCGGCCTGCTGCGCCGTCGGCTGCGGCGCTCGGTCACGGCGCACTGCGCGCGCGAGGCGGGCTGCCCGGTGCTGACCGTCCCGGTGCCCGAGCTGCTGCACGAGCTGGAGGCCATGACCCGGCGCGCCCGGTGGCACCTGCCGGTCGGCCCGGCGCCCGAACTCGTCGCCGCGAAGGGGTAGGGCGTGCGGATGTACGCGGCCCGGCCGGGCGGGCGGCGCTACCACCCGGTCCTGGAGCGGCTCTCCGCCCCGACCTCGGGCACGGTGGCGCTGCTCGCCGGCGGCGTCCTGGCGATGGGCCTCGGCGGGCTCGGCGAACTGCACTCCGGCGGGCTCGCCCACGTCGCCTACCTCGGCCTGTGCGCGATGCTCGGCGCCTTCTCCCGGCCCCGGGCGGCGCCGCTGATCGGACTGGCGGCCTGGCTGTGCTGCAACGCTTTCGCCGAGCACCGGCACGGTGAACTGGGCTGGGCCGGGACCTGGCCGGAGGGCTCGCACTTCGCGATGTTCACCGCCACCGCCCTGCTGGTGGCCCTGCCCACCACCCTGCCGCGCCGGACGGTCCGGGTGGCGCGGCTGCGCCTCGACCAACTCGGGTGAAACCCCACAGACGGTCCCTCACCGGCCTTCGGGTCGGCGGGCGGACCACGCCGAGACCAGGGCTCCGGCCGGTACTCCGGAGCCCTCGGCAACCGGTGGAAAACAGGTAGGAGGCGCGCGGCGCCGTGGCGGCGGAGCGGTCGCCGTTCGGACAGCGGGCCCGCCGAGCCAGGCGGGCACCGCCGCGACCGCACCACGGCCCGCGCCGCGCGTCGTCCGTCCAGCCCAGCAGCCCGGCAGCCCAGCGGCCCAGCGGCCCGGAAGTCCTGCCCCCGGGCCGCCCGCCGAGGGCGGCGTTACGCTGAGACGACCAGATCCGTCCTCGCGGCCCCCGCTGCGCACCCAAGGGGGTGGGGCCAGTGCCGGCGTCCCCGACCAGCCCCCCGACCGGCGGTCCCCGTGACCGTCCGACGGGTTCCGGGGCGGGCGAGAAGGGCCTGAAGAGCGGCGCCCTGGGCCTGCTGTCCTCGGTGTGCATCGGCCTCGCCTCCACCGCCCCCGCCTACAGCCTCGCCGCGACCCTCGGCATCGTCGTGGTCGGGGTCGGCCTCCAGGCACCCGTCGTCACCGTCCTGGCGTTCATCCCGATGCTGCTGATCGCCTACGCCTACAAGGAGTTCAACGCCGCCGACCCGGACTGCGGCACCACCTTCACCTGGGCCGCCCGGGCGTTCGGCCCGCGCACCGGCTGGATGGGCGGCTGGGGCATCGTCGTCGCCGACGTCATCGTGATGGCCAACCTGGCGCAGATCGCCGGGGTGTACGGCTTCCGGCTGGTCGGCCTGGACTCGCTCGCGGACAGCCGGGTGTGGACGGCCACCGCCGGGGTGGTCTGGATCGTCCTGATGACCGCGATCTGTTACGTCGGCATCGAGCTGTCCGCGACCCTGCAACGCCGGCTGCTGGCCGTCGAGGTGGTGATGCTGGTCGCCTTCTCGGTCACCGCGCTCGTCAAGGCGTACGGCTCCGCCGCGCCCCCGACCGCCATCCCCGTCGACGCGTCCTGGTTCAACCCGTTCAACGTGCCCTCGACCTCGGCGTTCACCGCCGGCATGCTGGCCGCGGTCTTCATCTACTGGGGCTGGGACACCGCCGTGTCCGTCAACGAGGAGACCGCCGACTCCGCGCGCACGCCCGGCCGCGCGGCCGTCATCTCCACCGTGCTGCTGCTCCTCATCTACGTCCTGGTCGCCACCTCGGCGCAGTCCTTCGCCGGGGTCGGCGCGGACGGCATCGGGCTCGGCAACCCGGCGCACTCGGGGGACGTGCTGTCCGGCCTCGGTGACGCGGTGTTCGGCACCACCGGGATCGGCGCGGTGCTCAGCCGGCTGCTGATCCTGATGGTGCTGACCTCGGCCGCCGCCTCCACCCAGACGACGATCCTGCCCACCGCCCGCACCACCTTCTCGATGGCCACCCACCGGGCCATCCCGACCGGCTTCGCCCGGGTGCACCCGCGCCACCGGACCCCGACCTGGTCGACGGTCGCCATGGGCCTGGCGTCGATCGCCTTCTACGTCCTGCTCACCGCGATCAGCGGCAACGTGCTGGCCGACTCGATCGCCTCGGTCGGCCTGGGCATCGCCTTCTACTACGGCCTGACCGGCTTCGCCTGCGTCTGGTACTACCGCCGGGTCCTCACCCGCAGCGTCCGGGACTTCGTCTTCAAGGGCGTGCTCCCGCTGGTCGGCGGCCTGATGCTGCTGTACTTCTTCGCCTACGGCGCCTTCGACGTCTACGCCGATCCGGACTACGGCGCCACCTCGATCGACCTGCCGGGCGTCGGCCGGGTCGGCGGGGTGACGGTGATCGGGCTGGGCGCGCTGCTGCTCGGCGCGGTGCTGATGCTGGTGCAGCGGGTGGTGCAGGGGTCCTGGTTCCGCCACCCGGACGTCCCGGTGAGCGCCGCCGACCCGGCCTCCGCGCCCTGAGTTGCCGGTGCCCCGAACCGGCTGGTTCTGACGTTTCCTTGACGCGCAGTCACGTGTAAAGGACTAGCAAAGCAGGCATATAGTTTGGGCAAAGCATCGTGGTGGGAGGGGCCGGATGGAGACGACGCTGGAACCGGACTGGCGCACGCTCGGCGTCCTGGGCGCGGCCCGGGGCGCGCGCGGCGGGGGCGACGGCCGCCTCGGGACGGAACACCTGCTGGCCGCCGTCGCCGGGGCGAAGGGCCCGGCCGGCGAGGCCCTGACGGCCGCCGGGGCGACCGCGACCGCTCTGCTCGCCGTCCTGCGCGACCGCCAGGGCGGGGCCGACGCGACACGCTGGGACTCGGACGACGGGGCCGGTGCGAGCGTGCCGGCCCGCGACGCGCTCGGCCCGACCGGGGAGCGCGGCGTGCTGCTCAGCGGCGCCGCCGCCCGCGCCCTGACCGGTGCCATGGAGCGGGCCCGACAGGACGGCGAGCGGAAGTTCAGCGCCGAACACCTGTTGCGCGCCCTGCTCGCCGATCCGCACGCCCGGGCCGCCGAACTGCTGCGCGCGGCGGGCGTCGCGCCGGGAGCGGTGCTGGAGCGACTGGCGGCGCCCGCCGGCCCCGACGCGCCGGACGGTCCCGGTGCCCCGGGCGCCCCCGACGACCGCGACGACCTCGACCCGCTGCTGCGCCCCACCCGGGACGCGCTGCTCGGCCGCACGCCGTACCGGCTGCCGCGCTGGAAGCGGCTGCTGGTACCCGGCTTCGCCAAGGTGAACATCGCGGCCGCGCCGATGGCCTGGGTCCGGCTGGAGGCCGACGGGCAGGCGCAGCGCCTCGGCCGCCGTGCGCCCGGCACCGAACACGTGCTGCTGGCCGTTCTCGCCGTGCACGAAGTCGCCTGCCGGCACCCGCAGTTGGCCGGCGAGGGCGGCGTCGACCCGGCCGAGCGGCACGCGGGCGGGGTGCGGCTGGCCCGGCTCGGCCTGGACTACGCCCGGGCCCACGCCGCGCTCACCGCCGGGCGGGTGCCGCTCGCGGCCGACCCGCGGGCGGTCGAGGCCTACCTGTCCGGCGCGGCGGACAGGCAGGGAACCGGGCCGTTGGTGGAGACGCTGCTCTCGGAGGAGACCCGGGCCCGGCGGCTGGTCGAGGCCCTGCGCGGCGACCGGCCCGATCACCCCTGATTGCTGTAACTGAACGGCGTTGGGACTAGGGCGTGTTTCATAATTCGCGTCGGATCAGCGCGCGGCGTTGGGCGCCCGGCTGGGCGTGCCGGCGAAGCGTCCTCGTACTGGGCCGTACTT
>NZ_JBFBIR010000098.1:0-19695 GCF_040685715.1 Kitasatospora sp. NPDC088264
ACGCTTCCTGGCTAGCGATGGGCCGATGCTGCTGGTGGTTCTCCACGAGAGTGCCATTCGCACCGTAATCGGTGGACCGGGCGTGATGAGGAGGCAGATGGAACACCTTCTCTCCGTGAGTGAGCGGTCGAACATCTTCATCGAGGTGGCACCATTCGCTCGCCCGGTGAGGAAGATGCCAGCCACTTCCTTGTTCCTGCTGTTGATGCCGGACGGGAAGGAGTGGGTGTACTCGGAGAGTCTGTATCGCGGACACTTCAGTGATGCGCCGTCAATCGTCACTGAGGCTCGACGCGACTTTGACCTCCTGCGTGGCGATGTACTCTCGGTGGGTGACTCACGTGCGCTGATCGTAGATGCGATGGAGGAGTATCGGCATGAAGAACGTCGAGCTGGGGACAGCTTCTTGGCGCAAGAGCAGCTACAGCGGGGACGATGGGGGCGAGTGCATCGAGGTGGCCCTCGGATCCCTCCCCGGCGCCGTCCCGGTGCGTGACTCCAAGGACCCGCACGGCCCGGCCCTTGTTTTCCCTGCCTCTGCCTGGGAAGCCTTTGTGTCGGCCGTCCGTGAGGGCGACTTTCCGGCGTAAGTCTCCGAGGAGGCGGCTGTGTTGACCTGGCGCAAGAGCAGCTACAGCGGCAACAACGGGGGCAACTGCATCGAGGTGGCCCCCGGGTTCCTTCCCGACGTGATCCCCGTCCGTGACTCCAAGGATCCCGACGGCCCGGCCCTCGTCTTCCCCGCCGCCTCCTGGGACTCCTTCATCGCCGCCGTCCGGGCCGGGGACTTCCCTGCCTGACCGGTCAGTTCCGATCGCCTGGCAACCCCTCTCGAACAACTTCGACCACTCTGCGTGTTCTGTCGATGCGGTGCGTAACTGTGCAGTTACAGTCACCCGCAGTGCACGAGTGGTCCCTGTTCGACCCAACAGAGGCGGTAGCAGTCATGGCACCAGAACCCCGTATCGACGTAGCGCCGACGGCCCTCAGTGAAGGTCAGGCGGAGCCCAGCAAGGCCGAGTTGGCGGAGATCGCCAACTCGCTCACGCCCGGCGTCTGGTTCACCAGCGCGCTGTCGGGCAAGGTCGCCGGTCGCGCCGCCGACGTGACGTGGGAGCTGACCGGCTCGCCCTACGAGGGGCAGACGGCGACCGGGCAGGCGGCGGTCTACTACGCCAACCCGAAGTTCGGCCTCCGCAAGCCGTTCCTCTTCGCGGACGGCTTCAACTACGGCCCGAGCGACCTCCCTGGCCTCTTCGCCTACTTCAACACCGTCGCCGACGGCGGGCCGGGCCTCTTCGACCAACTGCTCAGTGCGGGCTACGACATCGTCCTGGTCGGTTTCACGGAGCGCCACACCCACATCCAGGCCAACGCCGAGGTCGCGATCGCGGCCATCCTCCGGGCCATCGCCGAGCGCAAGGGCGACGAGCGGCTGACCGTCGGTGGGGTGAGCATGGGCGGCATCATCACCCGCTACGCGCTCGCCAAGCTGGAGACGGCGACCGTGGACCACGAGACGGCGACGTACCTCTCCTTCGACTCCCCGCACAACGGCGCCTGGATCCCGCTGATCCTCCAGCAGATGGCCTACTTCTTCGAGGGCTTCACCCCGGCCGGCCCGGACGGCGTCAAGCAGGCCGACCTGATCCGCAGCCCCGCCGCCCAGCAGCTGCTCTGGGCGTGGGTCGAGAACTCGAAGTACGAGGGCCCGGTGGCCACCTCCAGCCGGCTGCGCCAGGAGTTCCTCGCCGACCTCGACCGGGTCGGCAACTTCCCGCAGATCCCGCGCAAGCTCGGCGTCTCCAACGGTCGGCGCGACGGCGTCGGCCTCCCGCTGCCGGCGGGCGAGGTGGCGTTCGACTGGCAGGCCCTGTTCGCCAGTGCCACGGCCCGCTTTCAGCCGAACAAGGGGGAGAAGCAGCCGGTCGGCGGCATGCACCTCGCCCTCACCGTGCGCCGCAGCACCACCACCGAGGTCCCGGCGCTGGACGCCGTCCCCGGCGGCACCCTGGACTCCTTCGGCAAGGTCGCGACCGCCCTCAAGGCGAAGATCTCCGAGGAGTACCGCAGCGGCACCTTCGTCCCGGCCGTCAGCGCGGTGGCGCTGGACTTCGACCCGGTGAAGTGGGACGTCGACCCGGCCGCCGCGATCACCGACGCCGCCCTGGAGAACGCACACCTGGACGCCGTGAAGTTCGACGACGCCAACACCGAGCACAGCCACGTCTCCCGCGTGCTGGTCGACTGGATCGTCGAGCAGCTCGCCCGCTGACGCCTCCCACCTGGTTCGGAGCACCCCTGCGGATGGGCTAAGCTATTCCACATCACCCAGATGCGCGGGTGGCGGAATAGGCAGACGCGCTGGATTCAGGTTCCAGTGCCCGAAAGGGCGTGGGGGTTCAACTCCCCCCTCGCGCACATAGGTCAACCGACCCAATGCGGCCGGTCAACTCGACAGTATGTCGGGTTGACCGGCCGTTTTGCTGTCGGTGCATGCGTTCGGCCCCTCGCCTTGGTTGCGAGGGGCCGTTGGTGCTTTGGCTGGTCAGGTGGGGTTTGTGGGGTGGGGTGGGTTAGGTGGTGGTGTGGCGAAGCACGCACGAAATCACCGAACACCCGTGTGACCTCGGGCCGGTTGAACAACTCGACAGTCACGGACATCACCGGGTCGCGACCGGCGACCCATCGTCCGAGAACCGGCCGGCTGCCTCCTGTCGCGGCATTGAGGACAGTCGACGTCGAGGCAGGCCAGTCCGGGGCGCGCCGGCTCCCGCGTGAGCCTGCTCCAGGACGGCGGACACCGCCCCGGACAGCGCGCTCCGTGCGGCCTGGGGCGTGGTGAAGCGGCTGTGGTTCATCGCACCGTGGCGCAGGATCAGCAGCGTGTCGGCCGCGCCCTCCGGGTCCGGGTGGCCGACGGCTGTGAGGTGTTCCAGCAACCGCGCGCGGAACCAGTCCATGTGTTCCTGGATGGCCTGGCTGACGGGATGCTGCGGGTCGGGGTAGTCGGCGGCGGCGTTGATGAGCGGGCAGCCACGGAAACCCGGTGCGCAGAACTGCTCCGCGATCCCCGCGAACAGGGCCTCGACCGTCTCCCGCGGGGAGCGCCCGGTCGCCGCGGCGGCTTCGCGGAACGCCCGGTCGTGCTCGTGGACGTAGGCGAGCACGACGTCGTCCTTGGACGGGAAGTGCCGGTAGAAGGTCGCGTTGGCGACCGCCGACTCGCGGATCAGCTGGTCGATGCCCACCCCGCGCACGCCCTGCGCGTAGAAGAGCCGCATCGCCGCGGCCAGGATGCGCTCCCGCGGCGGACTGGAGTCCTTCGTCGTCATGACTTGACGCTAACAGAAGGAACGTTCTACCTTGAGTTGGCAGAGAGAACGCTTCTTCTACTTCACGGGCTGGACCGCCGTGCCCAGGTCGGTCACCACCCCGGACCCCCGAACCCCCCTTCGCCAGGAGAGACCCCGCCATGCCCAGCAACCGCACCCCGGTCATGTTCATCCACGGCCTCTGGCTGCACTCCACGAGCTGGCAGGGCTGGGCCGACCGGTTCCGCGACGCCGGCTACGAACCGATCCTCCCCGAATGGCCCGGCGTCCCCGCCACCATCGCCCAGGCCCGTAGGAACCCCGACCCCCAGGGCGGAATCGGCCTCGCCGAGATCTCCGCCCACCACGCCCGCATCATCCGCGACCTCGACACCCCGCCCGTCCTCGTCGGCCACTCCGTCGGCGGCTTCATCGCCCAACACCTCCTCGGCCAGAACCTCGCCCAGGCCGCCGTCGCGATCTGCCCCGGCCAGATCAAGGGCGTCAAAGCCGTCGGCCCCGCCCAGGCCAAGTCCGCCTTCGCCTTCCTGCGCAACCCCGGCAACACCAAGCGCGCCGTCTCACTCAACCCCGAGCAGTTCCGCTACGCGTTCGCCAACGCCGTCTCCCAGCAGGAATCCGACCAGCTCTTCGACGAATGGACCATCCCCAGCCCCGCCCGCCCCCTCTTCCAACTCGCCCTGAGCAACTTCGCCCCGCACTCCCCCGCCAAGGTCGACACCCGCAACGAGAGCCGCGGACCGCTCCTCCTCCTGTCCGGCAAGCTCGACCACACCGTGCCCGACGTGCTGACCCGCTCCACCCACAAGCAGTACCGCAAGTCCCCCGCCGTCACCGACTACCACCGCTTCGACGACCGCGGCCACTCCCTCACCGTCGACCACGGCTGGACCGAACTCGCCGACCACACCCTCACCTGGCTCGACCAGCACCACATCGGCTGAACAGCCGGCCCACCCCCAGGTGCGGCGCCCTGCCCCGCGTGCCACGGGCAACGGCATCAAGGTGACGCCACGCGTCGAACCGCCGGACCGCCTCCCGGGGTCGGTCGAGCGGACCCACGCCTGCCGCCCGCACGCCAAGCCGGCCCACGGCAACATCCCGGCCCCTCCGGCCGTCGAGTAGCCGCTTCCGTTGACCGACGGAGGTGCGCGCCACGCTGCGCACCCGCCGTTTTCCCCCTACGCCCGGCCGCCTTCCCGGCCGGGTCATCTCCTCCCTAAGGAACATCATGCGTAATCGCCGTGTCCGTGTACGTACCGTGGCCCTCGCGGCAGTCGGGGCAGCCCTTCTCGGGGCCACCCTGACCCCCCTCGCGTCGGCCGACTCCGGCCCGGCCAAGGCGAAGCCGACCGTCGTGCTGGAGCACGGAGCGTTCGCGGACGCCTCCGGCTGGAACGGCGTGGCCAAGCGCCTCCAGCACGACGGCTACACCGTCATCGCTCCCGCCAACCCGCTGCGCGGACTGCCCGAGGACTCCGCTTACCTCACCAGCGTCCTCAAGAGCGTCCAGGGACCGGTCGTGCTCGTCGGCCACTCCTACGGGGGCGCCGTCATCACCCAGGCCGCCGCCGGCAACCCCCAGGTCAAGGCACTGGTCTACATCGCCGCGCTGATGCCCGAGAAGGGAGAGGTCCTCGGCGCGCTGACCGCGAGGTCCACTCAGGCGCAGTTGCAGCCCGCGCTCAAGCCCGTCCCGTACGCCAACGCCGACGGCACCGGCGGGACCGATCTGTACATCGATCCCGCCCGGTTCCACGACGTCTTCGCAGCCGACGTCCCCACTTCCGAGACCAACCTCATGGCGGCCGAGCAGCGGCCCGTCACCGCCGCCACCTTCGCCTCCACCGCCAGCGCCGCCGCCTGGCACACGATCCCCTCGTGGGCCATGATCGCCACCCAGGACAAGACCCTGGGCGCGGACGTGGAGCGCTTCGAGGCCAAGCGCGCCGGCTCCCACACCGTGGAGGTCGACAGCTCACACGTCGCGATGATCTCCCACCCCGCGGCCGTCACCCACCTCATCGAGGACGCCGCCCGCTCCACCTCCCACTAGCCTCACACTTCGTGACGGTCCGCCGAATTCACCTCATCCGGCGGGCCGTTCGGCTTGTCGAGGTCATAGCGGGCGGGCGGCCCGGCCGCCGCGCCGAGTGGGCGCTCAGGAGTGGGGCGGCGGTGTAACGGGCGTGGGCCCCGGCCCACGTGTTCTCGGCCACGAGCGCCGGGGCGGCGGGCAGGTCGAGGCAGTCGCCGCAGGCAGAGCTGCGAGGTGTTCCCTTGCTGGTCCCTCTATCCCATGTAGAGGGACCAGCAAGGGAGTAGCGGTGAGCGAGGGGGACATGGCGGACGCGGCCCTGCCCGTGAGGCTGCGCGTCGTGCCGATGCTCTGCGCATCGAGTCGGAGATGTGGTGTCGGCCGGCCTGGCGGGCGTGCGGTCACCGTGGCTGCCGCCGGGCGTGGCTGCGCTGGTCGTGGGTCAGGTGGTCTTGGTGCGCTGGTCGCGCTGGTGGCGCCAGGTGGCCATCTGGCCGTAGATGCGGATGCGGGCGCGGGCGACGGCGCCGATCGGCCGGTGGTCCTGGAGTGCGTGGGCGATGCTGAAGGTGAGTTCCTCGGCGAGCTGGTTGCGGGCGGCGGTGCGGAACTCCTGCCGGGGGATGGTGACGGTGGCGACCTTCACCAGCGGGGCCTGGTCCGTGCCCCATGCGACGGCGATGTCCTCGACGGGCATGGTGTCGGGGTCGGTGCGCAGTTGGACCATGAAGTCGAAGGTGGCGTCAGTCTGGGTGAGGTGCTCCTGGAGGTGGTCGCCGAGGTAGTGGTCCTGGTGCTTCTCGCGCCCCGGGCTGGTGTACGTCGAGGTCGGCACGAGGACGTACTTGACGACCTGGTCGGGGCCGAGCAGCGAGGCGGTGTTGCTCCAGTAGTGGATGTCGGCGGGTGAGGTGGGGGTGATGACCGCCTTGGCCAGGCCGGCGAGGACGTGCGGGTGGCTGGTGAGCATCTTGGCGGCGAACTTGGCCGGTTCGAGGGTGATGACGTCGTGGAACAGCTTGACGGTGCCGAGCGGGATGGCGGGGGTGTTGAGCAGGATGAAGTCCTGGGTGGTGGGCTCGTCGCTCTCGGGGATGCGTTCGCCGGGCACGTCGTGCAGTTTGATGGCGGCGCCGCGCAGGTCCTTGACGTCGTCGGACTGCGGTTTGCCGTTGCCGCTGGAGAAGCGCAGCCACCCCTCGTAGGTGTGCGGCCGGGCGAACACGCCGACGCGCAGGTTGGCCGGCAGGTCGGGCTCGACCGCGAAGGTGATCTTCACGAGCCCGGTGTGCTTGGCGTGGGCGGCCCGGCCTGTGGCGCCGGGCGGGTAGTCCTTCTCCTGCTGCCGGTTCATGGCCTCGATCATCTCGGCCACGAGTGCGTCCTCGTTCGGTTCGGGCGTCTCGAACCTGGTCAGTGCGCTCATGCGGGAGTCCTTCCGGAAGGTGGCGCGGGGGCTGCCTTGGCGCTATCAGGCTGCGGGCCGCCGGAGCACGGGCGCCACGCGAGGGGGCCGCGACGGGGCCAGGTGGCCGACATCAGGCCGCCGCCGACTGGTTCGGGTGCGGATCGCCCGTGCGAGCCGATCCACGCCACGCCACTTGGAGTGTTCATATGGGCACTCAGTGTCATTGGAATGCTGTGGCGTGGGGCCCTCCAGTGATCACGCCCGACTGGAACGGAGGCGGTATGGCAGGGATCAGACGCGGCCCATCGCGCGGCGCTCTCGCCGCGGCGATCGGGCTGGCGGTCATCGGCGTGACGGCGGGCTGGGGAGGAGGCGCGGCACTGGCCTCCTCCCCGACACGGGACACGGCGTCCGTCAGGCCCGCCGCCGCCTCGCCCGCGAACGGCGCGGGCGAGAGGTCCGGGACCCGGGCGCTGACCTGTCCGCCGACGCCTCTGCCCAGATCGCACTGACCAACGTGACGGTGACCGACCTGACGCCCGGCGTCACCGTCTCCGGCTGCGGAACCAACCAGCTCGCGCCCGGCCAGTCCACCACCTGCCAGGCCACCTACGTCACCACCGCCGCCGACGTCGCCGCGGGCAAGGTCGTCGACACCGCGCAGGTGACCGGCACCACCCCCAGTGGCCAGAACATCACCTCCACCAGCAACAAGGTGACCGTGCCCTTCGCCGGGCTGAAGATCGTCAAGGCCGTCCAGGAGACCTCGTTCTCCGCCGCCGGACAGGCCCTGCACTACACCTTCACCGTCACCAACACCGGTGACACGACGATCAGTTCGCTCGCCGTGACGGACTCCGGCCCGGGCACGCCGGCCGTCTCGTGCCCGGTGACCACCCTGGCCCCGGGCGCGTCCACGACCTGCACCGCGACGTACTCCACCGCCGAGTCCGACGTGCAGGCCGGGAAGATCACCGACACCGCGACCGTCACCGGCACCACCCCCGACGGCACCCCGGTGACGGCGACCAGCAACACCGTCACCATCGTCGCCTGCACCCCCTGCGAGGACCAGGACCACGGCGGCTGCGACGGCCACAACCCGGGCGGCCACGGCGGCTGGGGCGACCACCCCAACGGCGGGATCGCCCTCGCCCACGCCGGCACCCAGGTGCGGACCGCCGGCATCGCCGGAGGCTGGCTCCTGGCCGTGGGGGCACTGCTGACCTGGTTCGTCCAGACCCGCAAGCGCCGGAGCAACGGCACCAGGTAAGCCCGGAACACGGCACCGGCCAGGACGACCCACGGCCGAACACCGGATGCCGGATGCCGACGGAACACGCGGCCCGGGAACCCCAGGTTCCCGGGCCGCACCACCACCCGCGACGAACACCGGACCACGCCGCCACAGCCACCCCGCACCACCCCCGTCAGGGCGCAGCGGCTCCCGGAGCGGCCTGCTCCAGCACGTGGGCCACCGCCGCGGACAGTGCGCTACGCACGGCCTGGGGCGCGGTGAAACGGCTGCGGTTCGTCGCGCCGTGGTGCAGGATCATCAGCGTGGCGGCCCCGAGGTGCGTGTCGGGGTGGCCGGCGGTGGCCGGCAGGCTGCGCGACCTCTCAGCTTCAACGCCCAGGGGATCAAGGCCGAATGGAGCAGTTCGGCGGGCAGCTGTGTCTGGCCGAGTCCTAGCGTGAGACTCCAGGAAGCATGCACAGAGATGGAGATCACTATGGGATCGCTGAAGACTGCCACCGGTTTGATGGCTGGCGCCCTCGCTTTCGCGGGACTCTGCGCTCCCACGGCTCAGGCCGCGGCCGCGACCCCGTTCCCGGTCACCATCGATATCTTTCCCCTCGTCACTTATGTGGGGAACGCTGCCGGCGTGGGGTTCACCTACAACTGCTCGGTGTCGGTGGGGAAGCTGCGCATCGTGGCCTCGTTGACGCAGCCGAGCGGCGCAACTGGTTCCAACTTCGCCACCAAGTACACCTGCACCGGTCAGCCGAAGACGGTGGTCATCTCCGTGAACCCGAACGGGGGCACCGGTAGCTGGGTGGTCGGGGCGGGAACCGCCTCAGTCAAGATCCAGGGAGCCGGTTACACCCCCACCACGGTCACCAGCCCTGTTGAGCTCCTCTGACGAGACCGGCTCGATCACGCGTCGTCAGCAGGGGTCTTTCGACCGCACGACCCGGGAACGGCACTGCCGCGGCCAGGGCACCGTGCACGCACAACCCGCGTCAAGCCGTAGTGGCCTCGCAGGTCACGCTGCCGACGGACGTGGATACCACCCCCGTGAGTGTCGTCCCGTACCGCTCGCCACCAGGGTGTCCCAGAGCGGGTCGGGCTGGCCGGGCACCGTCCTGTCCATCGCCCGCCACGCGGCGGCCAGCTCCGCGTAGATCGGTTCGCAGGACGGGGCCAGGGCCGTTTCGGCCGCAGGCTGTGCGCCGGCGGTGATCGACTTCCCGGTCGCGTCGTACCGGCCGGGTGCCGGCGCGGGGCGGTGACGGCCCGCTGGCGGCAGTGCTGTGCTCACCTGCGTTTCAACGAGCCGGCCGGGGCGCGGGTACGCGCCCCCGGCCATACAGGGGACGCGGGTCATGGGGTTTGGGCCGTTGGTGGCACGAGCGGATGCCTGCCGTCCCGGTGCGCCTGCCCCCACGCTCTGCGGCGTGGCCGAGTTCGTGAGTGAGCGACAGCGCGGGCTGGCGGACGCGTCCTCGGGAGCGGGTTGTGCGCGAAAGGTTCCGTGTGCGGGCCGAGGGTTGCTGAATTGAAAGACATCTCCCGCCCGGGGGCCTGGTGCGCGGGTGTGGGCGGCCGTGCTGAACACGACCGCCCACACCCCGGGGTGCCGGAACCGGGTCCGCATCGCGGCGCGATCGTCGCGGTGCGGGACCGGTGGGCCTGTCGCGGTCCTAGCTCAGGATCGCGGTGATCCTGACGAAGCCGTTGCCGCCCGCCGCGCCTGCCACGCCCGCACCGGCGGCCGCGGCGGCGCCACCCTTTGTGGGGTCGATGCCGGAGGTTCCACCGGCACCTGCTGATCCACCGGTGGTGCCGGTCCCGCCGGTGCCGCCGTTACCGCCGATACCGACTCCCGGTACCGGAGCGGCGGGGCCGGTCGGCACCCCGCCGGCCGTGCTGCCCGGCCCGCCCGCGCCGGTTGTCACCCTGTTGTTTCCGCCCGTGCCGTCCGTGCCGCCGCCACCGGCGGTGCCGCCGAAGAACGTCGTCGCGGAACCCTCGGGGCACACTGCTCCCGGCCGGGTGGCGGGTGCTCCGCCCGTCCCGCCCGTCCCACCGTTGCCGTTGGCGCCGCTCGCGCCGGGTGTGCCGTTCGAACTGGTCAGGATGCTGCCTCCACCGCCTCCGCCGCCCGCGCCGCCGGGCCGCCCTCCGGTGCCCTGGTGGCCGCCGCCGCCAGGGCCGGCGAACGCCAGTTCCAGGGTGTGAGGCGGAACACCTCCCCGGAAGAACACGCGTGACTCGCCGCCGTCCCCGCCGAAGACGCCTTGCGTGCCGCCGGCGCCGGTAGTGCCGTTGCCGCCGTTGACGCCGAGGTTGTTGGTTCCCTCTGTCCCCCCGGTGCCTCCCGTCCCACCGGGGCCGCCGGCGCCGTCACGTGCGGCGACCCGCCCGGATCCGACGTGCACCGTCACGGTGAGGGGCTGGGTCTCGTCCAGCGGGAACACGCACTTGGTGTAGGCGCCGCCCCCGCCGGCCCCACCCCCGCCGCCGCCCCCGGCATTGCCGCCGCGGCCCCCGTCGCCGCCGTCGGTGCGGGTGGTGATGGACAGGCCGGTACCACCCCCGCCTCCTCCTCCGCCGCCACCGGCCCCGCCGCCGCCGCCCGCGCCGCCGCCACCCGCGCCCCATGCCTCGATCTGCAGGGAGGTGACGTTCGGCGTGATCACGTACGAGCTGTCACCCGGCGTCGAGAAGTCGGTGACCTGCTGGTTCTGCCGGGGTGTCGCCTGGGCGGGCGTCGGCGCGATCGCCCCGGCGGTCAGCACGCCGCCCAGCGACAGCGCGGCACCGACCCGCACCCACCCCCGCTGTCCGTTCTTCGACAGCCCGCCTGCGGGGCAGACGGCGGGTGCCTGCGGCAGCGCGATCATGCCACCGGTCCGTTCCTTGCGCTTCCTGATCATCTGTGGCCAGCACTCCGTTCATGGTTCTTCGAACCGCTGCCACCCGGCAGCGCAGACCATCCCTACCTCCAGGGAGCCCGCGCCGCGGCACACCGAGATCCGAACACCGCCCGCCGTCCACCCGGATGACGCAGCGGCATCGACCGAACGCCCATTCCCCTGCTGCGTCCGGGTCTTCGGGCGGCCGTCCAACCGTGAGGCCGACGTGCCTGGGCCGGTGAGGGACGGGTGTTGGCAGGTGAGCGGTGACAGGGGCCGGGCGAAGCGGAAGGGGGCGCGGCCGAATCGCTGGAGGTCGTCGCGGAGCCTGCCGGGGTAGGTGATGTCCTCGATCGCTTTCCAGTGGACGCTCATCGGCGACACGTTGAAGACGGTGAACCTCCGGGCCGCCACGTCCTTCCCCGCGACATCGACGCTGACGAAGATCAGATAACCCTCTGCTGCGCAGGACAGCGCGGTCGGCGAATTCCCGGGAGGGGACCTTGTCGGAGGGGGCGCTGTCGAAGGGAGCGTTTCCGGAAGAACCACCCTGCGCCGGGAATCGACGGCGTCACCGGGTGATCGGGGTGGGACGACAAGCGTGTGACACTCGCGGACAGCGGGCTGATTTGAAGATCGGCAACATCGGCGACATCGGCGACATTGGCAACATCGGCGGCAACCCGGCCCGGCCTGGCGATGCACCGGCCCGGCGGCCAGGGGCTTGTATTCGACGTCGACGCGGTGGGGACCATCCACCAGCAGGTTCCCGGAACCCGTGGTCTCGCGTGAACAAGTATGGTTCGCAGAACCAGAGTTGAATCGATCGCCGAGAGCGGGACCGCCTCCCTCGGCCCTTACCCTGCGGAGGGGCAAAAATGATCGAAACACCCGGTACGGACGCGCCACCGCCGACCGCCCAGGCCCAGGTGGGCTGGCTTGTGGACGCCTCGGCCCGGGTGCCGATGACGGACACCGAGATCCACGACCACATAGCTGCGCCACTCCTGGCTGCCAGCGGCGGTCCGAACGCTTTCAACGCAGTGCTGCACCAACTGGGTCCGCTCACCCTGAACAAGATCGTCGAGTCGGGTCGGGATCACGTGCAGGCGGCGGTCAGCGGCCGTGACGGCGACTACCTTCTACGGGTGTGTGTGGCTCCCTCGGGCCTGGTGAATGATGTGAGCCTCACTCCCGACGAGGCGCCGCTCTCGTCGTGGACCCAAGTCGACGACATGCTGGCCGAGTTGGGAGCCCGCGTGTCGTTCGCCGCATCGCGGATCGGCCCGGATGGGCGCTGCGAGCTGGTGCACGGTGTACGCGCCGACACCCAGCGGCCGATCGGCTCGGCGTTCAAACTGTATGTGCTGGGCGCGCTCGCGCAGGCCGTCAGCGAACAACGAGCGTCCTGGGACGAATCGCTGGTCATCCGCGATGACCACAAGAGCCTGCCCTCGGGCCGACTGCAGGACTACCCGGCCGGCACCGCGGTCACGATGGCCGAGTCCGCCGACTGCATGATCTCCCTCAGTGACAACACCGCGACCGACCACCTCATCCACCGGCTCGGCCATGACGCGGTGGCGCACCAAATGGACCTGTTCGGCCACCAGCAGCCCCGAGCGAACATTCCGTGCCTGACCACCAAGGCGTTCTTCCAACTCAAGGCCAACCAGTACCCGGCCCGCGCGGACGAGTACCTGGCACTGCCCGAACACCACCGCTCCGCCGCGCTGCGGGAGCTTGAACGACTCCCCCTGCCCGATGTTCGCGAGACCTGGCCCCAGCCGAGGAAGATCGACCAGATCGAATGGTTCGCCTCACCGATCGACATCTGCAACGCCTACGCGGCGCTGTGGCGGTTCGACCAGCCCGAGATCGAGCACGCACTCACCCTTAACGACGACGGACTGAATCTGGCCCCGTCCCGATTCCCGACCGTCTGGTACAAAGGCGGCAGCGAACCCGGCGTCATCACGCTGAACTACCTGGCACACACGAACGACGACCGCACTCTGGTCACCAGCCTGATGGTCTCGGACGCCGGTACAGCCCCTGACAAGGTCGCCATGGCGCTGAAAGGGCAGGCCATCATCCGAGGCGCATTCGACTTGCTGACCTCACAGGATTGAATCCTGTCCTATCCTGTCCCGGGCCTTGAGGCCTTGCGTGAGCCACGGTCGCTGCGGCACCGCCGAACCGCCACCCGGCTCCTGCTGAGGGCCTCACTTGGGGCACGCCTGCCGACCTGGACATCCGCCGTACCGCCGCGTACGGGACTGCGGGGCGCCACGCTCGAACCGCCGTATCCACTGCCGTTGGAGATTGACGATCGCTCTGTCGACTTCACCGCGGGCCGGACCTCGCCCAGGACCTCACGGCTCAGCGATGGGTCGATCCGCATGCGGCAGCGGACGAGTCACAGGTCGTCGGACCATGAAGAGGCCGGTCGAGCCGACATGACGTCGGATCGACCGGCCTCTTCGCTGTCCGGAGGCCCGGGGGGCCTCCTCGTGGTTTCGTGGGGCCCTCGGCGATGGCGCTGCCCCGGCGGGGCCGGCTCCCGGGGGCTGAGGGTCAGCCCTTGGTTCCTCCCCGCAGGCCGTCCAGCACCATGTCCGTCAAGCGCTCCGGCAGATCCGACTCGATCGGGCGGTGGCCGAGCAGGGAGCGGGTCTGGAGCGGGGCGCAGAGCAGTTCCAGTGCCAGGGCCGTGTCGGTGTCCGTCGGGAGTTCCCCGCGTTCGACGGCTCGGCTGACGATGACGCCGGCCTGGTCGAGGCGGGACTGCCAGAAGGTCTGCCAGGCCTCGGCGAGGTCGGGGTCGTCGGAGCTGAGTGCGGCCGCCCGGGCGACGGACCGGCCGGTCGGGGTGGCGAGGTACTCGGCCAGCGCGCGGGCGAAGGCGGCCAGGTCGGTGCGGACGGCTCCGGTGTCGGGGACGGGGATGCCTTCGTTGCTGCCGGTGAGCATGGCGTCCAGTACGAGCTTCTCCCGACTGCCCCAACGCCGGTACACCGTGGTCTCGTTGACCCCTGCGCGGGCCGCGACCCCGGCGATGCTGAGCCGGTCGATGCCCTCCTCGGCCAGCACCTCCGTGGCGGCGGCCAGGACGGCCTGGCGGACGCGCGCGGCACGGCCGCCCGGGCGGCGGCGGATCGGCTCCGGCGTCGGCTCCGGCCCTTCTTCGGTCATGTGTCGATCACCTCGGCCACCACATTAACGCAAGAGTGCTTGCATTAGGCGCCGCTCGGGCGCATAGTCACTAATGCAAGCGTCCCGGCTTTAAGCGCAGCAGGAGGCACCACTATGTCCTTCACCTGGCCCCTGGACCCGCAGGACCTGTTCGTCGAGCGCTACCCGCAGATGACCCTCGGCCTCCCCGCCGACGAGGTGGACGCGGTCCGCGCCGCCGTCACCGAGATGTGGCCCGACCGGCCCGGCGGCTGGGTGTACGAGTGGTCCGCCCTCGCCGCCCGGCACGCCGAGGCCGGGCGCCACCGCCTGGCCGCGCAGGCGTACGGCTGGGCCAAGTTCCCCTCGCTCGCCGACGAGCCGAAGCACACCGCGCTCGCCCGCCAGGTCGAGCAGTACGTCCTCGCCGCCCCCGGCTTTCCGGTGGAGTTCGAGCGCCGCACGCTCACCGTCCCGTACCGCGGCGGCGACGCCACCCTGCCGATCCACCTGATGGCCGCCCCCGGCCTGCCCGCCGACGCGCCGGTCGTGCTGGCCAGCGGCGGCGTGGACTCCTGGAAGACCGACCTGCACGGCATGTGGGAGCAGCTCGCGTTCACCCTGCCGGCGCGGCTGCTGCTGTTCGACCTCCCCGGCACCGGCGAGACCGCCCACCTGCCGATGACCCCGGACGGCGGGGCCGAGGTGATCGCCGGACTGGTCTCCTTCGCCCGCGCGGCCGGCAACGGGAAGGTCGGCCACTTCGGCATCTCGATGGGCGGCTACTACTCCGCCCGGACCGGACTGACGGGATCGGTGGACGCCTCCGTGGTGCTCGGCGGCCCGGTGGAGCGCTCCTTCGCTCCCGGTCGCGGCTTCGCCTTCGGCATGGACGGCATCGTCGGCAACGCCCTCGGCTTCGACGCCGCGCCGAGCACGGCCGAGCGCGAGGAGGCCTTCGCGGCCTTCGACCTGCGCCCGCTGCTGGACCAGGACGCCAACGGGCCGATGCTGGTGGTCAACGGCACCGAGGACGTCCACGTCCCCCTGGACGACACCCTGGTGTTCCAGGGCCGCCGGGACACCCGGGTCGAACTGATCCCGGACACCGGCCACTGCGCCATCTCGCGCTTCGGCGAGGCGATGGCCGTGATCGCCCCCTGGCTGAAGGACGCCCTGGGCGGCTGATCCGGCGCTCGGGCGGATCGCTGCTGGTCCAGGGCTTGGGTGGATCGCTGCTGGCCCGGCGCTCGGGTGGATCGCTGCTGGTCAAAGGATTGTGCCGATTCGCCGCACCAGAACGGCCGGTCGACTCGACAGCCGACCGGCCGTTCTGGTTCCACAGTGGCGACTGGGTGTCGATCGCGCCGACACCCGGAGCCGACCGCCGATCAGGCGGGGATGGGGCGGCAGTTCTGGCCGTTCACCCACAGGGAGCCCTCGGCCCAGCCGGTCTGACACTGGTACGCCGCGCGCGTCGTCCGGTCCATGACGACGAAGTCGCTCAGCGGGCCCCAGGTGGTGCTGTCGCAGGAGCGGCCGAACACGTTCGGCGGCTCGCTGCTCACCTCATCGCACCGGATCACTCCACCGACCCGCTTGCCCGGGGCGCCGTGCACGCCGCCGTCGGCCCCGTCGGCCGCGCCGGCGGCGCCGACACCGGTCAGGCTCAGGACGGCGGTGGCCATGCCGGCGGCGAGGAGCAGTCGTTTCATGAGGGGACCTCCTGGGTGGGGGACGGGACTCCGCAGACAGTTCCCCTGCGATCCACCTGCGTATCGGCCCATTCGCATGAACACGTCATGATGTCGCCGCCCCGGTGACGACGGGAGCGAACCGAGGAGGCCGGTCGACCCGGCATCACGTCGGGTCGACCGGCCTCGTTGCGTGTCCGGAAGGGTCAGTCGATTTTCACGCTCGCGCCGAATTCGAACGTCCCGCTCTCGCCCGGCGGTACTACAGCGATGACGGACCCCGCGCAGCCCGGCTGGTCGTAGACCTGGGCGGGCTTGTCGGTGCGGTTCTCGACGATGAGGGGCCAGATGTCGCTGCCGTAGCAACCCGAGGGGTTGTTGTGGGACTTGAAGCCGACCCGGAGCTGACCGGTGGCCGCCTGGGCCGAGCCGGGCACCGCCACTGCCACCACCGCGGCCAGGGCCACCGCGCCGAGCGCCTTGCTGATCCGTCGCATGTCGTCACTCCAGAGTGTCCGGGGAACCGCCGCGGATGGCGGCTGCGCCGGGAGGACTGCCCCGATTCGCCGCAGGTCACGGCCCTGCGGCGGCCGAATCACCTGATCGGGTGCCCCGGCCCGCCGCCGTGCGGTCGGCGGCCCACTTGCTACTTGCTGCGTGCTACTCGCCGCTCGCTACTTGCCACTTGCTACTTGGCGAAGCGGACCTCCGGGAAGGCCGCCGAGGGCCCGTCCAGCAGTCGGTTCGGGCGGTTGAGCAGGTGCCGGTCGAAGAACGCGCCGAGGTACGCCCGGGTGGCGGCGAGCGCGCGGTCGCCCTTGATGGTGCCGTACTGCGCCGGGGTGGTGTCGGGCGGCAACTGGTCACGGACGCCGAGGGAGTCCACCAGCCAGTGCATGTCGCAGAACGACAGGTGGCCGGCCTCCGGCAGGTCCAGCCAGCGCTTCCAGCCGGTCAGGTGCTGCCAGGTCTCGTCCCAGTTGGCCGTCGCGGGCGTGCCGGCGTGCCGCTGGGCGCCGAGCAGCAGCACCGGGCGGGCGAGGCCGTCGGCGGGCAGCGGGGCGAAGAAGTCGCCGTCCAGGTTGGCGGCGGCGCGGATCCGCCGGTCCTCGCTCATCGCCTCGACGGCGCTCGCGCCGCCGATCGAGTGGCCGGCCGCGCCGATCCGGGAGCGGTCGACCTGCAACCCGCGGACCAGCCCCGGCCCGGGCGCGGTCAGTTTGTCGATCAGGAAACTGATGTCCTTCGCCCGACTGCGGGTGACCTCGGCCGCCCGCTGGTCGTCCACCTGATCGCAGATCAGGCAGGTCTCCACCCGCCCGTCGGGGAACTGCACGACCGTCTCGTAGGTGTGGTCCAGCGCGGCCACCACGTAGCCCCGGGCCGCGAGGTCCTCGGCGAGGGCGGTGAGCGAGGTGCGGCTGTAGCCGTAACCGGGGGAGAGCACCACCACGGGGTGCCGCCCGGGCGCGGGCACCGTACGGGCCTTCACGCCCGTCCGCACCTCGCTGACAGCCGGAGTGCCGAACAAGGCGGACGACACCTCGGGGGAGACGTACGGCAGTTGCTCGCCGTGCTCCCCGCGCGCGGGCTGCGCCGGATACCAGAGGGTGGCCATCAGCTCGCGGCTCGCGGCGTCCGCCCGCCAGGGGTCGTGCCGGGCCTTGTCCACCAAGTGGACGGACGTGGCGCCGATCGCCCGTCGCGTCGTCGGCGCGGGCACCTGCGGTACCTCCGTCGCCGCACTCAACGAGAGCGTTCCGGCCGTCGGGGAAGCCGCCAGCGCGGCCTGCGGACCGGCCAGCGAAACCAGGACGGCAATAGGCGCGGCGAGCAGCACAGCAGTCCGCCACCGAGAAGTTGTCGACATACCGCCACGCTAGGCCCGCCCCCACCCCCACCGCGTCCTGCCCGCGACGTAACCCCCTCCACCCCAGGTCGCATCCGCCACACCGCCCACGCCCCCCACCCGGACGACCCCACCTCCACCTGCCCGCCCTTGCGTAAATCGCCCATCTTTGCGCAGAGTTGGACGCCCCACCGGCCCCACCCGTCCTGCGGCACATCGGAGCCCACACTGGCTGCGCCTCCGACCCCGGGCACCCACCTACTGTTCCCCCCCGGCGCCGCAGACACTCGAATCCTGAACCCCGCCCGGGCTGACTGCTGGACCGTGACCCTGGATTGCACCCATCTCGCGGGGACAGCTCGGCACCACCTGCCAGTGCTGCACCTGCGGCCTCGCTTCCGCCTGCGACCAGCCCCGCTGCTGCACCACCGGCACGTGCTGCGGCAAGCGGCTCTCCCCGCTGACCCTCGCCTACATCCACTCCGTGCTCAAGTCCGCTCTGGAACGCGCTGTCAGGGAGGAAGAGATCCCGCGCAACGTCGCCCGCGCCCTCCTCACCGCTGCCCAGGGCCACCGCCTCCACGCGCTGTTCGTCGCCCTTGCGCACCGGGCTGCGCGAGGGCGAACTCCTTGGCTTGCGCTGGGAAGACCTTGACCAGGGCAGCGGCACCGCCAGCATCCGCCGCACCCTCCAGCGCACCCGCACCGGCGGCCTCACCACCCTCCCCACCAAGACAGTCAGCTCCGAACGCCGCATCGCCCTCCCGGCCCCCTGCCTGCTCTCACTCCGCGCCCACAGGAAGCAGCAGGCCCAGGAGAAGGAGAAGGCCGGCGCGGGCTGGGTGGATATCGGCCACGTCTTCACCCGACCCGACGGCCACCCCATCGAACCCGCCACCCTCACCCGGCACTTCAACGCGCTCCTCCACCGCGCAGGACTCCGCCAGATCTGCTTCCACGACCTTCGACACTCGACCGCGACCCTCCTCCTGGAACAGGGCGTCGAACTCGTCGTCATCAAGGAACTTCTCGGCCACGCCCACATAGGCGTCACCGCCACCGTCTACGCAAACCCTCGGGAATTGCATCAGATGGGCGAGAAACCGCAGGCTGCGAGGTCAGAGCACTGTCTGACGGGGGCTCGATCCTCCTTCAGTTTGGCTGCCTGAGCTGGGAGTTTGGCAGCCCGATCCCATCTGATGCAGGATTTGCCCTCTGGAAGGGAGGGCGGAAGTGGGTCTTCAGCGACGTGCCGACCTGGCAGGGCGGCGCATCTGGAGCTGGTCTCCGGGGTGGTCCAGCTGCGTCCGCAGGACGCGATGGTCGAGGCGATGCTGCGGGGCTGGCGGGCCCAGCAGGCCGCCCGCGGGCTGCGCGAGGACACGGTGACGCCTCGGGAACGGCTCGTGCGCCGGTTTCTGGAGCACACCAACGAGTACCCGTGGGCCTGGACGCCGGGGCATGTGGACGAGTGGTCACTGTGGTTGACCAGCGAGAAGCACCTGGCGCCGTCCACGATCCGCAGCTACCAGGGCAGTCTGCGGCTGTTCAGCGAGTTCCTGATCGATGGCCGCTACGGCTGGGCGGTGGCCTGCGAGGACGCCTTCGGCACCCATCCGGTGGCGATCTGCCATGAGTGGAACACCATCGCCCACTTGAACGACTACGAGGGCAAGCCGGAGGCGAGGCCGTTCACCCGGGAAGAGATTCAGCGGTTCCTCGACTACGCCGACGACCAGGTCGACCGGGCGGTGCGCGCGAAGCGCAAGGGAGCCCTCGCCGCCTACCGGGATGCCACCCTGTTCAAGGTCATCTACGGGTGGGGCCTGCGCCGCACCGAGGCGGCCAAGCTTGATCTGGTGGACTTCGGCCGCAATGCCTCGGCTCCTCAGTTCGGCCGGTACGGCACGCTCAACGTCCGTTACGGCAAAGCGAAGAAGGGTCAGCCGCCCAGGCGTCGGAACGTGCTGTCGGTGATGGACTGGGCGGTGGAGGCCGTCGCCGACTACGTCGAGAACGTCCGGCCGCGGTTCGGCTGCGAGGAACACCCCGCGCTG
>NZ_JBFBIR010000099.1:0-19299 GCF_040685715.1 Kitasatospora sp. NPDC088264
AGGCCCGGCGCGGCCCCGGCCGCCCCGGCGGGCGACGCGGTGGTCGGCGGCACCACCTGAGACGGTCGCCCCGCCTGACCCGCCTGACCCGCCTGCCACCCGCTCCCACAGACCGCCGTAGTGGCGCCGCCAGTCCGCCCCCGTCATCCCCGGCACCGCCCCGATCAGGTAGCGCTTGCCGCCCAGCGCCACCGCCCGGTCGTACAGCCGCCGGTTGCGCTCCAGCATCGCCGCCGTGTCCGCCCCCGGCGCCGGGAACGCCAGCAGGTCGAAGTGCCAGCCCACCGGCTCCTGCGGCAGCACCGCCAGCGGCGCCCCCACCCGCGCCCGCGCGTACGGGTAGAACAGCAGCAGCCCCGCCCCCAGGTCGGCCGCCGTCAGCAGCGCGGTCGCCTCGCGCATGAACACCCCCACCGTCGAGGCGGGCAGGAACAGGCTCAGCCACGGCTTCGCCAGCCCCCAGAACCCGGCCGCGCGCAGGTACCCCGCGAACGCGTCCACCCGGAACGCGTACTCGCGCCAGCTCTGCTCCACCACCGTCGTCTCGCCCGGCACCCCGTGCAGCCCCGCCAGCAGCGCCTCCCGGTCCACCGCCCGCCCCGCGTCCCCGTAGGCCACCAGCTCCGCCGTGTAGCGCCACCGCTGCCCGTCCGCGCTGCGCACCACGTTGCCGACCTGGAGGTCGAAGCGGCCCTGGGCCAGCACCTTCTCCTGGTCCGCGCGGTAGAGGTCCGCGTCGTCGTAGGCCAGGGTGAACACGGTGGCGCGCTCGCGCGCCGGCACCAGGGCGAGCGTGGCCCGCACGATGATCCCCACCTGCCCGCCGCCGGCCAGCACGGCCTCGAACAGCTCCCGGTTGTGCTCGCGCGAGGCCGTCACCAGCTCGCCGGTGCCGGTCACCACGTCCAGCGACCGTACGGTGTCCGCCTGCAGCCCGTGGCGCTGCACCGCCCCGCCGATGCCGCCCACGCTCAGCGTCCCGCCCACCGACAGGTGCAGGTAGTCCGTCAGACACGGCGGCATCCAGCCCGCCGCCAGCGCCGCGTCCGTCAGCTGCGCCCAGGTGGCGCCCGCCTCCACCACGGCGAGCCCGGGTTCGACGGAGACGATCCGCGACAGCCCCCGCGCGTCGATCGCGATGCCGCCGCGGGGGTTGGCCTGGCCGTAGCTGGAGTGCGACTCCAGCCCGCCGTCGCCGACGACCGCCTGGTCGCCGCTCTGCCCGTTGACCGCCACCGGGATGCGGTGGCGCCGGGCGAAGGCCACCACCTTCTGCACGTCGCGCACCGAGGCCGGGCGCAGCACCGCGCGGGGCGAGGCGGTGACCAGGTGCCCGAAGTCGGAGGAGAACCGTTCCACCTCGGCGCCCCGCAGGGCCACCGTGCCGTCCAGGGCGGGCAGTTGATCCACGTTCTCGCCCGGCTCGGCGGCCCAGGCGCGGGCGGCGGTGTTCCAGCCGACGACGGCGGCGCCGGCGCCGGCGATCAGTGCGCGGCGGGACAGACCTGAACTGCTCATACGAGAACTTCTCCGATCAGTCGTCAAATAGGGATTGTTGTACCGCAACCACCCCGCGACCACCTACCTCCCCGCACGCCCCTCCTGCTGCTCCCGCTCCAGCCCCGCCAGCGCGGCCGCGACGTACTCCCGCATCCGCACCTGGTGGGCCGGGGCGCCGGCGGGGATGTGCGCGCAGGCGGCCCGCGCCTCCTCCAGCAGCGCCCGCCGCGCCTCGGGCAGGTGCGCCACCCGCGGCGAGTCGGCCGCCGTCCACAGCACGTGGGCGAGCTTGTAGGCGTACACGCGCGGGCTGACCGGGAACAGCGCCCGGTACACCCACAGCCCCTCCGGGGCGTCCAGGACCCACTCGTTGTGGCTCAGCAGCCGCACCCGCGCCTTGAGCACCAGGTCCCTGTGCGCCACGTCCCTGCGTGCCACGTCCTTGTGCGTCACGTCCCTGTGCACTGTCATCCTCGCGTCCCCCTTCGTCCGTTCACCGCCCACCGCCCCCGGCGCCGTACGGCCCGTGCGCAGCACGGCGCGCGCCCCGGCCGCCCTGGGCAGGGGGCCGGCGCGTGGCCGAAGGAGTGGATGCGGACGAGTCTGCGGGCTGCGCCCGCCGCCCGGCAAGGCGTGATCCGGGTGCTCTGCGTCCTACCGCAACCCCCCGCTGAACTGGCACAATGGGGTTCGGTACACGCCGCGAGCCCCGGCCGCGAGGCCCCTGCCGTGCGGGGCTAGCCTGGTCGCATGTTCGTACTTGAGCTGACGTACACCGCCCCGCTGGAGCGCATCGACGCCGCCCTGCCGCAGCACGTGGAGTGGCTGCGCGGGCATTACGAGGCCGGTACGTTCCTCGCCTCGGGCCGCAAGGTGCCGCGCGAGGGCGGGGTGATCATCGCGCTGGGCGAGGACCGCGCCGCGGTCGAGGAGCTGACCCGCACCGACCCCTTCGCCCGCGAGGGCCTGGTCGCCTACACGGTGACCGAGTTCCTCGCCACCACCACCGCGCCCGCCCTGGACGCCTACCGCCAGCAACTGCCCGCCTGAACCCCGGCCCCTGAACCCCGGCCCCGCCGTGCCCCGCCCCGCCTCGCGGTTCGGGGCACGGTCGCGTTCTGGCTACGATCGGTGGCACGGGGCAAGGACGCGTACGGGAAGTTGGCGGGAGAAGACGGATGGCACACGCACGGGCCGGGCAGTTGGCGCAGCCGGATGACCTGGTGGATGTGGCGCGGCTGGTGACGGCGTACTACGCGCTGAACCCGGACCCTCAGGAGGTCGGCCAGCGGGTGGCGTTCGGCACCTCGGGCCACCGCGGGTCCTCGCTGGACGCCGCGTTCAACGAGGACCACATCGCCGCGACCACGCAGGCGATCTGCGAGTACCGGGCCCAACAGGGCATCGCCGGACCGCTGTTCCTGGGCGCCGACACGCACGCGCTCTCGGAGCCGGCGAAGGTGACGGCGGTGGAGGTGCTGGCCGCCAACGGCGTCCAGGTGCTGCTGGACGCGGCCGACGGCTACACCCCCACGCCCGCGGTCTCGCACGCGATCCTGGCCCACAACCGGCGCAGCCCCCGGGCGCTGGCGGACGGCATCGTCGTCACCCCCTCGCACAACCCGCCGCGCGACGGCGGCTTCAAGTACAACCCGCCCAGCGGCGGCCCGGCCGGCTCGCAGGCCACCGGCTGGATCCAGGACCGCGCCAACGAGCTGATCCGCGAGGGCCTGCGCGGCGTCAAGCGCGTCCCGTACGCGCGGGCGCTGGCGGCGGCGACCACCGGGCGCCACGACTACCTGGGCACCTACGTCGAGGACCTGCCCGCCGTGCTCGACCTGGACGCGGTGCGCGCGGCCGGGCTGCGCATCGGCGCGGACCCGCTGGGCGGGGCGTCGGTGGCGTACTGGGCGCGCATCGCCGAGACGCACCGCCTGGACCTGACGGTGGTCAACCCGGTCACCGACCCGACCTGGCGGTTCATGACGCTGGACTGGGACGGCAAGATCCGCATGGACTGCTCCTCGCCGTCCGCGATGGCCTCCCTGATCGGCCGCAAGGACGAGTACGCCATCGCCACCGGCAACGACGCGGACGCCGACCGGCACGGCATCGTCACCCCCGACGGCGGCCTGATGAACCCCAACCACTACCTGGCGGTGGCCGTCGACTACCTGTACCGCCACCGCGCGGACTGGCCCGTCGACGCCGCGGTCGGCAAGACGCTGGTGTCCTCCTCGATGCTGGACCGGGTCGCCGCCGACCTCAAGCGCGAACTGGTCGAGGTGCCGGTGGGCTTCAAGTGGTTCGTCGACGGGCTGGCGGAGGGCTCGATCGCCTTCGGCGGCGAGGAGTCGGCCGGCGCCTCGTTCCTGCGCCGCGACGGCGGGGTGTGGACCACCGACAAGGACGGCATCCTGCTGGCCCTGCTGGCCTCCGAGATCACCGCCGTCACCGGCGCCACCCCCAGCGCCTACTACCGCGAGCTGACCGAGCGCCACGGCGCCCCCGCCTACGCCCGCGTGGACGCCCCGGCCGACCGCGAGCAGAAGGCGCGCCTGGCCCGGCTCTCCCCGCAGCAGGTCACCGCGGGCGAGCTGGCCGGCGAGGCGGTGACCGCGGTGCTGGCCGAGGCGCCCGGCAACGGGGCACCGATCGGCGGCATCAAGGTGTGCACCGACAACGCCTGGTTCGCGGCCCGCCCCTCGGGCACCGAGGACGTCTACAAGATCTACGCCGAGTCCTTCCTCGGCACCGGCCACCTGGCCCGGGTGCAGGAGGAGGCCCGCGCCCTGGTCGGCGAGGTCCTCGGCGCCTGATCCCGCGCCCGCGGGTGCCCCGGACCGGTTCCCCGGCCCGGGGCACCCGCGTTTTCCGGGCCCGTCCTTCCCGGAGGCGCTGTCCCGCGCGCCCCGTCGCCCCTTAACCCCGCCGCCCCGTGCGCCCCTTGGCCCCGTTGCTCCGCCGTCCCTTCGCCCCGTGCTCAGCCGAACGGGCCCTGCTCGGTGAAGCGCCGCAGCGACCGGGCGAACGCCTCGGCCTCCCCGGGCGGCCAGGAGGCGAGCGCCTCCTCGATGCCGCCGGCCAGGCGCCGGCGCATCACCGCCACGGTGCGCTCGCCCGCACCGGTCAGCGTCAGCAGGGTGGCGCGCTGGTCGCGCGGGTCGGCCGCGCGGCGCAGCAGCCCGGCCTCCTCCAGACGGGTGGCCCGGCGGCTGACCCCGGAGCGGTCCAGGCCGATCTCGGCGGCCAGGTCGGCGGCGCTGCGCGCCCCGGTGCGGGCCAGGCCGGAGAGCACGGGGTAGGTGACCTCGTCCACCGCCTCGCCCAGGCCCTCGGTCAGGCGCCGGTAGAGCGCGGCGCGGGCGGGGCGGCGCAGCAGGACGGCCAGGGCCTGGGCGACGGCGTCCCCGAGGCCGGAGGCAGTTTCAGGAACGGGGCCGGGGTCGGGGCCGGGGTCGGGGATTTCGGGGGAGTGGTCCACCCCCCGATCATAGCGTGCGCGACGCACGCATTCCTGGGGTACGCTCATCCCATGAAGCGTGCGCCACGCACGCATTGTCGGATTCCGAGAAGGGAACCCCCATGCCCGCCACCGCCCCCCGCACCACCATCGCCGCCGCCCTCGACGACCTGCTCTTCACCCCCGGCCTCGACCTGGAGACCGCCGTCGAGCGCCACTTCACCCCCGACTACCGCCAGCGCACCGACGGCCGCTGGGACGACCGCGCCGCCTTCACCGACCACATCCGCCACCTGCGCGCCGTGGTCGCCTCCGGCCGCGTCGAGGTCCACGAGGAACTCCACGACGGCGACCGCACCGCCACCCGGCACACCGTCGACGTCCTCAAGACCGACGGGACCCAGGTCTCCATGGAGGTCTACCTCTTCGGCCAGTACGGCCCCTGCGGGCGCCTGCGCCGCATCGAGGAGACCACCCTGCTGCTCGCCGGAGCCGAGGCCGACCGCAACCTCGGCTCCGCCCGCTGAGACCCCGCCCGCTGAACCCCGCCCGCCCGAGGATCAGGACCGCGACGGCGCCGGTGCCGGTGCCGGCGCCGGCACCGTCGCCTCCTCCTCCGTCGGCGCACCCGCCCGCGCGTCCCGCGTGGTCGCCGCCGCCGTCACCGCCGCCACCAGCGCCAGCCCCGCCGCCGCGAACGGGAACCACCGCCCGCCCAGCACCGCGATCGCCGCACTGCCCGCCATACCCCCGGCCGCCGTCCCCAGGTACAGCGCACTGCTGTTCAGCGAGATCAGCAGCGGCGCGTTCCCCGGATCGATCGACGCCAGCCGGTGCGGCAGCGCCACCGACACCGCCCACCCCGCCAGCGGCACCACCGCCGCGTACACCAGCGCCCCCGGCATGCTGCGCCCCAGCCACGGCAGCGCGGCGAACGCGCCCGCCGCCACCGTCGAGCCGGTGAGCAGCACCCGCCGCACCCCGACCCGGTCCACCAGGCGCCCGCCCAGCCAGCTGCCCGCCACCGACATCACGCCCGCCGTCAGCAGCACCAGGCTCAGCCGGTCCGCGTCGCCCCCGGTCGCCCCCGAGACGGCGGTGGCCAGGTAGATGTAGACGCACTGGAAGGCCAGGAAGAACGCCAGCGTGGTGGCCGCCGCCCCCAGCACCCGCCGCTGCCCCAGCGGGGCCAGGCGCGCCCGCAGCCCCGGCGCCGCCACCGGCGCCGGCAGGTCGCGCAGCAGCAGCGCCAGCCCCGCCAGCGCCGCCACGCCCAACGCGGTGACCAGCCACATCGTCATCCGCCAGTCGCCGCGCCCCACCCAGGTGCCCAGCGGTACGCCCAGCGCGGTGGCCACCGTCATCCCGCCCAGCACGGTGGCCAGCGCCCGTCCGCGCCGCTCGGGGGCGACCAGGGTGGTGGCCACCGCGTTGGCGGTCGGCGTGTACAGCGCGGCCCCGGCCGCCGCCAGGACCCGGGTGGCCAGCAGCAGGCCGTAGCCGGGGGCGAGCGCGCTGAGCGCGTTGGCCGCGCTGAACACCGCGAGCGCGGTCAGCAGCAGCCGCCGGCGCGGCCAGCGGGCGGTGAGCGCGGCCAGCACCGGGGCCAGCAGCGCGTAGCCGAGCGCGAAGACGGTGACCAGCTGGCCCGCGGCCGGCACGGACACCCCCAGGTCGGCGGCGATCGGGCCGAGGATGCCGGCGACGACCATCGAGTCGGTGCCCATGGCGAAGGTGCCGAGGGCGAGCAGGAGCAGGCGTACGGGCATGGGAAAGCCCCCCGATTGTTTGACGATAGGGCAACAGTTTGACGCTCGTCAAACACTAGGGATGGGTGGATGATTGTCAAACCAATGTCCAGCCGACGAGGACCACGCGCCATGACCGAAGACGAGCGGCTGCCCCAGCCCGCCACCGCCGACATCGACCTCGTCACGGTCCTGCACGCCCTCGGCGACCCCGTCCGGATGACCCTGCTGCTCAGCTACGCCGACGGCGCCGAACACTCCTGCGCCCCCCGCGACCTGGGCCTGGACCACCTCCACAAGTCGACCGTCTCCCACCACATGCGCGTCCTGCGCGAGGCCGGCGTCACCACCACCCGCGTCGCCGGGCGCAACCGCTTCGTCAGCCTGCGCCGCACCGACCTCGACGCCCGCTTCCCCGGCCTGCTCGACGCCCTCCTCGCCGGTGCGCCCGCCGCCCTCGACGGCTGAACCTGCCTGAACCTGCCTGGATCCGCCAGGACCCACCGCTCGCGGGGTGCCGGGGCGGTGGGTCCTGGAGTGGGAAGTCGACCTGTCCGACTTCTCGTGGCGGCGCCGTGCCGGGGCGTCCGTCGACAGGAGGTCGGCAGGAGGTCGGAAGGGGATCGGCAGGAGGTCAGCAGGAGGTCAGCAGGGAATCAGTAGGGGATCGGGCGGTTCTCGCGGGCCCACAGCTGTTCGGCCTCGCTCTGGGACGGGGGCGGGGCGATCCCGTTGATCATCCACAGGTCCCGGGGCGTCTCGTCGATGTGGAATTCGCAGTACAGGCCGCGCCCGGTGGTGTGGGGCGCGAGGAGGGCGGCGAGGGCCTCCCGGGTGCGCTTGCGCAGGTCGGGGTCCTCGGTGTGCCGGGCGATGTGCTCGACCACGATCCGCACCGCGTCGTGCGCGGGCTGGTCGCCCACGTGGAAGGAGTCGGCGCCGATCTCGTGGAAGAGCGTCATCACGTAGAACTTCGGCAGCCCGAAGCGGGTGTAGAACCCGGTGATGTCGGCGGCGAGCTGCTGCTTCTGCCCGGGGGTGTAGGTGCCGGGAGGGTGGTAGACGTGCCACAGGGGCATGGGTGTTCTCCTCGGTGTCGGCCGGCGGTGGCCGGCGGGTTTCGACGGGTTTCGGCGGGGTGCGGTTCAGCGGCGGATGGGGATGGTGAGGCCCTCCACCGGGCCGGGGAGCGCGGACTTGAGCGCCCGGGTGAGGTCGTCGACGAGGACTTCGCGATCGCCGCGCTCGACGCCGTCCAGGACGATGCGGGCCACCTCGGCGGCCGGGATCTTGTCGACGGGCAGGGCCGCCACCATCTCGGTGTCCGCGAAGCCCAGGTGCACGCCGACGACCTGGGTGCCCTGGGCGGCGAGCTCCAGGCGCAGGGAGTTGGTCAGGGACCACAGGGCGGCCTTGGAGGCGCCGTAGGCGCCGGCGCCCGCGCCCCAGGACAGCGCGGAGTGGATGTCGACCAGCGCTCCGCCGCCACGGGCCGCCAGCACCGGCGCGAAGGCCCGGGCGATGCGCAGCGGGCCCAGGACGTTGGTGTCGAAGGTCGCCTGGACCTGCCGCAGGTCGCCGGTGAGCAGCGCTCCCGGGTACAGGACGCCGGCGTTGTTGAAGACGAGGTCGACGTCCTGGACGCGCTCGGCCAGGGCGGCCACCGAGGCGTCGTCGGTGACGTCCAGGGCGAGGACCTCCACCCGCCCGTCCTCGCTGGGCACGGGGGTGCGGGCGGTGGCGTAGACCTTCTTCGCGCCGCGCGCCAGCAGTTCCCCGACGAACGCCCGGCCGAGGCCGCGCAGGCCTCCGGTGACCAGGGCGGTGGAGCCGTCGATCACGGTCATGTGCGTGTTCCTCGCTCTCGGAAGGCGGCGCCCGTAGCCGGAGCACCGCAACGTTTAGATTATTATCATCATCTAAACTGGATGGGGAAGCCCGGATGGGAAAGTAGGACCACCACCACCGCAGGACGAGGAAAGGAACGCAGGCATGCCCCGCGTGTCACGGGCCGAGGCCGAACGCCACCGCCAGGAGGTGATCGACCACACCGCCAGACTGATCCGGGAGCAGGGCTCCGACCAGGTCAGCGTCCCCCAGGCGATGGCCGCCGCAGGCCTGACGCACGGCGGCTTCTACCGGCACTTCACCTCCAAGGACGACCTCGTCGCCCAAGCCCTCACAGCCGCCTTCACCGAACGCCGCGAAGCCATGGACCGCCTCGCCGACGACCCCACCCCCGACCCGGCCGCCGCCCAACACCCCACCCCCCGCGCCGAGTTCCTCGCCCGCTACCTCTCCACCCCCCACCGCGACAACCCCGGCCAGGGCTGCGCCGCCGCAGCCCTGGCCGCCGACGCGGCCCGCGCCGAACCCGGCTCCCCGCTGCGCACCGCCTTCACCGCCGGACTGCGCGACCTGGCCGACGGCTTCCAGCACCTGCCCGACGCCGCCGACCGCGAGAGCGCCCTCGCCGACCTGTCCACCATGGTCGGAGCCCTCCTCCTGGCCCGCGCCAGCGAGGACCCCGCCCTGTCCGACGAACTCCTCACCGCGGCCCGCCACCGCCTGACCACCACCCCCGCCGCGGACGCGGACACGGGCGCGCCGTCCGCGTAGGGCCCGCGGCCGGACCGGGGTCATCCCGCGCGCGCCTGTCCGCCTCCACCTTCGCCGTGTCCCCGGCGCTGCCGTGGACGCCAGGCGTGCCGCCGCTCCCGCCCGCCCCGCAGGGGCGTTGGCGCCTCCTGGCCCTGGCTCGACGCTATGGGGATGAAGCGTGGCCGGACTGTGAAAGGATGGTTCTCGCCCGAATTCATCCGGAATATCCGCTTTAGGCGAGGACTATTCCGGAAGGTTCGGTTTTGTTCGGCCACTGGGGGATTGACTCCGGGTCAGAGGCCAGTTGGCAGCGCGGCTAATGGCTTTGACGTGCGCGGATTTCAGCCGATAGCGTCCGCTTGATCTTTTCTTTGCCAGCTCGGGGGATGCTGGTATGCCTCCCCCGGCGCGTCTCTTTGGGGAGTCCTTGTGCGTACGGTGAGAAGACTGGCCTGGCCGCTCGGCGTGGCCTTGGCGATACCCCTGATGGCCGGTTCGATGCCGGCTACGGCCGCGTCACCGGAGGCCACGCCGCCGGTGGCGGTGGAGAGTTTCTCCTATCCGGACGCCGAGAAAATCCTCGCGGACCGGAAGATCACCCTGAAGGCGGGCGACGGACACATCCAGCTCGCCGACTGCGCCTCAGGTCCCGGTCTTTTCCAACTGCTCAGCCGAGCGACCACTCCCAGCCAGGTCTGCTTCACGATCACCGGACCCACCGGTTACCTGGCGATGGAGATCCCTAAGGTCTACGACATCCGGGGCGATGCCCACACGGTCAAGGCCACGCTGAACACCGCTGGCAGGATCACCACCTTCGACGTTCCCAAGAACAAGTGGACGGGGCTGGGAGAGGGTGCGTCTGCCGATGCGACGACGCTGCTCGAACTCAACGCCACCGACGGACCGGGCGTGCCGACCTCCACTGGCGAGTACCCGGCGGTCGGCACCGTGACGGTCGGGCAGCCCGGACGCAGCGTGGACTCGCGGTCCTGCACTGCCACCCTCGTCGACCGCTACTGGCTCCTCACCTCGACAGGCTGCTTCGCCAGCGACCCGGCGGCCGTCGTCGCTGGAGCACCCCCGGTCCCGAGCAGTGCCACCATCGGTGGTAAGTCGGTCGCCATTGCCCAGCTCGTTTCCCGTGGCGATCGCGACCTAGCCATGGCCCGTCTTGCCACCCCCGTGACGGACATCAAGCCCGCCGCTCTCGCCACCACCGCCCCGGTGACTGGAGAGGGCCTGCGGGTACTCGGGTATGGCCGCACCGCCACCGACTGGGTCCCCTCCAAGGTTCACGCCACGACCCACGCCATCGGTACCGTCACCGCCACCAGTGTGGACACTGCGCCGACCGACGGCGGAGCCGCCATCTGCCCGGGAGACGCCGGCGCGCCCCTGCTGCGTGCCACGAACGGCGTCCCGGAGGTTGTCGGCGTTGCATCCCGCTCCTGGCAGGGCGGCTGCCTGGGCACACCCTCCACCGAGACCCGCATCGGAGCCTCCTCCAGCCGTGTAGACGACCTCGGCCCCTGGGTGCAGCAGGCCATTTCTGCATGGGGAACTGCGGTGGATTACTCCTCCGCAGTCGTGAACTCCGTGTACAACCCTGACTCCAAGACCGCGGAGATCTTCGCCCTGGGCACCGACGGCGTCCTCGCCCACGCCTCCAACACCGAGGGCAAGGGCTGGAACAGCGGCTGGGAGGCCCTGGGGGACTGGCAGTTCACGGGTATCCCCGCCACGATCTACAACCCCGCCACCAAGGCCACCGAACTGTTCGCTATCCGCAAGACCGGCGAACTCGGCCACAACTACTGGGACCCGGCCACCAAGAAGTGGGCCGGCTGGAGCGTCGTCCCCAGCGCCCTCAAGCTCAAGGCCAACCCGGTCGCCGTGTTCAACCCCTCGAACCAGACCGCCGAGGTGTTCACCCTGGACACGAACGGCTACATGACCCACACCTACAGCACCAACGGCGCCCGCTGGGACGACGTCCGGGGCCTGGGCACCTGGCAGTTCACCGGCACCCCCACCACCCTCTACAACCCCGCCACCGACGCCGTCGAACTCTTCGCCACCAGCAACCGGAACGAACTCGGCCACAACTACTGGGACAACAAGACCAAGACCTGGGGCGACTGGAGCACCATCGGCGGCCAGGCCGTGACCGGCAGCCCCACCGCCGTCGTGAACCCGGCCAACAACAGCGCCGAGGTCTTCATCACCACCACCAACAACGCGATGGCCCACAGCTACAGCCTCAACGGCGCCCGCTGGTCCGACATCACCACCATGGGCGGCTGGCAGTTCAACGGCACCCCCACCGCCGTCTACAATCCCGCCGCAGGCGCCGTCGAACTCTTCGCCGTCCGCGACACCGGCGAACTCGGCCACAACTACTGGGACAACAAGACCAAGACCTGGGCCGACTGGAGCACCATCAGCGACTGGAAGTTCTCCGGCACCCCCTCCGCCACCTACAACGCCTACACCAACGCCCTCGAACTCTTCGCCACCGGCACCAACGGCACCATGTCCCGCGCCACCTACCAGAACAACCAGTGGCTCGCCTGGGAGAGCATGCCCGGTTGGACCTTCGCCATCACCGGCTGATTCACGCTCGTGCTGGCTCCCGGCGGAACACGCCATGAGCTGGGCCGGCGCTACATGACGCATATCGCCTGCCGCAACGCCTCCTGGCGGTGCGGCAGGCCGTGGTGCGGTGCTTCATCCCGCACCCCACGCTTCTGATCGATTTCCAGGGCCGCCGAACGTCGTGCCACTGGTTGCACGACGCTCCGGCACGCCCACACAGAACGGATTCGTATATCTATGAGGGTGTCTTTGACATCACGGGCCCGGTCGCGGCTGGTGGCCGGGTTTGTGGCCGGCAGCCTGTTGACGGGGCTTCTGGTGATCCCGGCGGCGGCGGCCGATGTGCCGCTGGCGACCGGGCCGAACGCGGACCGGGTGAAGGTGGTCGCGGCGTGGCAGGCCGGGGGACCCGCGGTGCGCGGGGCCGCAGAGACCGCTCTGACGGGCTCGGCCGACGACCTGAAGAATTTCCTGATGATGGGTCAGGCAGCCGCCGCCGACAAGGACCTGAGGACGCGGATCGAGGAGCTGATCGCGACCTCTGGTCCCGGGGTGCGTGAGGCCGGGACCGCCGCGTTGAAGGGGTCGGCGGCAGACCTACAGGCCTTCCTCGATAAGGACGCCAGGAAGGCCTACGAGGACGACCAGCGGGTACTGCTGTCGCAGATCATGACCGCAGGCGGACCCGGCGTGCGGGCCGCGGCCAACGCGGCTCTGGACGGTTCCTTCGGCGACGTGACCAGGTTTTTGAACGTCGATCAATACAAGGCGAGGGAAGACGACGACCGCGTCCGCCTCTCCCAGCTAATGACCTCCGGCGGACCGGAGGTGAAGAAGGCCGCGAACACCGCGCTGGACGGTACGATGGAGGATGTCCGGCAGTTCCTGCAGTACGGCTACCAGACCGCGGCAGCCCACGACCAGGAGACGCTGACCGTCGCGCAGTTGGCGGACCTGACGAAGAATGCCTCCGCCCAGGCGGGTGAGCAGTCCCGGACCGCCAAGGACGCGGCGGGTAAGGCACTGGACGCGACCCGTCTGGCCAAGGAGGCCGCCGAGCGGGCTGCCACCGAGACCAAGGCCGCGCAGGGTTCGGCCGGTCAGGCGTCGGACGCTGCCGGGCGCGCGGCGGACGCTGCCGGGCGCGCGGCCGACTCAGCTCAGACCGCCTCGTCGGCGGCCAAGGCCGCGAACGAAGCCTCCCGACAGGCTGCGAACGCCGCGGCCGCCGCGGCCTCGGCCGCGACGAAGGCGGGCAATGCCGCATCCCGTGCGCTGGCTGCTGCTGCGGGGGCCGCCGGCGATGCGGGAAAGGCTGACCTGGCGCGTGCAGCGGCGGTGACCGCCCGCAATGTCGCCGTGGACGCTCGTGCTGCGGCTGAGGCCAGCCAGTGGGCCGGCACCGCCGCGACTCAGGCCCGCGCCGCGGCTCAGGCCGCCGCCTCTGCGGGTATCAACGCTGCCGCCGCCGCCCAGGCCGCCGCCGAGGCGGCTGGCTACTCGGGTGTGACGGACGCTGCCGCCTACCGGGCCCGCCAGGCCGCCGCCCGAGCCAAGAGTGCCGCGGCCGAAGCCACCCGCGCGGCGAACGCTACCGTGAAGATCGCCAGCGACGCCGCCGCCGTGGCCGGTGATGCCCAGCGGGCCGCCACCGCCGCCGCGGACCACGCCGACGCGGCCGCTGCCGCGGCTGACGAAGCAGCCCAGCATGCTGGCAACGCCGGAAGCTGGGCCGCCACCGCGCAGGCCGCCGCCACCGCGGCCGGTGCCGCCGCAGACTCGGCCGCGAACTCCGCCACGCAGGCTCACAAGGTCACCGACATCGCCCGCGCCTCCGACCAGGAGCGTCTGGACGAGCAGCAGGCCGTCGAGATGGCTGCCGCAGACGAGGCTTCCCGCGAAGCGGACCGGAAGGCCAGGACCGCCGTGTGGGAGGCCGGCAAGGCAACCCAGGTCGCCACCGAAACCGAACAGCTGATCAAAGACGCGACGGCCGCGGGGGTCGACCCGAAGTCCGCGCTCCTCAAGGGCCGTCAGGCTGCGCTGCGGCTGCTGGATGCCGGCGGCCCGTGGACCAAGGCCGCCGCCCAGACCGCTCTGGAGGGCGATGACAGTGCCGTCCAGACCTTCCTGAACACCGGCCTGGCGGTGGCCCGAGACCGCGACGACCGCACCAGCGTGATGGCGATCTCCCAGGCCCCGGGCAAGCTGGAGAAGCGTCTCGCGGCGGAGACCGCCTCGGTGGGCACCCCCGATCAGGTGCGCGCTTTCCTGGCTACCGGGCAGTACCCGGGCAAGGACGACGATGACAGGGTCCTGCTCTCCCAGGTCATGACGGCCGGTGGCCCCGGCGTGAAGGAGGCCGCGGGCAAGGCCTTGGACGGCACGATCGACGACGTCCGCGCCTTCCTGGCCATTGGTCAGTTCAAGGCCCGCGACGACGACAACCGAGTCCTGGTCTCCCAGGCCCTGACCAGTGGTGGGCCTGAAACGAAGGCCGCGGCCCAGGCCGTCCTCTCCGGCCCGGCCGACCGCTTGATGCCGTTCCTGCAGACGGGCCTGCCCAAGGCCCAGCAGCGTGACGCCGTCACCGCCACCCACGTCGCCACCATCCAGTCCTACCTCGCCACCATCGACGGCTCGGTCGCCCTCGCCCGCCAGTACGCGGCCGAGGCCTCCCAGGCCTACGCCACCGCCCGCGGCGCCGCCGACGAGGCCGTCGGCTACGCCAACCAGGCCCGCACGTCGGCGGCCCAGGCTGCCGACTGGTCCAGCAAGGCCGCTGCCTCCGCCCAGCAGAGCCAGACCTCCGCCCAGCAGGCCGCCGGCTACGCCAAGCAGGCCCAGATCTCCGCCGCCTCCGCCAACGCCGCAGCACGCAGTGCCAGTGCCTCGGCGGCCATGGCCACCGGCTACGCGGCCCAGGCCCGCCAGTACGCGGCCACCGCCAAGAACGCCGCCGACCAGGCCCAGTCGAGTGCCGCAGCCGCACACAAGAGCGCCGACGAAGCCGACAAGGTCGCCGCGGAAGCCTGGGCCGCCGTCTGGCAGAAGCAGCAAGCGGAGGCCGCCGCCGCCGAGACCGCGGCCGGCACCGCCGGCAACGACGGCAGCGACGGCAGCGGCAGCGACAACGGTGGCCGGGCGTACTACGTCGAGGTCGTGCCCCACGACGACGTGAAGCCAGACATCGTCAAGGACGACATGTCCAAGTGCATCGCCGACGACCCTGGCACCCTGGGCGGCTGGCTCTTCGGCGACTCCAAGACGTGGCACAAGAACTCCGCCGGGGAGCAGATCTGCACCGTCCCGGTCAAGGTCAGGATCTCTGGCACCGTCGACTACGTCATGCGCACCTGCCCCGAGGTCGGGCTCAGCGTCGACGCCTGCAAGGGCAAGTACGGCAAGTGGGACACTCTCGTCCTCAACACCCAGCAACTCGACGGCAAGGCCCAGTACGACTCCACCATCGAGCTCACCTACAGCTACTTCGCCCAGCACTACAAGGTCTACTGCGGCTCCGAAGGCGTGTGCACGAGCGGGGACAGCTCCCGGCTGCTCCTCCACATGCTGACCGACGACTTCGTCAAGTGCTTCAACGACCCCCGCCTGAACGCGTCCTGCGGCTGGGCGGCGGCGACCGTCGCCCCCGTCGGCACCCTGACCAAGGCCGCCAAGGGCGTCATCGCCTTCCGCTTCGCGCTGGAGGCCGGCGTCGGCATCGAAGAGGCCAGGCTCGCCCTCCAGGCCACCCTCAACGGCTACAGCGAAGCGGCACTCAAGGGCTTCAACTCGGTGGCCGACGCAGTCGGCAAGTTCCGCCTCACCCTCGACAGCGGTGCCGGGACGGAAGAGGCACTCAAGGTGCTTCGCAACAACCCCGCCGTCGACCGCGACACGCTCCGGGGTCTTGAGGCCGAGGCCAAGGTTGCGGACGACCTCCGCAAGGTTTGCCTGGTCCCCGGCGCCCCCGGACTCCGCGCGTCCTACGGGTTCGCCGCGAACACCTCGGGACCGGTCTACAGCACGGCGTCCGACGACCCCAACCCGACGGTGTTCGACAACTTGTACCCGGAGGACAAGGACGGCTGGACCAGGATCTTCGCCCCGGGCACGGTGGGCACGCGCACCGGCAACTACGTGTACGTGGTTCTGACCGACGGTACCCTGCTGATCGGCCGGGGCGACGGCCACATCGCACTCACCAAGGGCGCACAGGTGCTGGCCGCTGGCGAGGTCCGCTTCAAGAGCGGCAGGATGGTAGAGGTGAACAACAAGTCCGGCCACTACAAGCCCCGCGGGACCAACGCCGAAGCCGCAGCCGTTGAAGCCTTCAACAAGGTCGGACTCGACGCGACAGGAAAGTATGTTGAGTACAAATTCCCCTGCTGACGACGGTGGCTGCGGCCTCGTCCTCGACAAGATCGACTTTCTGCTGAAGGTCCAGCAGATCGCCGACGGCGTGGACCAGGTCGAGCCGCTCCTGGAGGACCTGGCCGATCACATCACCGCCGCAGGGGAGCGCTGCAGGCCGGCGGTCCGTGTGCGGTTCCTCGCGCTCATGCAGGACATCGACCCCTGGAACCTGGAGGTGATGCAGTACTGCATGCACGCCCTGCGGTGGCAGGAGGTGCTCGACCACGCCGAAGCCCTCTTCCGGCAGGAGAAGGGCGTCAACCGGCACCGCCTGTACGAGCGCCTCATCGAGTCCTTCGACGACGACTGGCCGGATCGTGAGTTCTTCCGCCGCTACTCGGACTGACCCGCGCCCGACGGCGGTGAACGCATAGCCACCGTCACCGGTGCACAAGCTCGGGCCGTCTCAGAGGAAGCCCTGCCGAACACGTTCGGCAGGGCTTCCTCGCGCTTCGGCGACTTTCGGCGACCGGTTCCCCCGAACCCGCCTTCCAGGGGAGCCTCTGACGAGCCCCCGGTCGGCGGGGGAACGGAATCCCGTTGCGAGGTGAGGGCCGTCGCTGTAGACATACCGCGATGACGATTTTTCATTGCGCCGCCTGCGGCGAGGCCCTCACGGCCGACCTTGAGCCCCTCCCGGCGGTTCCTGCCCGGCACCTGTTCGAGGGCGAGCTCGTCAACGGCCGGCGACAGGCCCCACCCACCATGCCCCGTGGCCACTACGCCGTCGATCCGCAGCCGCACGGGCCGCCCTTCGTCCCTGCCGAGGACCAGGACGACTGGCCCCCCGCCTACCCCGGCGGCCCGTGCATCAGCGACTTCGACGGAACGGTCGTCGTCTCGGCCGGACCCCGGAACACCTTCGTCCTGCACCCCGAGGACGGGACCGGCCTCACCTGGCACACAACAACGACCGGGCCACCCAGCTGCTGCGGAGCCCCCGGCGACGGCCCACCCAACCGTGCCTGCCACTGCGGCGCCGTGGTCGGAAGCGAGATGTCGGACTGCTACACACCCTACGAACTCCACCTGCTGCCCGACGCCGTCCGCCCCGCTGCCCACACCCCCGACCACTGACGCACGCGTCCACACGGACCCCACGGGCGACTGGACGGCCGAGACGAGGCTGTCACCAGTACCCAACAGTTCCTTTGTTCCACCCAGGAATTGCCGCTACCGGGCGTCGAACTCACCCGCGCTGACGGCGGTGACGAAGGCCCGCCAGGCGGGGGAGGGGAAGAGGAGGACGGGCCCGTCGGGGTCCTTGGAGTCCCGGACGGGCTGCACACCGGTGAAGCCGTCGGCGACCTCGACGCATTCGCCTCCGCCGCCGCTGTAGCTGCTCTTGCGCCAAGTGGTGTCCATCGCGGTTGCCTCCTGCGGCCGGAGTGGAAAGTCGATGGGGATGACTTCCCACTCCGGCGCCGGGTTAGACGCAGGTGTCAGCGCGGGCCGGAACGGATGTCGCTGCCCCGGGACCAGAGTTCTTCGACGTGTTCGGCGAAGCGGTCGAACATGCCGTTCTCCCCGCTGCGCCGCAGGTGCATCAGGGGCGAGTCGTGGCCGACGGAGCGGGCGAGGTGGGGCGCGACGAGGGCGTGCTCGTCGAAGCGGAAGACGGAGAGTCCGACGTGGTTCGGGCCGTCGTCCGGAGCGCTGAACCGGGCCTCGATGCCCTCGGTGCCGGAGAGCTTGGCCAGGTTCTCCAGGGCGACCCTGATCCTGGTGGACACCGTGAGCGCCACGTCCTCGATCTGCTCGCGCTGACGCGTCGTGTCGGAGACCGGATCCCCGAGGAGAAACCGGACCCGGCAGCCGCTCTCGGCCTTGCGCCGCAGAGTCTGCAACAGGGCGGGCTGCTCCAGCCAGACGAAGTAGCTGGTGTAGCCGGCGAGGAAGATGTCGGACCGGGCCTCGGCGATCAGCTGCGCCCAGACCGACTGCGGGCAGGCCGAGCGGTACGGGTAGACGGCGAACACCTCCCGGTCGTGCCCGGTCTTGACGTTCGCCCGGACGGTGTTGGGCCAGATCATCAGTTCATCACCCCCTGAGGTCACGGCGGCGGGTTGAACCGGGTGGAGGGGTTGAGAAGGCCCCGCCGCCCTGGATCGGGGCGGCGGGGCCGGGAGTTGCTGCTACCGGGCGTCGAACTCGCCGGCGTGGATGGCGGTGACGAAGGCCTGCCAGGCGGGGGAGGGGAAGAGGAGGACGGGCCCGTCGGGGTCTTTGGAGTCGCGGACGGGCATGAGTCCGGTGAAGCCGTCGGCGACCTCGACGCACTGACCGCCACTGCCGCTATAGGAGCTCTTGCGCCAGGAAGCGCGAGTCAGTTTGACGTCCATTCAAGGTCCCTCCGTACCGAGCGGATCATAGCTACTGAGTCGGCCTGATTCTTGGCCTCGGCCAGCAGTTGATCGTAGTCCCTGAGCAAGGCTGCGATCGACTCGGTATCGCGGTCGAGGTAGCCGCGCTGCTCGGTCTCGCTGTAGGCGATCATTTTGCGTGTCGGCAGCATCAGCATGGTTACTACGCGAGTGAACGGCCTGCTCTCGCCGAGAGAGTAGGGAGCCACCTGGATGAAGATCCTGGGTTGACTGGCCAGTCTTTCAAGGTGGAGTAGTTGCTCGATCATGACGTCTCGGCCGCCGATGGTCCTCCTGAGACAGCTTTCGTCCAGCACCGCGTGCAGAATCGGCGGAGGCGTTCGGTGCAGGGTTTGCTGCCGGGTGAGGAGGTAGTTGATGCGTTCTTCGGCTTGCTCCGGAGTGGCTGTGCCTCGCCTGATATTCCCCTGCTCCCAAGCAGTGGCGTATGCCTTGGTCTGCAGAAGGCCATGGATGACGTTGATCTCGAAGAGCTTGATCTGCTCCGCGGTCGACTCGTAGTTGGCGTACTCGGGGAAGCCCGGGACCAGGGCAGTGTGCTTGAGCTGCCAGTACATCAGCAGCAGGGTCCCGCCGGTCTGCAGGACTT
>NZ_JBFBIR010000100.1:0-18767 GCF_040685715.1 Kitasatospora sp. NPDC088264
CGTCCTTCCTGTTCTTCGGCCTGTTCGTGGTGATGCTCTACGTCGCCACCGAGCGGACCAGGGCACCGAGAAGGGTGCCCACCCGCCCGCCGTCCGCGGCGTCGCCGAACGGACCGACCGGCGGAGCGGACGGCCCGTCAGGATCCCCGGCGCACGCGGCTGTCGATCCCCGCGGCCGGGGCGCATACTGTCCTGCGCGGCTCGCACCCGCGCGACAGGGCCCGTTCCGGACCCGGCCCGGGCTGCGCCGCTACGGGGAAGGTCGGACGAACGTGGCAATTGTCGTTCTCGTCGTCGTGCTGGCGCTGCTCTGGCTGATCACCGGCGTTCGGGTGGTGCAGCAGTACGAGCGCGGCGTGGTGTTCCGGCTCGGCCGGGTGCGCGAGCAGGTCCGCCAGCCGGGCCTCACCCTGCTGGTGCCGGTGGTCGACCGGATGCGCAAGGTCAACGTCCAGGTCGTCACCATGCCGGTGCCCGCCCAGGAGGGCATCACCAAGGACAACGTCTCCGTCAGCGTCGACGCCGTGCTGTACTTCCGCGTCGTCGAGCCGGTCAAGGCCACGGTGGACGTCCAGAACTACTCCTTCGCGATGCTTCAGGTCGCCCAGACCTCGCTGCGCTCGATCATCGGCAAGAGCGAGCTGGACGACCTGCTCTCCGGCCGGGAGAACCTGCACCAAGGGCTGGAGGTCATGCTGGAGAGCCCGGCCACCGGGTGGGGCGTGCACATCGACCGGGTGGAGATCAAGGACGTCAGCCTGCCCGACTCGATGAAGCGCTCGATGGCCCGCCAGGCGGAGGCCGACCGCGAGCGGCGGGCCCGGATCATCACCGCGGACGGCGAGTTCCAGGCCGCCGCCAAGCTCGCCGAGGCCGCCGTCACGATGTCCGAGACCCCGGCGGCGATGCAACTGCGGCTGCTGCAGACGGTGGTCGAGGTCGCGGCGGAGAAGAACTCGACGCTGGTGCTTCCGTTCCCGGTGGAGCTGCTGCGCTTCTTCGAGGCCTCCGCCGCCCGGGCCGCCGAGGCGGGCTCCGGGCCGGCGCCCGCCGTCCCGGCCCAGGCGCCGTCCGACGCGGGCTGACGGCCCGCCCGCACGGCCACGGCCGGTCCGGGGCCCACCCCGGACCGGCCGTCGGCCATCAGCCATCGGCCTGACCGTCCGTCACGGACGGACGATCGGCAGCAGCACCTCGTCGACGATCTCCGCCGGGTCGAGCTGCGCCGGCGCGCCGCCGCACATCTTGATCCGGTACAGCATCAGCGCCGGGACGACGTCGGTGACCAGGGGGGTGACGGACCCGGGGCGGACCTCGCCCCGGGTGGCACCGCGGGCGAGCACCTCGGCGATCAGCGCGGCGGTGGGCTCCACCACCCGCTCCAGCACGATCGCCAGGAAGGTGTGGGCCCGGTGCCGGTCCAGCTCGCCCATGATGGCCCGCACGGCGGCCCCGGGTTCGCTCAGCATCGCCGCGCGCAGCCTGGTCACCACCTCCAGCAGGTCCCCGCGCAGGCCGCCGGTGTCGGGCGGCGGGCCGGCCGGGGGCAGGCAGGCGCGCAGCGCGTCCTTGACCAGTTCCTCCTTGGAGGGCCAGCGCCGGTAGAGCGCGGCCTTGCCGGTCTGCGCGGCGGCGGCGACGCCCTCCATGGTGAGCCGGGCGTAGCCGTCGGCGGTGAGCTGCTGGAGGGCGGCCTCGAAGATGGCGTTCTCCAGCGCCTCGCCGCGCCTGCGGAGCGGGGCGCCCGTCGCCGGTCCGCGCGCGACTGCGGGTTCAGCGGGCATGGCTGCGCACCTTCTTCGGTTCCACCTCTCGACACGCCCGTTCACCGGCTGTCCGCAATGAACGGATGTGTTCCCTATATCCAGGGCCACTGTCGATGTTAGTGAACGAACCCGTCCCGTCCCAATCGTTCGCCCCCCGGCCGTCGCGGACCGCGCCGGCGCCGTCTGACCGGCCTGCCATGGCTCTCCCTCCCCTCGCCCGCGTATCGACGGCCGTCCGCCCGACGCGCCGCCCCGCCGGAGCGCGATCGCGTCCGGGCCGGAGGCCCTCGATACGCGGGGCCGCCGTCAGGACACCGTCAGTGACGACGCCCGCGCAGTCAAGGGGGCGTCAGGATCGCCCGCCCCCCGAGGGTCCGCGGCCTAGGCTCGGACTCGTCCCCGCCCGGCTGACGCGGGCCCGGCGCCCCGTCACCGCCCTCCGGAGCATCCACAAGACACGCCCTCAGCCGCCCACACCCGATCGATCCGCCGCGTCGGACGATACGTCAACGAAGGTGAGGTCCCCGTGGCCGTTCTCGGCGCCTTCCACCGCCGCCAGCCCCTCCCCGCCAGCTGGCCCGCATCCGCACCGGCGCGCGGCTCGGTCGCCGCGACCCTGTCCGCGATCGTGCGCAGGCTCGCCGACAGCCCCCTGGACAATTCCGTGCTCCAGGCCGTGGGCGCCCCGACCGCCTCCAGGGGCGCCGGCGCCGCTCGCCGCACGGTGCGGATGCGGGCCAGCTGGCGGGCCGTCACCACCCCCGACGGCACCCGCCGGCTCGAAGCCCGCTGGGGCCCCGGTCGCTGAACACCCCGAGAGCCGGGCCCGCCCGGCGGCCCCGACAGCGCGGAGCCATCACGTGCGCACGCGTGCACGCATCGGGCGCGCGCCGATCTACGATGAGCACATGAGCACAAGCACCGACCTGGCAGCTGCACACGGCTCGCAGGAGCAGGGGCAGGGCAGCGGCGAGCGGCTGGACGTCGCCGCGTCCGTCCTCGCCCTGCTCGCGGACCGCACCCGGCTCGCACTGCTGCACCGGCTCGGCGCGGGCGAGGCCGACGTCACCTCCCTCATCGAGGCGTGCGGGGCCCCGCGCACCTCCGTCAGCCAGCACCTCGCGAAGCTCCGCCTCGCGGGCCTGGTCACCACGCGCAGGGACGGGCGCCGCGTCGTCTACTCGCTGCGCCACGGGCACCTCCGGCGGCTGGTCGACGAGGCGCTGAACGTCGCCGACCACCAGATCGGCTCCCTGCCGCCGCACGACTGACCCGCCGCACGGCCGACCCACCCCCGCAGCCCGGAACGGCAGCGAGAGCCGCACCACCGTAGCCAACACGTGCACACGTATGCACGTGTTGGCTACGATGATGCCGCCTCACCACGCCGCCGACCGGGACGGGGCCGATGCTGTCCACACTGCGCAACCGCACCTACCGCCACCTGTTCGCAGCCCAGGTCATCGCCCTGGTGGGCACGGGCCTGGCCACCGTGGCGCTGAGCCTGCTCGCCTACGACATCGCCGGCGCCGACGCCTCAGCGGTCCTCGGCACCGCGCTGGCCGTCAAGATGGTCGCCTACGTGGCCGTCGCACCGGTGGTCGGAGCCCTCGCCGACCGCGTTCCGCGCCGAACGCTGCTGGTGGTGATGGACCTCACCCGCGCCGCCGTCGCGCTCGCCCTGCCGTTCGTCAGCCAGGCCTGGCAGATCTACGTCCTGATCTTCCTGCTCCAGGCCGCCTCGGCCGCCTTCACACCGGCCTTCCAGGCCACCATCCCCGAGGTGCTGCCGGCCGAACGGGACTACACCCAGGCGCTGTCGATGTCCCGCCTCGCCTACGACCTGGAGTCCCTGTTCAGTCCCGCGCTCGCCGCGGGCCTGCTCGCCCTGGTCCCGTACACCTGGCTGTTCACCGGCACCACCGCGGGCTTCCTCGCGTCCGCCACCCTGGTCGTCTCCGTCGCCCTTCCCAAGCCCGCCCCCGTCGAGCGGACCGGCGGCGTCCACGCCAAGGCCGCCTTCGGCGCCCGCCTGTTCTGGGCCACCCCGCGCCTGCGGGCCCTGCTCGCCCTCGACCTCGCGGTCGCCGCCGCCGGGGCGATCGTCTTCGTCGACACCGTCGTCGCGGTCCGCGAGCACTTCCACCGCCCGGCGGGCGCGGTCTCGCTCGCCCTGGGCACCTACGGTGCCGGCTCCATGCTGACCGCCCTGCTCCTGCCCCGACTCCTGCGACGGCTCTCCGACCGCGCCGTCATGCTCCCGGCCGCCTTCGCGCTCCCCGCCGTCCTGGCCGCCGTCGCCGCCGTCACCGCCGCGGCCCCGGGCGGCTGGTCCTGGGCCGCACTGCTGGCGTCCTGGGCCGCGATCGGCGCCGCCTGTTCCGCCGTCCTCACGCCGGGCGGGCGCCTGATCCGCCGCTCCGCCGCCGACGCGGACCTGCCCGCCGCGTTCGCCGCGCAGTTCTCCCTCTCGCACAGCTGCTGGCTGCTCACCTACCCCCTCGCCGGCTGGCTCGCCGCCGGCGCCGGCCTCCCGGTGACGGCCGTCGTCCTCGGCGCCATCGCCCTGCTCGCCGCCACCGCCGCCACCGCGATCTGGCCCGCCCGCGACCCCGCCAGGCTCGACCACGTCCACGCCGACCTGCCCCCGGGCCACCCCCACCTCACCGACGCCCACCCGGCCACGGACGGCTGGCTCCACGGCCACGACTACGTCATCGACCAGTACCACCGCCACTGGCCGCAGGGCCTCGCCGCGCGGGCCAACTAGGGCGTGCCCGGCGGGGGCGACAACCGCATCACCCGGGAGGGTCAATCCAGCGGGAATAAATGAAGAGCTGTTCATGTATTCCTGTATGGTCGACACGTCGCCCCGTCCTGCCCGCGTGGAGGAACACCACAGCCATGTCCGCAACCCTCACCGAGCGCCCAGCCGCCGCAGCCCCGCGCGGCGGCGCCGCTCCCAAGCGCCGTACGCGCGTCTTCGCGCTGGCCGAGGCCCGCTGGGCCGCCGCCGCGACCGTCGCCTTCCTGACCGCCCTGCCGCTCCAGCTGACCGGCGCCCCGGCCTGGGCCTGGGGGCCGCTGTACGCGATCGCCTACGTCACCGGCGGCTGGGAGCCCGGCTGGGCCGGCCTCCGGGCGCTGCGCGAGAAGACCCTCGACGTCGACCTGCTGATGATCGTCGCCGCGATCGGCGCAGCCTCGATCGGGCAGGTGATGGACGGCGCGCTGCTGATCGTCATCTTCGCCACCTCGGGCGCGCTGGAGGCGCTGGCCACCGCCCGCACCCAGGACTCGGTACGCGGCCTGCTCGACCTCGCCCCCACCACCGCCACCCGCCTGCTGGACGACGGCGGCGAGGAGACCGTCGCCACCGAGGACCTGGTGGTCGGCGACACCATCCTGATCCGCCCCGGCGAGCGCGTCGGCGCCGACGGCCGCGTCCTGGACGGCGCGAGCGAGATCGACCAGGCCACCATCACCGGTGAGCCGCTGCCGGCCGCCAAGCAGCAGGGCGACGAGGTCTTCGCCGGCACCCTGAACGGCACCGGCGCCCTGCGCGTGAAGGTCGAGCGCGACGCCTCCGATTCGGTGATCGCCCGGATCGTCGCCATGGTCGAGGAGGCCTCGGAGACCAAGGCCCCCACCCAACTGTTCATCGAGAGGGTCGAGCAGCGCTACTCCCTGGGCATGGTCTTCGCGACCCTCGCCGTCTTCCTGGTCCCGCTGGCCTTCGGGGCCGCCGTGACCGGCTCGTTGCTGCGGGCGATGACCTTCATGATCGTCGCCTCGCCCTGCGCGGTGGTGCTGGCCACCATGCCGCCGCTGCTGTCCGCGATCGCCAACGCCGGCCGCCACGGCGTCCTGGTGAAGTCCGCCGTCGTGATGGAGCGGCTCGGGCAGGTCGACGCGGTGGCGCTGGACAAGACCGGCACCCTCACCGAGGGCACCCCCCGGATCACCGACCTGCTCCCCCTCACCGGCAGCGGCCTGGACGAGGACGAACTGCTGGCCCTGGCGGGCGCCGCCGAGCACCCCAGCGAGCACCCGCTGGCCCGCGCGGTGGTCGACGCCGCCCGCCGACGCGGCCTCGACCTGCCGGTCGCCGAGGGCTTCGCCTCCACCCCCGGCATCGGGGTGACCGCCACCGTCTCCGGTGCCGTCATCGCGGTCGGCGCCCCCGCCCGGCTCCTCGACGGCGCCGCCGACGCGCCCTCCACCGAGGCGGAGGCCACCGCCGCAGCCGTCGCCGTCGCCGTCGCCGAGGAGCTGGAGCGCGACGGGCGCACCGCCGTCCTGGTCCAGCGCGACGGCGTCCCGGTCGGCGTGCTCGGCATCGCCGACCGCCTGCGTCCCGACGCCGCCGCCACCGTCACCGCCCTGGCGGCCCTGACCGGCGCCGCCCCGGTGCTGGTGACCGGCGACAACCCGCGCGCCGCCGCCCGCCTCGCCGCCGAGGTCGGCATCACCGACGTCCGCGCCGGGCTGCTCCCCCAGGACAAGGTCGCCGCCGTCCAGGAGCAGGAGCGGGCCGGGCGCAAGGTGCTGGTGATCGGCGACGGCGTCAACGACGCCCCCGCCCTCGCCGCCGCCCACACCGGCATCGCGATGGGCCGGGCGGGCTCCGACCTGGCGCTGGAGACCGCCGACGCGGTCGTCGTCCGCGACGAACTCGCGACCGTCCCCACGGTGATCGCGCTGTCCCTGGCGGCCCGGCGGCTGGTCGTCCAGAACCTGGTGATCGCCTCGGTGTTCATCTCCGGCCTGGTCGTGTGGGACCTGGTCGCCACCCTGCCCCTGCCGCTCGGCGTCCTCGGCCACGAGGGCTCGACCGTCATCGTCGGCCTCAACGGCCTGCGGCTGCTGCGCGAGAGCGCGTGGAAGCGGGCGGGCGCCACCGGGCCGCGGCCGGTTCAGGAGCCGGCGCGGGCCCGGCGCAGCAGGTAGGCGCCGGAGGCGGCGGCGAGCAGGGCCATGCAGGCGGTGAAGACCAGGCCGGCGCGGGCCAGGCCGATCGGCGCGGTGAGCAGGCCGATACCGATCACCGGGATCGAGATGCCGAAGTAGGCGACCACGAAGAGCGCCGACAGGGCGCCGCCGCGGTGCTCGGCGGGAGCCGCGGCGGCGATCTCGCCGACGGCTCCGCGCAGGCCCATGCCCTGGCCGGCGCCACCCACCAGGGCGCTGAGCACCAGCAGGGGCAGGGCCGTCCAGGCGAGGGAGCCCGCCATCAGGGCCAGCCCGGCGATGAGCACCAGGCAGCCGACCGGGATCGCCCGGGCGGTGCCCAGCCGGGGCACCAGGAGCTGGCCGAGGGTGGAGGCGAAGAAGGCCGTGCAGACGATCAGGCCGACGACGGCCGGGCTGTGGACGTCCAGCCGCTGGGCGAGGAAGGCCGGGCTGACGGAGGTGAAGACGCCCAGCAGGGAGAAGCCCGCGAACGCGGCGAGGCCGGCCGGGACGAACACCCCGCGGACCTCCGGCGGCAGGGACGGCCGGCGCGGCCGGGCGGTGCGCAGCGGGCGGGCGCCGGTGACGGTCTCCGGCAGGAGCCAGGTGACGGTGAAGGAGGCGGCGAGCAGCACCAGGTGCACGGCGAACGGCAGGGTCAGGGGGTGGGGCGTGTACTCGGCGAGCAGTCCCGACAGCACCGGTCCGCAGCCCAGGCCGCCGATGTTGGCGGCGGTCGCGACGAAGCCCGCGCGGGCCTGGTGTCCGGGTGGGGCGAGCTCCAGGACGTACGCGGTGGCGGTGCCGGTGAACAGGCCCGCGGACAGGCCGGACAGCAGGCGGCCCAGGGCCAGCAGCGGGAGGCCGCCTTCGGCCAGGAAGGCGACGGCGCTGCACGCCGCGAGCGCCAGTCCGCAGAGCAGGACGGGCCGGCGTCCGACGGAGTCGGAGACGTTGCCGACGAGCAGCAGGACGCCGATGACGCCGAAGGCGTAGATGGCGAAGACGACCGTCACCATCAGTTCGGAGAAGCCGATCTGCTCCTGGTACAGCCCGTACAGCGGGGTGGGCAGGGTGGTGCCCGCCATGCAGACGGCGAAGCCGGCGGCCGCCCCGAGGTAACCCGCCCGGCCCATCGCGGGTCGCGCGGTCTGATGATCGGTCATTCGCCCACGGTAGGGCGGCCGTCGCCGTCGCAGCCACGGCTCGCGGGGCCGACTAGGCCGATCCGCCCAAGAACCGACGCCCGGCCCCGGCCCCGCCCGGCCCCGGCGTGGTCGGCCACCGGCTACCGGATCGCGCCGCGGTCCGCGGACAGGCCGTGGGTGGTGCCGCCCCCGGCCCGCACCTGCGTCGGGAGCGCTCCCCAGTAACGCCGGAACGCGGTGCTGAAGTGCCGGGTGTCCGCATAGCCGCAGGAGCGGGCGACGGCCGCGACGGACAGCGGGCGCAGCGCGGGATCGGCCAGGCGCTGCGCGGCGACGTCCAGCCGTCGGCGGGTCAGGTAGGCGATGATCGTGCACCCCGTCTCCTGCTGGAAGAGCCGTGCTGCGTGGCGCTCGCTCAGGTGGACCTGGGTGGCGACGTCCCGTACCCGTACCGGGCGGTCGAAGTTGTCGTCCAGGTAGCGGGTCATCCGCGCGGCGACCGCCGCCGCGCGCCCACCCGGCACGGGCGTCGGGCGCGGGGCGTCGGGCAGGCCGGCGACGACGCGGGCGCAGGTGAGGACCAGTGCGGGGCCGAGGGCGGCCAGCAGGTCGGGGCTGGCCGGCCCCGGAGCCGCGGCCTCTTCGGCGAGTGTCGCCAACAGCCGGGGAAGCGGGGTTCCGGCGGCCGGGACGACCTGGCGCGGGCCGGCCGCGACGGCGTCGAGCAGGGCGGCGGTCTCCGGGGAGCCGGGCCCGGCGGCCCCGCGCGGACCGCGTTCGGGGACCATCGTCCAGGACCAGAAGACGATGCCGAGCGGGTCCCGGGCGTCGGTGGTGATCTCGTGGACCTCGCCGGGGCGGGCCAGGAACAGCTCGCCGGCTCCGACCGGGTGCTCCAGCGCGCCGAGCCGGAACGTCCCGCGCCCGGCGTAGGCGTAGCAGAACTCGAAGTAGGAGTGGCTGTGCCAGTAGTTGCGCCATGGCTCGGGCGGGTAGAACCCCCAGTCCACGAACTCGACCCGTCGTCCGGCGAGGGTGGTGCCCAGCCGCACGGAGTTGAGCAGGGGCAGGGCGGCGCCCGCCCGGGCCAGTTCGGTCATCTCGGCTCGCCCGCCCCGTCCGTCCTGCGCGCGGTGGGGTCGACGCCCCGCAGCATCATGCCCTGACCGAGGGACCAGGTGTGATCGTCCGTGGTGGGCCGGTCCGCAGGGTCCCGGAACTGTACCAGCCAGGTGGTGCGGGCCTGGTCGGAGGTGTTCAGCCCCGAACCGTGCACGGTGAGGTAGCCGAAGAACAGGACGTCGCCGGCCTCCGCCGGGCACGGCCGGGCGTCCTGGAGCGGCCAGGTGTCGGGCGGCAGGTGCCAGCTGCCGTCCTCGACGTGCGGCAGCGGGCCCTTCCGGTGGCTGCCGGGGACGGCCCTGATGCAGCCCTTCTCCTCCGGGGCGTCGTCGAAGTGGAAGACCGCGGCCGCGACGGTGTGCCGGGCGTGCGGGAAGAACGGGTGGTCCTGGTGCAGGGGGAAGGGGGAGCCGGTCTCCGGAGGCTTGATGAACATCTTCGTGTGGTGCAACTGGAGGTTGGGCCCACCGAGCAGTGCGGCCGCGACGTCCGTGAACCTGGGGTCGACCAGCAGCCGGGCGAAGGCCGCCGAGTGGAACTGCGCGTCGTGGGCGTGCTTGAGGGCCGTGCGTCCGGCGGACGCACCCGCGACGGTGCGCGCGCTGGCCCAGGTCGGGTCGGCGTCGGAGTCGAGGCGGGCGGCCAGGGCGTGGCACTCCTCCCGCATCGCCGCCGCCTCCTGTCGGCTGATCAGGTTCTTGACGAGGAGGAAGCCGTTCTCGTGGTAGGCGGCGAGGTCGTCGGGGCTGAGGGGTTCGTTCATGGCCTCGACCGTAGGCGTGGGGGCCGGGCCGGACCGAGGGGCGATACGGACGGCCCGGTGGGTTATCCGGACATCGGCCCGCGCGTTCACGTCCCTCCCGCCGGGCCGCAACCGAGCAGGTGGCGGCGCTCCCGAGGCGGGGAGCGCCCCCGCCCCGATGTCCGGGCACCGTCGCCTCGATGCCCGAGCACCCCCAACTGGCGTGCGGTGCGGCCGAATCCGCACGTGTCCGCCCTCTTGTCAAAGGTTAGGGATGTTTCCTAACTTAATGTCATGTCCGAGACCACACGGCACTCCCGGCGCGACCTCCTGCGAGTGAGCGCGGCGGGCGGTGCCGCCTTCGCCGCGGGCAGCCTCCTGCTGCCCGGCGCCGCCCAGGCCGCCCCCCGCCCGACCGCCCTCGACACCCCGACCCTCCCCGCACCCCGCAGCGACCGGACCGCCGGGTCCGCGCTGCGCCCCTTCGGCCGGCACCTGGCCTTCGGGGCCGATCCCTCCCAACAGGTCGTCGTCTCCTGGCAGGTGCCGGGCGCGGTGACCGCCCCCTTCGTCCGGATCGGCCTCCAGCCCGGCGACTTCGGCTCCCCGATCGCCGCCGAGGTCCGCACCCTGGTCAGCAAGCTGTCCTGGCAGCACCCGGTCGAGGACCAGCCCCTGGTCAAGCCCACCACCGTCACCCAGTACTACCTGCACGCGCAGGTGGACCAGCTGATCCCGGACACCACGTACTACTACGTCGTCGGCCACCAGGGCTACGACCCCGCGGGGCAGCGCGCCCAGCTCGGCGACGTGGCGAGCTTCCGCACCGCGCCCGCCCCCGGCCGCGGCACCGGGTTCACCTTCACGGCCTTCGGCGACCAGGGCGTCGGGTACAACGCAGCCGCCACCGCCAACCTGATCGCCGGCCTCGACCCCGCCTTCCACCTCCACATGGGCGACCTCTCGTACGCCAACAGCGGCGGCAGCGGCAAGACCAGCGACCCCTACGACGCCCGCCTGTGGGACTCCTTCTTCGTGCAGAACGACCCCGTCGCCTCCCGGACCCCGTGGATGATGGCGATCGGCAACCACGAGATGGAGGCCTGGTACGGGGCCGACGGCTACGGGGGCGTCCGCGCCCGGTTCACGATGCCCGACAACGCCTGGGCCCAGTCCACCGGCATCTACTCCTGGCGCTGCCAGAACGTCGGCCTGATCAGCCTCGACGGCAACGACATCTGCTACAACACCGCGGCCAACCTGAACTACACCAAGGGCAAGCAGAAGAAGTGGCTGGAGAGCCGGCTCGCCGCGCTCCGCGCCGACACCACCATCGACTTCGTCGTCGTCTACCTGCACCAGTGCACGTACTCCACCTGCCACGACAACGGAGCCGAACTCGGCGCGCAGCAGGACTGGGCCCCGCTGTTCGACAAGTACCAGGTGGACCTGGTGCTCAGCGGCCACAACCACGTCTACGAGCGGACCGACCCCATCCGCTCCGGCAAGCCCACCCGCAAGGTCGCCTCCGGAGACACCGTCAATCCCCTGAAGGACGGCACCACGTACGTCGTCGCGGGCGGCGGTGGCGGCGGGGTCTACTCCTTCCCCGTCGCCGACACCTACCTCGGGCACGAGACGAAGAACGACTCCCCCGTCCCGATGGTGGTCGCCGATCCGACCGGCCACAACCAGACCGTCAAGGTCACCTGGTCCAGGGTCCGTTACACCGGTTACTGCCTGGTGGCGGTCGACGTGACGCCCGCCGCCGCCGGCAAGCCGGCCCGCATGGCGGTGCGCTCGATCACCGAGGACGGCACCGCTGTGGACCAGTTCACCGTGCAACGCGGCTGAGCCGGCCCGCGCCCGGACGGTCTGCTCCCCGCCGGCCGGGCCGGGCGCGGCGGCGGGCCGGCGGGGTGCGCGTCAGCGGTCCGTGGTGACGGTGAAGCCCTGCGGGGCGCGCAGGTCGACGGCTCCGGTGTGGTCGGTGGACACCTCGATCGGCAGGCCGGCCACCGTCAGGCCGGTGAACGTCAGCGACTCGTAGCCGGCCGGGAGCTGGGCCCGCACCCGGAGCCGCCGGTTGGGGGCGTCGGCCTCCAGGCCGAGCAGTGCCTGCACCACCTGGACGGAGGCGGCGGCGGCCCAGGCCTGCGGGCGGCAGGAGGCCGGGTAGGGGACGGGGCGGGCGACCTCGGCGCGCGGGTGGCCGCCGAAGAGTTCGGGCAGGCGGTGGTCGAAGGCCGCCGCCGCGCGGACCAGGCCCGCGGCCAGCGGCGCGGCGGCGTCGTGCAGCCCGGCGCGGGCGAGGCCGTGGACGGCGATGGCGCTGTCGTGCGGCCAGACCGAACCGGTGTGGTAGCCGAGCGGGTTGAAGCCGGTCGCAGCGGCGTCCAGGGTGCGCAGCCCGAAGCCGCTGTCCATGCCGGGGGCGGTGAGCCGGCCGGCGACCAGGGCGCTCTCCTGCGGGTCGAGCAGGCCGGTGCCGAGCAGGTGTCCCATGTTGGAGGCGATCGAGTCGACCTTGTGCTTGCCGCCGTCGAGGGCGACCACCGGGTACGGGCCGTGCGCGTCCTCGGTCCAGAACCGGTCGCGGAAGCGCAGCCGCAGCTCCTCCGCCCACTGCCGCCAGCGGTCGGCGCCGGGCCGGCCGAAGGCCTCCAGCAGGGCGGCGGAGGCGACGGCGGCCTCGTAGGCGTAGGCCTGGACCTCGCTGAGCGCGATGGGGGCGTCGGCGATCCGGCCGTCGCGGAAGCGGATGCTGTCGGAGGAGTCCTTCCAGCCCTGGTTGGAGAGCCCCTTGCCGGAGCTGTCGACGTACTCCAGGAAGCCGTCGCCGTCCGCGTCGGCGTGGTCGGCCAGCCAGGCGAGGGCGGCCTCGGCGTGCGGCAGCAGGGCCTCGACCTGGTCCTCGGGCATGCCCCAGCGCCAGGCGTCGTGCAGCAGAGTGAGCCACAGCGGGGTGGCGTCGGCCGTGCCGAAGTAGCAGGGCGGCAGGTGGGAGCCGTTGTCGAGGTGCTGCTCGTCGCGGCGGACCTCGTGGAGGATCTTGCCGGGCTGCTCCTCGGTGGCCGGGTCGAGGGCGCGGCCCTGGCGGCGGGCCAGGGTACGCAGCGTGCCGGCGGCGAGATCGGTGCCGAGCGGGAGCATCATCCGGGCCGCCCAGAGCGAGTCGCGGCCGAACAGGGTGAGGAACCAGGGGGCCCCGGCGCCGAGGAAGTGGTCGGCGGGCTCCAGCGGGTCGGTGAGCAGGAGGCCGCGCAGGTCGTGGTGGGAGCGGGCGATCCAGTGCGCGAGGTGGTGGTCGCGGCCGGTGATCCCGGGGGTGCGCCACGGGGCGGCGTCGGCGGCCGGGGCGGGGAAGAGGTCGCCGTCGCGGTGCTCGGCGGTGCACTCCAGGACGGCCTGCCAGGTCTGGCCGGGGGCGAGTTCGAGGTCGAAGCCCAGGGTGCCGGTGTCGGCGGCGAGGTGGTCGGGCGCCGGCTCGACGGTGAGGGCGGCGCTGAGCGGGCCCTCGCTCCAGCGCAGGCCGTTCGGGCCGGCGGTGGGCGTGAGGGCCTGGGTGGTGCGGCCGGCCTTGACGGAGTCCATCGCGGCGAAGTCGCTCTCCGCGCGCAGGTCCAGGCGCAGGCGGGCGGTGAGGTCGCCCGCGTTGCGGACGGTGTACCGCTCGACGAGGCGGCCGGGGTGCAGCTCCCGGCGGCGTTCCAGGGTGACGGCCGGGTCGGGGGTGAGTTCGGCGATGCCGCGCAGCACGGTGACGAAGGTGGTGCGCCCGTCCTCGCCGTGCGCGGTGGCGACGGGGGCGTTGGGGATCCCGGCGACACCGGCCTCCAGGCGGGAGAGGATCCGGCGGTCCCCGTGGTAGAAGCCGTCCGCGCCTTCGCCGATCCGCCCGTCCGGGCGCGAGGCACAGAAGCTCGGGGCGGCCACGGAGAGCTGGGCGTCGTGCAGGAACGGCTGCAGGGCGATCGCTGACATGGTCTCTTCATCCTCGTTTTGGGGCTTGACAGTTGCTTCCACTCGGGCGCAACCTTTCTGCCATTGGAGCGTTCCAAGACATTAACCCCCCTGGTGGGGAAGATGGAACCCCGTATTGGAACGCTCCAAGATCTTGTCAATGAAGACAGAACCTAGGATCGCCGTCATGCATGCACACTCATCGCCCCGGCCCAGGACAGGGTCCGCCGCGACCCTGGAAATGGTCGCCGCCCGGGCCGGCGTGGGCCGTCAGACGGTGTCCAACGCGATCAACTCGCCCGAGCTGCTGCGCCCGCAGACGCTGGAGCGGGTCCAGCGCGCGATCGACGAGCTCGGCTACCGCCCGCACCGGGCCGCGCAGGCCCTCAAGACCAGGGCCAGCCGGCTGATCGGCTACGGCATCCGCTCCAGCAGCACCGGCGTCCCGACCCCGGTCCTGGACCAGTTCCTGCACTCGCTCTCCGAGGCCGCCGACCAGGCCGGCTACCGGGTGGTGCTGTTCGCCGTCGCCCCCGGGGACGACGAACTCACCAGCTACCAGCAGCTGCTCGACGAGCACGGCGCGGACGGCTTCGTACTCAGCGGCACCGACCGCGGCGACCGCCGCCAGGGCTGGCTGCACGAACGCGGCGTCCCCTACGTCGCCTTCGGCCGCACCTGGTCCGGCCGGGACGTCGGTGACTGGGTCGACGTCGACGGCTCCGCCGGGACTTCGGCCGCCGTCCGGCACCTGGCCGGGCTCGGCCACCGCAAGATCGGCTTCCTCGGCTGGCCGAAGGGCTCCGGCGTCGGCGACGACCGCGCCCGCGGCTGGCAGAGCGCGATGCGCGAACTGGGCCTGCCCGCCCGGGGCCGCCGGGCCGAGAGCCCGGACGACCAGGCGAGCGCCACCGAGGCCGCCGAACGGCTGCTCGCGACCGGCGCGACCGCGGTCGTGACCGCCAGCGACACCCTGGCGCTCGGCTGGTACCAGGCGCTGCGCCGCGACGGCCGCGCCCCCGGCCCGGACGCGGCCGTCATCGGCTTCGACGACTCGCCGGTCGCCCCCCTGCTGTTCCCCTCGCTGTCCAGCCTCGCCCAACCGCTCGACGCGGTCGGCCGCGAGTGCATGCGGCTGCTGCTGGAACGCCTCGGCGACCGCCACCGGCCGACCGAACACGTGCTCCTGGAACCGGAGCTGGTCCTGCGCGAAAGCGTCTGACCGCCACTCCCCCGAACCATCTCCGCCCACTCCCCCCACCCACCCTCGCAAGGAGATCCCGCATGGCCACCTCCCGCACCCTCGCCGCGGCAGCCGTCTGCACGGCCGTCGCCCTCGGCGCCGTCACCGGCTGCTCCTCCTCCGGCGGCTTCGGCGACTCACCGGCCAAGCAGTCCTCCGGCGGCAACCAGAGCCTGACGGTGCTGATCGCCACCTCCGGCGAGTCCGAGACGGCCGCGGTCAAGGCCGCCACGGCAGACTGGGCCAAGAAGACCGGCAACACCGTCACCGTGCAGATCGCCAGCGACATCAACCAGCAGCTCGGCCAGGCCTTCGCCGGCGGCAACCCGCCGGACCTCTTCTACGTCAACTCCGACCAGTTCGCGAACTACGCCAAGGGCGGCTCGCTGTACGCCTACGGCGACCAGATCCCGGACGCCGCCGACTTCTCCGAGCCGCTGCGCAAGGCCTTCAGCTACGACGGCAAGCTCACCTGCCTGCCCAAGGACACCTCCACCCTGGGCCTGGCGATCAACACCACGCTGTGGCAGCAGGCCGGCCTGACCGAGGCCGACTACCCGACCAGCTGGCAGCAGCTCTCCGACGACGCCGCCAAGCTCACCAAGGACGGCGTGACCGGCCTGGTGACCGCCCCCGACTACCAGCGGCTCGGCGCCCTGCTGAAGGAGGCCGGCGGCTGGATCACCAACCCCGAGCAGACCGCGATGACCGCCGACAGCCCGGCCAACAAGCAGGCGCTGGAGTACGTGCAGTCGATGATGAAGGCCGGCTCGGCCAAGTACGTCGCCGAGGTGGACGCCGGCTGGGGCGGCGAGGCGCTCGGCAAGGGCAAGGCCGCGATGACCATCGAGGGCAACTGGCTCAAGGGCGCGATGGCCAAGGACTACCCGAACGTCCAGTACAAGGTGCTCCCGCTGCCCGCCGGCCCGGCCGGCCCCGGCACCCTCGCCTTCAGCAACTGCTGGGGCATCGCCGCCAAGAGCCAGCACCAGGCGGCCGGGGTCGACCTGGTCAAGCACCTCGCCTCCGCCGACCAGCAGCTGGAGTTCGCCCAGGCCTTCGGCGTGATGCCCTCGCGCACCAGCGCGCTGAGCGCCTACGCCCAGAAGTACCCCGAGTCCAAGGCCTGGGTCGACGGCGTCGCCAACGCCCAGGCGCCGGTCACCATCGCCGGGTTCACCAAGGTGCTCACCCAGTTCAACACCGACCTCCAGTCGCTGAAGACGGGCGACCCGGCGGCCATCCTGGCCACCCTCCAGCGCAACGGCGAGCAGGCCATCAAGAATGCCAAGTAACAGCTCCACCGGCACGACACGCCGGCGCAGCCTGCGCGAGGGAGCATGGGGCTGGCTGTTCGCCGGCCCCATGGTCCTGGTCCTCGGCCTCTTCATGGTCCTGCCGATCGGGATGGCCCTGTGGGTCAGCCTGCTGCACTGGGACGGCCAGTCCAACCCGTTCAGCGGCAGCGCGGACTTCATCGGCCTGGACAACTACCGCCGGCTGTTCGCCGAGGACGGCCTGGACCGCACGCTGTTCGCCACCTCGATGCGCAACACGCTGTACTACGTCCTGCTGACGGTGCCGCTGCAGACGGTGCTGGCACTGCTGCTCGCCATCCTGGTCAACCAGCGGATGCTGCGCGGCCGGGGCGCCCTGCGCACGGTGTTCTACTTCCCGTCCGTCACCAGCTCGATCGCGATCTCGACGGTCTTCCTGTTCCTCTTCCAGGGCAGCGGCGCCGTCAACCGGATGCTGGGCTGGCTCGGGGTCAAGGGGCCGAACTGGTTCGCCGACCCGCGCGGGGTGATCTGGCTGGTGCTCGGCTGGTTCGGCCTGGACCAGCCCGCTCCGGGCACGGGCGGCCCGCTCGGGCTGTCCTGGTCGGAGTGGTTCGCCGGGCCCTCGGTCGCGATGTGCACGTTGATCCTGATGGCGGTGTGGACCACCTCCGGCACCTTCATGCTGATCTTCCTCGCCGCCCTCCAGGACATCCCGCGCGAACTGGAGGAGGCCGCCGCGCTCGACGGCGTCAACCGCCGCCAGCTGCTGCGCCACGTCACCCTGCCCGCCCTGCGGCCCGTCCTGTTCCTGGTGCTGACCCTCGGCCTGATCTCCACCTGGCAGGTCTTCGACCAGGTGTACGTGATGGGCAAGGGCGCGCCCGGCAACACCACCCTGACGCCCGCCTACCTGTCCTACTCGGCCGGCTTCGACAACGCCGACTTCGGGCAGGGCGCCGCCATCGCGTTCGTCCTGCTCGGCCTGATCCTGCTGCTCACCGCCGTCCAGCGGTGGGTCCTGCGGGAGCGGGACGGCAAGCCCCGCCGCAGCCCGAAGGGAGCCCGCCGTGCCGCACGCTGACCGCAAGCCCGCCGTGGACAAGCCGATCCTCGGCCGCTTCCCCCGGCCGCTGCGGCTCCTCGGGTACACCGTCCTGCTCGGCTTCGCGCTGCTCTACCTGCTGCCGTTCCTGCTGCAACTGGTGAACAGCTTCAAGACCGACCCGGACGCGGCCGCCCACCCGATGTCGGTGCTGCCCGACGGCGGCACCCTGGCCTCCTACCGGCGGCTGTTCGGCCTGGCGGAGGGCGTCGAGAACATCCCGTTCCTGCGCTGGCTGGGCAACAGCGTGGTGGTGACCGTCCTGGTGACGGCCGGCCGGGTGCTGTTCGACTCGATGGCGGGCTACGCGCTGGCCCGGATCAGGTTCCCGGGCCGCCGGCTGCTGTTCGCCTTCGTGCTGGCCGTGATGGCGGTGCCGGGCGTGGTGCTGCTGATCCCGAAGTTCCTGGTGCTGAAGAGCTTCGGCATGTTCGACAGCTACAGCGGCATGATCCTGCCGCTGCTGGTCGACGCCGCGGGGATCTTCATCATGAAGCAGTTCTTCGAGTCGGTGCCGCGCGAGATCGAGGAGGCGGCACGGATCGACGGCGCCGGGACGTTCCGGATCTTCTGGTCCGTCGTCCTGCCGATGTCCCGGCCCTCGCTGATCACGCTCACCGTGCTCTCCTTCCAGGGCTCCTGGAACGAGTTCACGCACTTCCTGGTCTCCACCCAGTCCAGCGAGCACGACACCCTCACCACCGGCCTGGCGCACTTCGTCTCCGGCGGCCTCGGCTCCGGGACGCAGTACCCGCTCAAGCTGGCGGCGGCGCTGGTCTCCACCCTCCCGGTGGCGATCCTGTTCTTCTGCTTCCAGCGCCACTTCGTGCGCGGCGCCAACTCGGGCTCGCTCAAGGAGTGAGCCCGGCCCGGCCCGGCCGGTACACCCCCTCTGCCGAACCTTCCTGTGAACCCTTCTTGGAGAACCACGTGCCCGCCCGTATCGAGGACTACGCGCTGATCGGCGACATGCAGACCGCCGCCCTGGTCGGCAGGGACGGCGCCGTCGACTGGCTGTGCCTGCCCCGCTTCGACTCCCCGGCCGTCTTCGCCGGCCTGCTGGGCACGGACGAGCACGGCTTCTGGCGGATCGCCCCCGGTGACGCCCCGCCCGCCCACCGGCGGCGCTACCGGGGCGATTCCCTGATCCTGGAACAGGAATGGGACACCGCCGGGGGCACCGTCCGGGTCGTCGACTTCATGCCGCCGCGCGGCACGGCGGCCCCGCAGCTGATCCGGATCGTCGAGGGCGTGTCCGGCACCGTCCGGATGCGCTCGGCCCTGCGGATGCGCTTCTCGTACGGGCGCGTCGTGCCCTGGGTGCACAAGGTCACGGACGGCACGGGAACCCGCACCGTCGCCGTGGCCGGGCCCGACTCGGTGTGGCTGGACGGCGAGTCCGAGACCTACGGCCGCGACCTGACCACCTACGCCGACTTCACCGTCAC
>NZ_JBFBIR010000101.1:0-18554 GCF_040685715.1 Kitasatospora sp. NPDC088264
GCCGCGCTGCCCGCGCCCGAGGACGCGACCACGGCTGTGGGACGGGCACCGCGCACCCCGCAGGAGCAGGTCCTGTGCGAGCTGTTCGCGTCCACCGACGTGACGCACGGCGCGCTGCTGACGTCCGCCCGCCGGGGGCCCGTCCGGGCCTGCGGGCGGCGCGGGACACGAAGGAGCGGCCGTCGCGCGATCCGACGGCCTTTCGGGCCTGCGGGAGCGACTCGACGCAGAGCACTCTGAAGTGACGCCGGGGCGCGTCAACCGCAGGCCGCGACGGTTCCGGCCCGCCCCGCACGCAGGCAGCAGACTTCCCAGATAGCCACCGGAAACCGACGCGAGTGGCGCCACCCCGCTCCGCGTGGCAGCGCCGACCGGAAGCCCCGCCTCCTCACCGTACGGCCCGCTGCCGACGGCCCTGCGTGCGGCAGCCGACGAGAGCGGGAGTGTCGCGGTGACGACCGAGGCGCCGGGGCCACGGTCTCACCCGGATTCATGATGACGGGTTGGCGCAACGTCGGCCAGATGTAAGCCGACCGACTGCAGTCATGACGCCACTTCTGTCGCCAATGCGGCACGCACTCGGCCGGTTCCCCTGTACGGTGCTGGGCTCAGGGGGCGAGGATGCCTCGGACGGGAGACCGGCACAGAGCGCGGCGCGGAAGCGACCATGCAGGACGCCGCGCGCCTCGACGGGAAATCCCGCCATCGGCCGTCAACGAACTCGTGGAACACCGGTGGCACCGGCGGCCGCGCAATCCCGCCGCACTGCTGGCGAATGGAATTCCTGTCCGGTCGACGGGACAACATCCGGCGCCTGGCAGGGTTGACCGGCTCCATCGGACTGTGTGAAGTTGATAATCCTTCCCGCCCCGGTGATCGGCCCGGTCCGCGGTTTCCTCGATTGTCCGACCCTGACGTTTTCGGCGCGCGACTTCCGTCGTGCCGCATATTTCGCCAAGCGATTTCCATGGGGTATTCGTGCGAATGAATTCATCCGGAGCCAGCGTCAGACTGTTGGCCGAGACGCCGTACCTCTGGCGGGCACATCGACCCGGGGCCCGGCACCGGCTGATCTGCTTCCCGCACGCGGGTGGCGGCGCGGGGACGTTCGCGGAATGGAGCGACCTGCTGCCCGCCGAGATCGAGCTGGCCGCCGTGCAACTGCCCGGTCGGCAGAACAGGATCGCGGAGGACCCGATGACGGAGGCGGGCCCGCTCGTCGAGGCGGTCGTCGCGGAGCTGCTGCCGGTCATGGACGGATCGGTCGCGTTCTTCGGCCACTCCTGCGGCGCGATGCTGGCCTTCGAAGTCTGCAGGAGCCTGCAAGCGGCGGGCGCGCCCGTGCCCAGGCACCTGTTCCTGTCCTCGCAGCCCTCTCCGGAGGCGTTCCAGGGCCGACCGAAGCTGCATGAGTTGTCACACGAGGACTTCCGCGCGGAGATGGTCAACCTCGGCGGGATCGACGAGGAGATCGCCGAGGACGTCGAGATCCTCGACGCCCTGATGCCGGCCGTGCGAGCCGACTTCGCGATCTGGGAGCGCCACCGGGTGGCGCCGGGGCCGAGGCTCGATATCCCGCTGAGCGCGCTGGCCGGACGCACGGACGTCCGGACGCCGCTGGACACCCTCGACGGCTGGCGCGCGTACACGAGTGCCCCGTTCGACATCCGCCTCTACCCGGGCGGCCACTTCTACTTCCTGGACACGAGCACCGAGGTCCTCGCGTCCGTCGGCCGGACGTTGCTGGCGTCCTAGGTACCCGGAGGGTCTGATGACACCATCCCGAGCAATCGAGCCCGCGGACCGCGACCGGCTGCCGCGAGGACTCGACACGCCGCCCGCAGCGAACGCCACAATCCCCGTCCTGTTCGACCGTTGGGTCAGCGCCACACCGGACGCGATCGCACTGGCCGCGGACAACACGTGGCTGACCTATCGAGAGCTCGGCGAGCGGGCCGACCGCTTGGCGCGGCTGCTCGCCGCGCGCGGTGTCGGGCCCGAGACCGTGGTGGCCGTTGCCCTTCCGCGGTCCGTGCTGCTGTGGATCACCGTCCTCGCCGTGGCCAAGGCGGGCGGCGCGTACCTGCCGCTCGACCCGGCCTACCCGGCCGACCGGACCGCCTTCATGGTCGAAGACTCCGGGGCCGGCCTCGTGCTCGCGGACGCGGAATCGGCGGCGCGTCTACGGGGTCTGACCGCTCCGGTGCTGTGCCTGGACGACCTGGAGGAGCAGGCCCTCCCCACGGCCACCGCGCGAGGACCGCTGTCGGCGGCGAACACGGCGTACGTCATCTATACCTCCGGTACCACGGGCCGGCCCAAGGGCGTCGCCGTCACGCACCGCGGGCTGGCGGCCCTGGTGGCCTCTCAGACGGAGCGACTGCGGCTGACGCCGGCCAGCCGCGTGCTGCAGTTCGCCTCGCCCAGCTTCGACGCCTCCGTCTGGGAGATGTACATGGCGCTGTTCCAGGGCGGCACGCTCGTGGTGGTCGGACCCGAGCGCCTGGGCCCCGGCGCGCCGCTGGCCGAGACGCTGGACGACCACGGCGTCACCCACGTGCTGCTGCCGCCGCCGGTGCTCGCCGCGATGCCTGCCGGTTCGCTGTCCACCGTCGAGACGCTGGTCGTCGGTGGGGACGCGACCTCGCCCGAGCTGGTCGCCGCGTGGGCGCCCGGCCGACGGATGATCAACGCCTACGGGCCGACCGAAGCCACCATCTGCGCGACGATGAGTGCGCCGCTGGCCGCTGGCGGCGGGGTGCCCCCGATCGGCGGGGCCAACCTGGGGTTCCGGGTGCACGTGCTCGACGCCGAGCTGCGACCGGTGCCGGCCGGGGTCATCGGCGAGCTGTACCTCTCCGGGGCAGGTCTGGCGCGCGGGTACCTGGGTCTGCCGGGGCTGACGGCCGAACGGTTCCTCGCCTGTCCGTTCGGCGGAACCGGTGAGCGGATGTACCGCACCGGGGACCTCGTGTCCCGCACGGACCAGGGCGACCTGATGTTCCGGGGACGGGTCGACACCCAGGTCAAGATCCGCGGCCACCGCGTCGAGCCGCGTGAGATCGAGGCCGCGCTGCTCTCCCACCCCGCGATCGACCAGGCCGTCGTCGTCGCCCGTACCGGCCGGGGGATCGGCAAGAACCAGCAGCTCGTCGCGTACGTCATCCCCGCGGACCTGCCCGGTGCCGGGTCCGGCGGTTCCGCGAAGAGCGAGTTCGCGTTCGAATCGGGTTTCAGCACGGGTGAGTTGCGCGCGTTCGTGGCGCGACGCCTGCCCGCCTACCTGGTCCCCGCTGTGGTCGTCGTGCTGGACCGCTTCCCACTGACCCCCAACGGGAAGATCGACCAGAAGGCCTTCCCCGAGCCGGAGTTCGCCGGAAGCAAGTACCGCGCGCCACGCACACCGGCCGAGCAGGTGCTGGCGGACGCGTTCGCCGAAGTACTGGGCGCGGTGCGGATCGGCATCGACGACGACTTCTTCGCCATGGGCGGCGACAGCATCCAGTCGATCCAGGTGGCGTCGCGCGCCAGGGCCGGGGGCATCGCGCTGAGCCCGCGGGCGCTCTTCGAACACCGGACCGTCGTCGAACTCGCCCAGGTCGCGACCGAGGCACCGGACGGGCCCGTGCTGGCGGAACTCGACGGCGGCGGCACGGGCCGGCTGCCGCTGCTTCCGGTTGCCCGATGGGTCCGCGACTGGGGCACCGGGTTCGAACGGTTCGCCCAGGTAATGGTGGTGGACCTGCCGGCGGACATCGACCGCGACGGGCTCCTGGCGAGCCTGGACGCCGTTCTCGACCAGCACGACGTGCTGCGGTCGGCACTCATCGGCGACGAACTGGAGGTCGCGCCGCCGGGCTCGGTCCGTGCGGAGGCGCTGCTGACACGGGCCGAGGACGAGGAGGCCTGGCAGGACGAACTGGACGCCGCGACTGCCCGGCTCGCGCCCGGGGCCCGCGTGATGGCACAGTTCGTGCACTTCGCGGCCTCGGGCCGGCTCCTGATCTGCCTGCACCACCTCGCCGCGGACGGCGTGACCTGGCGCATCCTGCTGCCGGACCTCGCCGATGCCTGGGCCGCCGTCCGGGACGGCCGCCCGCCGCGGCTGCGCCCGGTCGCCACCTCCTTGCGGCGCTGGGCGCACGCCCTGCGGACGGAGGCGGGGCGGCCGGAACGCGCGGCCGAACTGGACTTCTGGCTGTCCGCGGTGCGGGCTCCGGATCCGCTGCTCGGTGCCCGACGGCTCGTCCCGGGGACCGACACCCTCACGACGGTGCACCGCACTCGCGTCGAACTGCCCGCGGACGTCACCGAGGCCCTGCTGACCACGCTGCCGACGGCCTTCCGGGCCGGGGCCGAAGAAGGCCTGCTGGCCGCGCTCGTCACCGCCCTCGCCGTCTGGCGCCGCCGCCGCGGAGTGGAGGAACCCACCGCGCTGATCCGGCTGGAGGGGCACGGCCGGGAGGAGGGCGCCGCACCCGGCGCGGACCTCTCCCGCACGGCCGGCTGGTTCACCAGCGTCTACCCCGTGCGGTTCGACCTGGCGGGGATCGACGTCGACGACGCCTTCGCCGGTGGCCCGGCCGCCGGACGGCTGCTCAAATCCGTCAAGGAACGGCTGCGCTCGGTTCCGGACAAGGGCATCGGCTACGGCCTCCTGCGCTTCCTCAACCCGGACACCGCCGAGGTGTTGCGGCCGCACCCGATCGGCCAGGTCGGATTCAACTACCTCGGCCAGTTTGCCGCGCCCTCCGGGCAGGACGGATTCGCCCGTGCCGCCGGTTTCGAGGAGCTGGACGAACTGGACGCCGGTCAGGACCCGCGCATGCCGGCACCCGCTGAGCTCGACGTCAACGCCAGCGTCACCGACACCGGAGCGGGACCGCTCCTGAGCGCTCAGTTTGCCGCGCCCGTCGGTGTGCTCCCGCCCGAGGACGTGCGCGAACTCGCGGACCTGTGGTGCGTCGCGCTGACCTCCCTTGCCCGGCACGCCACCGAGCCCGGCACCGGCGGGCTGACCCCGTCCGACCTGCCGCTGGTCCGCACCCGGCAGGAGGAGATCGAGGAGTGGGAGCAGAAGTACCCAGGTCTGTCGGACGTCTGGCCGGTGACGCCACTGCAGGCCGGGCTGCTGTTCCACTCGCAGCTCAACGAATCCCGCTTCGACGCCTACCAGGTCCAGTACACGCTGCACCTGTCCGGGCCCGTCGACCCCGGCCGGCTGCGGGCCGCCGCGCAGGCACTGACCAAGCGGCACGCGGCACTGCGCACGGCGTTCGTACCGGACGCCCACGGTGACCTGCTCGCCCTCGTGGTGGACGGCCTGCGCCTGCCGTGGCGGGAGCTTGACCTGAGCGCCCTGGACCCCGCCGATCGCGCAGCGGCCTTCGAGCGGCTGCTGACCGACGACCTCGCCGTCCACTTCGACCCCGCCAGGCCGCCGTTGCTGCGGATGACCCTGGTGACCACCGGCCCGCAGCGCTCCGAGTTGGTCCTGACCGCCCACCACGTCCTCTTCGACGGCTGGTCGTTGCCGGTCCTGGTCCGGGACCTGCTGCACACCTACGGCGACGGACCCGCGCTGCCTCAGGCACGCGGATTCCGGGACTTCCTGGCGTGGCGGTCGCGACAGGACGACGCCCTGCCGGCCCGGGTGTGGGCCGAGGAACTCAAGGCCCTCGACGGACCCGTGCACCTCGCCCCCGGAACCGAGCCCGACTCCACGGGCATCGGCCAGACCGACGTCCCGCTGTCGTGGGAGCGGTCCCGCCTGCTCACCGGCCGAGCCGCCGAACTCGGCGTCACGACCAACACCGTGGTGCAGGGCGCCTGGGCCGTCCTGCTGACCCTGCTGACCAACCGCACCGAGGTCGTGTTCGGGACGACCGTGGCAGGCCGCCCGCCCGCGGTGGCGGATGTGGACAGCGCCGTCGGAGTCTTCCTCAACACCGTGCCCGTGCCGGTGCGCTGCGCCCCCGACGACACCCTGTCCGAACTGCTCGTCGGGTTGCAGCGCCGACAGGCCGCACTGATGGACCACCACCACTACGGCCTGAGCGACATCCACGCCGCGGCGGGGGTGACCGCCCTGTTCGACACGATCGTGGGATTCGAGTCCTTCCCGCTGGACCGGGCGGGGATCACCGAGGCCGGCGAGCTGGCCGGGATCACGGTGACCGGCTTGCGCTCGTTCACCGCCACCCACTACCCGCTGACCGTGATGGCCATGGTCGCCGGGAACCGCCTGCGTCTGGCGCTGCAGTACCAGCGGGGCGCGTTCGACGAGGACCGCGCGACCCGGATCGCCGCGCTGTTCGGCCGGATCCTCGACCGGATCGCTGACGACCCGGCACTGCTGCTCGGCGAGCTCGACGTGCTCACCGCCAAGGACGACGGGCTGATCGTGGACGCGGCCGGGAGCGGCCCGGAGGCCGTCGGCACCGGCTACGAGCCGCCGCGGACCGCCACCGAGGAGCAGCTCTGCGAGCTGTACGCAGAGGTACTCGGCGTCGAGCGGGTCGGCGTCCACGACGACTTCTTCGCGCTGGGCGGGAACTCCGTGCTCGCCACGCGGCTGATCAGCCGCATCCGCAGGTCCCTCGGGACGGACATACAGATCCGGACCGTCTTCCAGGCCCCCGACGTCGCCAGGCTGGCGGACACGGTCCGGGCCGCCTCCACCACCAGCCAGCCCGTGCTGCGCAAGATGAACAGGAGTGGGCAGTGACGATCCCGTTGTCCTTCGCGCAACGCCGGTTGTGGTTCATCCACCGCTTCCAAGGACCCTCGACGACGTACAACGTGCCGTTCACGATCAGGATGGAGGGCGTCCTCGACGTCCCCGCGCTGCGGCTGGCGGTGCGTGACCTGCTGGTGCGGCACGAGACCCTGCGCACCCTGATCGTCGAGGAGGACGGCGCCCCCGGGCAGCACGTGCTGCCCGCCGACGGTCTGGACTTCGCGGTCCCGCTCCTCGACATCGGGCCCGACCGGTCCACCGAGGACGCCGTCGCGGAGGTCGCCGCCCACGAGTTCGACCTGGCCGCCGAAGTACCCGTCCGTGCGGCGCTGCTGCGTTCCGGCCCCACCCGGCACGTCCTCGTGCTGCTGGTCCACCACATCGCCGCGGACGGCGAGTCGATGGCGCCGCTCGCCCGCGACTTCTCCGCCGCCTACACCGCCCGTGTCCACGGCACCGCGCCGGACTGGCCGGAACTGCCGGTGCAGTACGTCGACTACACGCTCTGGCAGCGGGAGGTGCTCGGCGACGAGACCGATCCGGACAGCGTGCTGGCGACCCAACTCGGCTACTGGCGCAAGGAACTGGCCGGTCTCCCACAGCCCGTGCGGCTACCCGTGGACCGCCCGCGCCCCCCGGTGGCGGGCCACCGCGGTGACGTGGTCGGGTTCGGGTTCGAGCCGGACGTCGTGGCCGCGGCCGAGAAACTGGCCCGCGAGCGGGACGTCACGCTGCCGATGATGCTGCAGGCGGCTTTGGCGGTGCTGCTGCACCGCTCGGGCGCCGGGGACGACATCGCGTTCGGATCGACCATCGCCGGCCGCACCGACGACCAGCTCACCGACCTCGTGGGCTTCTTCGTGAACACCTGGGTGCTGCGCGCCGACCTGGGCGGCAACCCGTCCTTCGAGTCGGTGCTGGACGGCGTCCGGGAGAAGGCCCTGGCGGCCTACGACAACCAGGACGCACCGTTCGAACGGCTGGTCGAGCTGCTCAACCCGGAACGTTCCACGGCCTACCACCCGCTGTTCCAGGTCATGTTCACCTGGGAGGACGACGCCTGGATCGATCTCGAACTCCCGGGCCTGGAAGCCAGGTTGGAGGCCCGCTCGACTCCGACTGCCAAGTTCGACCTGGAGTTCAACTTCTTCACCGACCCCACCCGGCCGGGACTGCTCTGCTACCTGGAGTACGCCACCGACCTGTTCGACCGGGCGACCGCCGAGGGCTTCGCCGACCGCTTCACCCGGCTCGTAGACCGGTTGGTGTCGGCACCGGCCACCCGGATCGGTTCCGCCGACGTACTGGAGCCCAGGGAGCACGAGTTCCTGCGCGCGCTCAACGACACCGCCGCGCCCGTGCCGGAGTTGACCGTCCACGGGCTCGTCGAGCGCCGGGCCGCCGCGGCACCGGACGCCGTCGCGGTCGTCTTCGGCGACGACTCGCTGACCTACGCGCAGCTCGACGCGCGCGCCGACCGGGTCGCGGCCGAATTGCGGGCCCGGGGCGCCGGGCCCGAGGCGGTCGTGGGGTTGGCCGTGCCGCGCTCGGCGGACCTCGTCGTCGCCCTGCTCGGCGTCCTCAAGTCGGGCGCCGCGTACCTGCCGATGGACCCGCGGTACCCCAGCAGGAGGCTGGAACTCGTCCTGGACCAGGCCCGGCCGGCTCTGGTCCTCACCGACACGGCGACCGCCGGCGCCCTGCCGACGAACGGCACCGCCGTGCTGTGCCTGGACGACATCGACTTCGCGGCACCGTGCCCGGGGACGACCGGGCGGCAGGCCCGGCCGGACAACCTCGCCTACGTGATGTACACCTCCGGCTCCACGGGCACGCCGAAGGGCGTCGCCATCACGCACCGGGACGTCGTCAACGGTGTTCTGCGCCTCGCGGCCGTCGTCGGGACCGGCCCCGGTACCCGGACGCTCGCCGGGACATCGGTGAACTTCGACGTGTCGGTTTTCGAGCTCTTCACCACCCTGGCCGTCGGCGGCAGCGTCGAGGTCGTCCGCGACGTGCTGGTGATCGGGGAGCGGGACGGTTGGAGCGGCGGGGTGATCAGCACCGTTCCGTCGGTGTTCGCCGAACTGCTCGACCAGGTCTCCGGCCGGATCCACGCGGATGCCGTCGTCTTCGCCGGGGAGGCGCTCCCCACGTCGCTGGTCCGACGCGTCCGCGAGCGGATCCCCGGCGTCCGGGTGATCAACGCCTACGGGCAGAGCGAGTCGTTCTACGCCACGGCCCACACCGTCGACGGCCCCGCTGCCCCGCACGCCGTCGGTGTCCCGATCGGCGTGCCGCTGGGCAACATGCGCGGCTACGTCCTGGGGCCCGGACTCACCCCGGCCCCCGTCGGCGTGGTCGGTGAGCTGTACGTCGCCGGGCTGATCGGGCGCGGTTACCACGGCCGGCCGGGCCTGACGGCCGACCGCTTCGTCGCCGACCCGTTCGGCGCGCCGGGCGAGCGGATGTACCGCACCGGCGACCTGGCCCGCTGGACCGCCGACGGGCACCTGGAGTACGCCGTCCGGGCCGACGACCAGCTCAAGGTGCGCGGGTTCCGGATCGAGCCGGGCGAGGTCGAGGCCGCGATCGCCGACCACCCCGGCGTCGCGCAGGCCGTGGTGACCGCGCACGAGCGAGGGCACGGCGGCAAGCACCTCGTCGGCTACGTCGTGCCCGTCGACGCGCGCAACGGCGGCCTCGGCAGCGTGGACAGCCTCGGTGAGCTCGACGTCGACCTGACCACTCGGGTGTCGGCGCGGGACCTGCGCCGGTTCGTCGCGGCCCGGCTGCCCGAGTTCATGGTGCCCTCGGTGTTCGTCGTGCTGGACCGGCTCCCGCTGGCGCCCAACGGCAAGCTGGACCGGAAGGCGCTTCCCGAGCCGCAGTTCACGGGCGGGCAGTACCGGGCACCCGGCACGCCCACCGAGGAGATCCTGGCCGCGGTGTACGCCGAGGTGCTCGGGCTGGACCGGGTCGGCGTCGACGACGACTTCTTCGCCGTCGGCGGCGACAGCATCCGCTCCATCCAGGTCGTCTCACGGGCCCGCGCTCGCGGCGTCGAGATCAGCGCAAAGGCGATCTTCGAGCTGCGCACCGTGGCCGAACTGGCCGCGCTGGCCGGAGCCGCAACGCCGACGGACCAGGCCGGACCGGTCCTGACGGAACTGGAGGGCGGTGGGGTCGGATCGCTGCCCCTCCTGCCGGTGGCCCGGTACATCACGGAGGTCGGCGGGGGCAACCGGTTCGCCATGTCCCTGGTCGTCGACCTGCCTGCGGATATCGACCACGACGGGCTCGTGGCCACCCTGACCGCCGTGTTCGACCGGCACGACGCCCTGCGCGCCCGGCTGACCGCCGACGCCCTGGAGGTCGCCCCGCCGGGATCGACGGACCCGACGGCCGTGATCCGCCGGGTCGACTGCGACGGGAGCTGGGACGCGGCCTGGGGCCGGCTCGCCGCCGCCGAACTCGACGCGGCCACCCGCCGACTCGACCCCGCCGCCGGCGTGGTGGCCCAGTTCGTGTGGTTCGCCGGACCGCGGACCGGCCGCCTGCTGATCGTGCTCCAGCACCACGTCGTGGACGGCGTCTCCTGGCGGATCCTGCTGCCCGACCTCGCCACCGCCTGGGAAGCCGTACGCGCGGGCCGGACGCCCGAGTTGGCGCCCGTGCCGACCTCACTGCGCCGCTGGGCACACGCCCTGGCCGACACCGCCCCCCGGCGGGCGGCCGAACTCCCGCTGTGGCGCGCCGTGGTGGCCGGTCCCGACCCGCTGCTCGGCTCCCGGCGACCGGACCCCGCTGTGGACGTCATGTCCACCGTGGAACACCACTGGCTCCGCCTGTCGCAGCCGGTCACCGAGGCCCTGCTGACCACGCTGCCCGCGAAGTACCGCAGCGGCGTCAACGACGGACTGCTCACCGCGCTGGCCCTGGCCGTCGCCCGCTGGCGCCGCGACCGCGGCACCGCCGACCCCTCGGTCCTGCTGCGGCTGGAGGGACACGGCCGGGAGGAGCAGATCGTGCCCGGCGCAGACCTCTCCCGCACGGTGGGTTGGTTCACCAGCGTGTTCCCGGTCCGTCTCGACCTCGGCGGCGTGGACCTCGACGGGGCCTTCGCCAGCGGCGCGGCCGCCGGCAGCGCGGTCAAGGCCGTCAAGGAACAGCTCCTCGCCGTCCCGGACAAGGGCATCGGCTACGGCCTGCTGCGTTACCTCGACGCCGAGTCGGCAGCCGTGCTCGGGCGCTACCCGACCGGCCAGATCAGCTTCAACTACCTCGGCAGGTTCTCCGCCACGGACATGCCCGAGGACCTGCGGGGCCTCGGCTGGACCCAGGCCCCCGGCACGTCCGAGCTGATCGCCGCCCCCGACGACACCATGCCGGCCCTATCAGTGCTGGACGTGGGAGCACTGGTCACCGACGGTGCGGGCGGTCCCCGGCTGGCCGCACGGCTGAGCTTCCCCAGCGGTGTCCTCACCGCCGAGGAGGTCCGGGAACTCGCGGAACTCTGGCGCGAGGCGCTGACCGCGCTCGCCGACCACGCGACGGATCCGGACCCGGGCGGACTGACACCGTCCGACGTCCCCCTGGTCTCCGTCACCCAGCCGGAACTCGACCTCTGGGAGCAGCGGTACCCGGGCCTCGCGGATGTCTGGCCGCTCACCGCGATGCAGTCAGGCCTGCTCTTCCACGCCATGCTCGCCGACACCTCCTTCGACGCCTACCAGATGCAGCTCTCGTTCCACCTGTCCGGTCCGGTGGACCCGGACCGGATGCGAGCGGCGGGCCAGGAACTACTGGACCGTCACCCGAACCTGCGCTCGGCCTTCGTCACCGGCGCCGCGGGCGACCGGATCCAGGTCGTGCCCCGGAACGTCGCGCTGCCCTGGCGCGAGCACGACTTCAGCGACCTCGCCGAGCCGGACCGCGAAGCCGCCGTCGCACGGCTGCTGGCACAGGACCACGACAACCACTTCGACCTGGCCACGGCGCCGCTGCTGCGCATGCAGCTCGTGAAGCTCGCCGCCGACCGGTGGGAGCTGGTGCTCACCGCCCACCACGTGCTGTTCGACGGTTGGTCCGTGCCGTTGCTGATGCAGGAACTGCTGCGGAACTACCGCGCCGACGGTGCGACGACGCCGCGCCGCCGCGGTTTCCGCGACTTCCTGGCCTGGTTGGCGGCCCGGGACCGGGCCGCCGCCGCGCTGGCCTGGACCGAGGAGCTCGCCGGCGTGGACCGGCCGACGCTGCTGGCACCGACAGTCGCGGACACCTCGGCGCGGGAGACCGCGGCCGGGATCGGCCAGGCCGACGTCCGCCTCGACACGGACACCGCCCGCACGCTGGCCCGCCGCGCGGCCGAGCTGGGGGTCACGCTCAACACCCTGGTGCAGGCGACCTGGGCGGTGCTGCTCGGCAGGCTGACCGGCCGCGACGACGTGGTGTTCGGTGCGACGGTGTCCGGTCGCCCCGCGGACGTCCCCGACGTGGACTCGATGATCGGACTGTTCATCAACACCCTTCCGGTGCGCGTGAGGTGTTCGCCGTCCGACTCCCTGGCCGAGCTGCTCACCGACCTGCAGCGCCGGCAGGCCGCCCTGCTGGACCACCACCACTTCGGACTGTCCGAGATCCACCGCATCACCGAACTCAACGTCCTGTTCGACACGGTGGTCGTCTTCGAGTCCTACCCGGTCGACCAGGCCGGGATCGAGGAAGCGGGCACCACCGCCGGGATCGCCATCACCAGCGTGTCGCCCTTCAGCGGAACGCACTACCCGCTCACCGTGATGGTCACCGCCGAACCGAACCTGCGCATCGGGCTGCAGTACCAGCACGGAGTGTTCGAGCAGCGCACCGTCGCCGACATCGCCGATCGCTTCCTGCGCGTGCTCCAGCAGTTCGCGGACGACCCGCGGATCACCGTCGGCCGCCTCGACGTCCTCGACGCCGAGGAGCGCGACCGCGTCGTCCGCGGCTGGAACGACACCGCACGGGACGTCCCGGCCCGCACGCTGCACGCCGCCTTCGAGGAGCAGGTCCGTAGGACACCGGACAACCCCGCCCTCCACTTCGAGGGCGAGACGCTCGACTACTCGGAGTTCAACCGGCGCGCCAACCGCTTCGCACACTGGCTGACCGACCACGGTGCCGGGCCCGAACGGGTCGTCGCGCTGCGGCTGCCCCGCTCGTTCGACCTGCTCGTCGCGGTCTACGGCGTACTCAAGTCCGGGGCCGCTCTCCTGCCCGTCGAGGTCGACCAGCCGGCGGAGCGCGTCGAGCACCTGCTCACCGACGCCGCGCCCGTGCTGGTCGTCGAAGAACTGCCGGACACCACCGCGTACCCGGACCACGACCCGGCCGTCCCCCTGACCCCGGACCACGCCGCCTACGTGATCTACACGTCCGGATCGACCGGAAAGCCCAAGGGCGTGGTCGTCTCGCACCGCTCGATCGGCAACCGGATCGCCTGGGGCCACGGCACCTACGGACTGGCGCAGGGCGACCGGATGCTACTCAAGACCTCCGTCGGCTTCGACGTCTCCCTGCCCGAACTGTTCTGGCCGCTGCTGGTCGGCGCGGGGCTCGTGATCGCCCGACCGGACGGACACCGGGACCCCCGGTACCTGGCCGGGCTGATCCGGGAACAGAACGTGACCGACGTCGACTTCGTGCCTTCGATGCTCGCGGCGTTCCTCGCCGAACCCACCGCAGGCGACTGCACCAGCCTGCGCCGGGTCGAGGCCGCCGGCGAGGCACTCACGGCCAGCCTGGCCGCCCGGTTCCAGGAGGTGCTACCGGGAACCGAACTGCACAACCTGTACGGCCCGACCGAGGCCGCGGTCGAGGTGACCGCCTGGCGGTACCGGCCCGAGGCCGGACAGGTGGCCGTGCCGATCGGCACGCCGGTCTGGAACACCCAGGTCTACGTCCTCGACGCGGCCCTGCAGCCGGTGCCCCCGGGCGCCCTCGGCGAGCTCTACCTGGCCGGCGTGCAGCTCGCCCGCGGTTACCTGAACCGGCCGGACCTGACCGCGGACCGGTTCGTGGCCAACCCGTTCGCCCCGGGACAGCGGATGTACCGCACCGGTGACCTGGTCACCCGGCGGGAGGACGGCGCGATCGTCTACCGGGGCCGGGCCGACTTCCAGGTCAAGGTGCGCGGGTTCCGGATCGAGCCCGGAGAGATCGAGGCCGCGCTGCTCGCCCACCCCGGCGTCGATCACGCGATCGCGATCACCCGTGAGGACACCCCCGGGGACCAGCGGCTCGTCGCCTACGTCGTGCCCGATGTGACCGGATCGGACACCGGCGCGGGCGAGCAGGTCGACGAGTGGCAGGAGGTCTACGACTCGACCTACTCCCAGACCACCGGGGCCGCCTGGGGCGAGGACTTCACCGGCTGGAACTCCAGCTACACCGGGACGCCGATCCCCCTGCGGGAGATGCGCGCCTGGCGGGACGCCGCGGTCCGCCAGGTGCTGTGCTGGTCGCCCCGACGGGTCGTCGAACTCGGCGTCGGCTCGGGGCTGCTCCTCGCCCACCTGGTTCCCGAGGTGGACGAGTACTGGGCCACAGACTTCTCCGCCCCGGCGCTCGACGAACTGCGGACCCAGGTCGAACGGGCCAGGCACGGTGAACGGGTCTGGCTGCGCTGCCAGCCCGCCGAGGACGTCTCCGGTCTCCCACGCGGGCACTTCGACACCGTGCTGGTCAACTCCGTCGTCCAGTACTTCCCGGACGCCCTCTACCTCGACACGGTCCTGACCCAGGCCCTGGACCTGCTCTCACCGGGCGGCCGGATCGTGCTCGGCGACATCCGGTACGGCGGCTCGCTGCCGGTGCTCAAGGCCGCCGTGCACCGCACCCAGCAGCCGACGGCGACACCGGCGGCGGTCCGGGCCGCGGTCCAACAGGCAGTGCTGACCGAGCGGGAACTCGTTCTCGACCCGGAGTGGTTCACCCGCTGGGCCGCCGACCACCCGGGCGTCCAGGCCGACATCCGGCTGAAGCCCGGACGGGCGCGCAACGAGCTGACCCGGCACCGCTACGAGGTCGTGCTGCACAAGGCCGCTCCGGACGCGGTGTCCGCGGAGGCACTCCCGACGACGGTGTGGGGCCGGCAGGCCTACGACCTCGGGGACCTGGCCGAACTCTGCCGCTCGGCGGGCACCGCACCGATCCGGGTCACCCGCATCCCCAACGCCCGGCTGGCGGCCGAGGTCGAGGCCGCCGCAGCCGCCGGGGTGATCCCGCCGCCCACCGCGGCGGGCCCGGCGCTCGACCCGCAGGACCTGCTCGACTGGGCCGCCCGGCTGGGCTGGGGCGCGGTGACGGTCTGGACCCCGGGCGTCGTCGAGTGCTTCGACGCGGTCGTGTTCCCGGCCGGGCCGGTGACCGCTCGCGTCGTCACCGGTGCCGTTGCCCCGACCACCCGGCCGCAACGCTCGCTGGTCAACGACCCGGCTGCCGCCCGGCAGATCCGCGCGCTGGTCACGGCACTGCGGGGGTACCTGCGCGACCGGCTGCCGGAGTACATGGTGCCCTCGGCCGTGGTCGCCATCGGCGAGGTGCCGTTGAGCCCGAGCGGAAAGCTCGACCGGCGCGCCCTGCCCGTGCCCGACTACGCGGCCGCGTCCACCGGGCGGGCCCCGCGGACGCCGCGGGAGGAGGTGCTCTGCGCGGTCTTCGCCGAGGTGCTCGGGCTGGACCGGGTCGGCATCGACGACGACTTCTTCGCCCTGGGCGGCCACTCGCTGCTCGCCACCCGGCTGGTCAGCCGGATCCGCACGGCCCTGGACACGGAGCTGTCGATCCGACAGGTGTTCGACCAACCGACCGTCGCCCGGCTGATCGAGCACGCCTCCGCGAGCGCACCCGCCCGCGCACCGCTGCGGCCCGCCCAGCCGCGGCCCGAACGGGTCCCGCTGTCGTTCGCCCAGCGCCGGCTGTGGTTCGTCGACCGCTTCGAAGGGCCCTCCGCCACCTACAACCTCCCCTTCGTACTGCGGCTCACCGGCCAGCTCGACACCGCCGTGCTGCACGCGGCGCTGCGGGACGTCGTGACCCGGCACGAGAGCCTGCGCACCCTGCTGGGCGAGGAGTCCGGGGTGCCGTTCCAGTGGGTGCTCCCGGCCGCCGACGTCGTACTGGACCTGCCGGTGACGACCGTGGCCCCCGAAGACCTCGACGCCACCGTACTGGCCACCGCCGCCCGGCCGTTCGACCTGGCCCGGCAGATCCCGATACGGCCGCAGGTATTCCGGCTGGCGGAGCAGGACCACGTCCTGCTGCTGCTCGTCCACCACATCGCCGGCGACGGCGAGTCGATGGCACCGCTGGCCCGCGACCTGGCCGCGGCGTACGAGGCCCGGCTGACCGGTGCCGAGCCCGGCTGGGCACAACTGCCGGTGCAGTACGTCGACTACACGCTCTGGCAACGCGCGGCGCTCGGCGAGGAGTCCGACGAGGACAGCCTGCTGGCCGCGCAGGCCCGCTACTGGCGGGCCGAACTGGCCGGAGTGCCGCACCCACTGCCCCTGCCGACCGACCGACCGCGGCCGCCGGTCGCCACCCACCGCGGCGACGTCGTCGAGTTCTCCGTCGGACCGGACACCATGACCGCGGTCGACGAACTGGCGCGGGATCACAGTGCCACCGCCGCCATGGTCCTGCAGGCCGCGCTGGCGGTGCTGCTGCACCGGCTCGGCGGAGGCGACGACGTGGCCATCGGCTCCCCGATCGCGAACCGCACCGACCAGGCCCTGGCCGACCTCGTCGGTTTCTTCGTCAACACCTGGGTCCTGCGCACCGACCTGGCTGGCAGTCCGTCCTTCGACGAGCTGCTCGACCAGGTGCGCGGCAAGGCGCTCGCGGCCTACGACAACCAGGACGCGCCCTTCGAACGACTCGTGGAACTGCTCAATCCGGAACGCTCCACCGCCTACCATCCGCTCTTCCAAGTGATGTTCGCCTGGCAGAACTTCACCCGGCGGGACTTCACCCTGCCCGGCGTCCGCGTCGGGTTCGAGCGGATGCGCACCGACACGGCGAAGTTCGACCTGTTCTTCAACCTGGCCGACCTACCGGGCGAAGGCGTGTACGGCAACCTCGAGTACGCCACCGACCTGTTCGACCGGGCCACCGCCGAGACGATCGCCGCCCGGTTCGTCCGGGTCCTGCACCAGCTCGTCACCGAACCCGGCCGACGGGTCACCACGGTCGACCTCCTCGACCCGGCCGAACACCGGCGGTTGGTGGAGAACCTCAACGACACCTCCTCCGAGGTCCCGCACGTTACGGTGCCGGAGCTGTTCGGGCGGCAGGTCGCGGCGGCCCCCGACGCCGTCGCGGTGGTCTGCGACGACGTCACCCTCACCTACGCGCAGCTCGACGTTCGCTCCGACCGCATCGCGGCCGAGCTGACCGGTCGCGGCGTCGGTCCGGAAACGGTCGTCGGCCTCGCCCTGCCCCGCTCGGCCGACCTGGTCGCGGGTCTGCTCGGCATCCTCAAGTCGGGCGCCGCCTACCTCCCGATCGACCCGCGCTACCCGAGCGGCCGACTGGGACACATCCTGGCCGAGGCCCGGCCCCGGCTCCTCCTCACGGACTCGGCGACCGCGGACGCGCTGTCGAGCACGGAGGCCCCCGTGCTGCTCCTGGACCGGGCCGACCTCGCCCCGGCCACCACCGTCCCGGCCGTCGCGCCGCACCCGGACAACCTCGCGTACGTGATGTACACCTCGGGATCGACCGGGATGCCCAAGGGCGTCGCGATCACCCACCGTGCGGTGGTCAACGGGGTCACCCAGCTGGCCGGCGTCCTCGGCGCTGGGCCCCGCACCATGATGCTCGCCGGCACCTCGGTCAACTTCGACGTCTCCGTCTTCGAGACGGTGACGACGCTGGCCACCGGCGGCACGGTCGAGGTGGTCCGCGACGTCCTGGCCCTGGACGAGCGCGAGCACTGGGCCGGCGGCGTGATCAGCACCGTGCCGTCGGTGTTCGCGGAACTGCTGGACCGACTGGACGCACGGGTGGAGGCGGACACCTTGGTCTTCGCCGGCGAGGCACTGCCCGGATCGCTGGTCCGACGTGTCCGTGAGGCGTTCCCGCACGCCCGCGTGATCAACGCCTACGGCCAGAGCGAGTCCTTCTACGCCACCACCTTCACCGTCACCGGCGAGCACGAGGACAACGTCCCGATCGGCACCCCGCTGGGGAACGTGCGTACGTACGTCCTGGGGCCCGGACTCACCCCGGCCCCCGTCGGCGTGGTCGGTGAGCTGTACGTCGCCGGGCTGATCGGGCGCGGTTACCACGGCCGGCCGGGCCTGACGGCCGACCGCTTCGTCGCCGACCCGTTCGGCGCGCCGGGCGAGCGGATGTACCGCACCGGCGACCTGGCCCGCTGGACCGCCGACGGGCACCTGGAGTACGTCGGCCGTGACGACGCCCAGACCAAGGTGCGCGGACTGCGGATCGAACCCGGCGAGATCGAAGCGGCGCTGACCGCACACCCCGGGGTCCTCCAGGCGGTCGTGACTGTGCACCAGGGCAAGGGAACCGCGAAGCACCTCGTCGGCTACGTCGTCCCCTCGACGCCCGTGGCGGACGGCGACATCGACTTCACCACCGGGGTGTCGGCGCGGGACCTGCGCCGGTTCGTCGCGGCCCGGCTGCCCGAGTTCATGGTGCCCTCGGTGTTCGTGGTGCTGGACCGGCTCCCGCTGGCGCCCAACGGCAAGCTGGACCGGAAGGCGCTTCCCGAGCCGCAGTTCACGGGCGGGCAGTACCGGGCACCCGG
>NZ_JBFBIR010000102.1:0-18222 GCF_040685715.1 Kitasatospora sp. NPDC088264
GTACCCCTCGAGGGGCCCGGGAGCCGGTGGACAAGGTACGCGCGCGGTCATGGCAGCACCCCCGAAAGACTCTCCTCACCGATACTGCCGACCTGGCCCCATGTCAACAAACCACCGGTAAAATCGCTCTCCCGCTGCGCACTTCGCAGGATGGCATGTGTTCGGACCGGGCTGACCGGGCCGATGCCCGCACCGGGGCCCTCGGGTGCGCGCGCGGCCGCCGCTGCGGGAACCGCCCGGGTGCGGCTCGCGGTGACGAACCGGCCCTCTGGCAGCGGGGTTCACGGCGGGCCTCGCCTGCTCAGAGCGCGGGCACCGCCCGTACCGGCGCCGGACTGCCGGTGCCGGCCCGGTGTTGTCCGTCCGGCGGGGAGGTCGGTTACTGGCATCGGGGTCTGTGTCCTGGTGCCTGTCGGCCCGTCAGGCCGATGATCCAGCCGGGGAGTGCCGGGGTGGCGCGGTGAGTGACGTGTAGTGCTCGGTTCCGAGGATCCGGTACCTGACGTCCTCGGGCAGGCGGGTCAGGATTCCGGGGAGCGGGCGCTCTCCCTCGACCTGGCTGCGGTGGGCCGTGATCGCGGCCCACTTCTGGCCCAGCCACTGGCGTACATCGCATGTCACGTCGGCCAGGGTGTCCGGGACGCTCAGCACGGATTTGCCGACCCGGCTCAGGAGCGGCCCGAGGTCGGCGATCGCCGAGTGGGGGTGGGTGGCCATGTGGACGGCGGCGGGCTGCCAGGGCTCCCCGGCGTCCGGGTAGAGGTGTTCGAGTCCGGAGGCGGCGATGGCCAGCAGGGTCGCCCGGTGGGACTGCCGGTGGTCCGGGTGGCCGGTCAGTTGCCCGTAGGCGTCGTGGGTCAGCACGATGTCGGGCCGAACCGCGCGGATGTGCCGCACGATGTCCTCGACCAGGCGGTCGATGGGCGCGTCGCACAGCCGCGGCCGACCGGGAGCGGATTGCGGGACGCGGGCGTCGGCGTAGCCGAGCATCCTCGGTGCGCCGGCGCCCAGGATGTCCAGGGCGTCGGCGAGTTCGGCGGCGCGGTGGCTGTCCTCGGCCCAGGTGGCGGTGACGACGGCCGTCCGGGCGCCGGACGCGGAGTGCTGGGCGAGGGTGCCGCCGACGAGGAGCGATTCGTCGTCCGGGTGTGCGAGCACGGCGAGCAGGGGCGGCAGGGACGGCAGGGGTGGCATGGCAGGTCCTCCTTGTTCGGCGGGCGCAGGGTGAGTGGCTGGTGACGGCTGCCCGGGTCGGAGGCGGGCGGCGAGGGTGGCCATGTCGGTGGTGAAGCGGCCTGCGAGGTCGACGCCGGTCTCCTGGGCGATGACCATGAGCGAGAACAGGCAGTCGGACAGCTCGTGGCCGATGGCCCCGGTGCTCGCGGCCACGTCGGCGCGGTGGCCCTGGTGGGCCATGACCAGTTTCGCGAGGTCGCCGACGTCGCCGGTGAAACCGAGGACGAAGTCCGACAGGCCCCAGGTGCGACCCAGCTTCCGCCGGTTGATCTCGTCGTAGAAGTCGCGTACTTCGCCTGCGGCGGCGGACATCTCGTCCCAGGTGGTCATCGGCTGCTCCGTTTCGGGTGCGTGGTCGGGCGGGATCGGCGGCGGGTGCGGTCGTGTTCGGCGGGGTCGGGGGTGATGCGTTCGAGTTCCTTGTCGGTGAGGTGGCCGCCGTCGAAGGTGACGCCGATCTTCCAGGGCCGCGGTGGTTCCGGCGGGGTGAAGGAGAGCATCAGGGGGCGGGGGCGTCGTCAAGGGCGGCGGGGACGAAGCCGATCTCCTCGGCGGTCTCGCGCAGTGGCGCATGTCCACGGGTCCTCGTCGTTGTCGAGGAGGCCGCCGGGGTAGTGGTATTCGCCCGGGTGGTGGGCGGAGGTGAGCAGGAGCGGCCGGTCGTGGCGGTCGGTCAGGAAGACGCCGACGTAGGAGATGCCGTGCGGCAGGGTGGGGACGAACCGCTCGGGCGGGACGAAGACCATGGTCAGGCTCCTTCCTGGCCGTGACGGCCGGGGTGGCCTAGCCGGGTGCGCAGGTCGGCGGCGAGGCGTTCGGCCCGGCCGGGGTCGTCGGGCAGGAGGCCCGCGCCCTCGGTCATCAGCGCGTGGAACTGCTGCTGCTCGTACGGGATGCCGGGCGGTAGGGCGGCGATGTGCCAGTGGACGTGGGCGTTGCCCTGCATGCTGCCCAGGCTCAGCAGGTAGAGGCGTTCGGTGGGGACGGTCGCGGCGAGCGCGGTCGCCACGCGGTGCACGACCAGTTGCAGGGCGAGGTACTGGTCCTCGGTGAAGCCGCTGACGGTGTCCTCGACGTGGGCGCGCGGGGCGACGAGGAGCTTGCCCGGCAGGGTGGGGTAGCGGTCGAGGAAGGCGACGTGGACGCCGTCGTCCAGGACGATCCGGTGTTCGTACCCGGGCTCACCGGCGAGCATCGAGCAGATGAAGCAGGGGCCGTTGCGGGCCCGCTCGTTGTAGGCGTCGAGGTCGAAGGCGGTCACCGCATCCAGCCTTCCGAGCCGGGGCGCAGCGCCATGTAGCCGTCGACGGGGTCGAATCCGAGGGTGCGGTAGAGCGGGGCTCCGGTTTCGGTGGCACGCAGCTCGATCGATCCGCAGCCGCTGTGCCGGAGTGCCTGGACCAGGGCGGTGGTGACGGCGCGTGCGTGCCCGCGGCGTCGGTGGGCCGGGTCGGTGGCCACGGTGTGGATCCGGGCCCACCGGCCGGTGGGGTGGGTGGGGCCCCGGTAGCCGCGGTAGACGATGCCGATGGCGCAGGAGGCCAGCGTGCCGTCGTCGGCGGGGACGACGTAGGCGAGCAGGTTCGGGTCGGTGCCGAGCCGTTCGCGCATGTCGTCGCGGAAGGTGGTGCGCCAGTCGTCGGTCAGCCGGGCGCCGTCGAGCACCGCGACGCGCAGGCGCAGCAGTTCGTCGGCGTCCTCGGGGCCGGCGGGGCGTACGGGGGATCCGGTCATGCGGGACTGCCTCCGGGGTTCGGTGGTCACTCGGGTGGTTGTCGGGGGAGGCCGGGGCGGACGAGGTGTCGGTCGGTGCCGCCGTCGGGCCGGTGCACGGCGCGGTAGGCGTACGGGATCCGGTTGGTGGGGAAGGGTGACGGTGCCTTCCTCAGTCCTGGACCAGGTCGCGGGGGTCGGCGCCCTCGGCCCAGCCGTGGGTGGAGAACCCGCGGCCACCGGACAGGTACGCGGACAGGGCGGCGTGGGAGGACGGGAACATCGGCAGCGGCAGCCCGCCCTCGGGCGACCACACCACGGCGAGGTGTTTACCGGGCTCGGTGTTCGTCAACTCGCCCTGCCAGGCGGTGGCGAGGAAGACCGACAGCAGGAAGGGGCCCTTGCCGTCCCAGCCCTGGCGGACCTGGATCGTGTGGACCAGTCGCAGGTCGCACGGGTCGACTTCCAGCCCCGTCTCCTCCGCCAGTTCACGGGCGGCGGCCTCGTCCAGGCGCTCGCCGACCTCGACCTTGCCGCCGGGGATCGTCCACACCGGCGTCGTGCTCCAGCTGTTCGTCGCGTAGTTGATCGTCGCGACCCGGCCGCCACTCCGGTCGTGGACGATGACGGCCACCGCCTGTCGCAGGCTTTCCACAGCACTACCTCCAAGGACTCTTGATCACTGACTTCGGCTCGTCAGGGTGATGTTGGGGTGTCGAGGGTCAGGCCGGTGCCGGCTATGAATCCGTCGGGTGTGTCGGGTCGGTACTGGAGTCGCTTGAGTCGGTTGCGGACGAGGGTTTCGAGTCGGTCGAGGGCGACCACGGCAAGGTTGGCGAGGCTGTGCTTGACGTGTGCCCAGACCCACTCCACGGGGTTGAGGTCGGGCGAGTGGGCGGGAAGGAGGAAGACCGTCAGCCGGTCACGCTCGGCGATCAACTCGCCGATGGCGTGGGAGATGTGGGTGTTCAGGCGGTCCCGGACCAGCACGATCGGTGCTTTGGCGAGGTGGTGGACGCCGTCGACCAGAGCGGTGAAGTCGCGCTCGGCCACCCTGCGTGCGGGGACCTGCGGACTGAAGCCGAGCCTGTGCATCGGCCTCGTGGCGCCCGAGACGCTGTACGAGACGTGGAACTTACGCCTGATCAGCATGGCCACCCGCGCAGCCGTCCACACCTGGTCCTCCACCCAGCAGCACTTCTCGCTGATATCGGCGCGAAGCCCGGCCCCGCGCCCGCATGGGTCCGGGCTTCGCAGACTGGCGCTTGGCAGCCTCCTGGCGACGGCGGCTCGGATCATCCTCTCCGGGATCATCCTCTCCGGGCCGCTGATCACCGCGACTCTGATCTGGGCATCCGTCACGCAGCCCGGACGCGCTCGATGAGATCGGCGACGCCGTCAACCTGGCGGTACGGCTTGAACGCCGGCGCGAGCTCGCGGACCAGGCTGACACACCGCTCGGCGCCGATGCGGGTGGCCAGATCGAGGGATTCGGTGGTGACGGCGAGAGCCTGCTCGACGTCGTTGGATTGCAGGAAGCCCTTGGCCTGGTAGGTCAGGAAGATGCCACGCGTCTTGTCCCGGGCCTTGGGCAGGAGGGCCAGGCCCTCGGCCATCCTGACCCGCGCCTCGTCGGCCCGGCCGAGATCGAGCAGGCACTGGCCGGAGTCGACCGCGAGGTCCGCAGGGCGCATCCACGCGCACCAGCCCGGCGCGAGGTCGCTAGCCCGCGTCGACAGTGCGGTCTCGGCGTCGGACAGGTCGCGGTAGCACGCGGAGCGTTCGCCGAGCGCGGCGTGGGCCCTGGCCCGCCGGAGGAACAGCAGCGACCGGGCGGTGGGGTGCTTGGTACCGGACAGTGCGTGGCCGAGCTGGTCCACCGAGATGTTCGGTTGGCCGATCCAGTTCGACTGGTAGGCGAGGTCGGAGAGCACACCGGCGCTGAAGTCGCGGTCACCTGCGGCGTCGGCGGCTTGCAAGGCTCCTGCCCAGAGCTTTCCCGCGGCGAAGTGCTTGCCCTGGTCGAAGCGGTACCAGCCGCAGGTGGTGGCCAGTGACGCGGCCAGGAGGTGCAGCCGCTTGGCGACGGGCTCGGCGTGGCCGCCGCCCTCGATCAGGTCGGTGACGGTCGCGAGATGAACGTCCGTCAGCTTGATCGTGTGCTGGCGCTGTTCGGTGGGCAGGGTCGTCAGCTTCGCGCTGGTTTGCTCCAGCCAGTCCACGAGCCCGGGGTCCACGGCTGTCCTGCCGTCGAGGGCGGAAGTCAGGCGATCGGGCTCGATCGTGGCCCACTGGGCGGCGAGGCCGGCCAGCGAGACGGCGCTGAAGGTCATGAAGCTGCGGCGGTCCATGGCGGCTCTCTGTGCATCTCGAAGTGCTTGGACGGTGTACGCCGATCCCAGTGGCAGCGGAACCTCGCGGCCGGGCAGCCAATCGGGCCACCCGAACAGCTCCATGTCGGCGATCGGAACGTCGAAGGCTTCCGCGATCAGGATCTGGGAGTCCAGGTTCGGCTGCTTGCGCCAGTTCTCCCACCGGCTGACGGCCGTCTTGTCCGCGCCGGAGCGGAGCCCGTGCTTGCGGGCGGCCCGGTCGAGGAACACGACGAGGTCGCTCTGTGACCACCCGCGCAGTTCACGGGCGTAGGCGAGGGGGTGCCGGATCGGGTCGTCCACGGGGCCAATTCCATCATCGACAGTGACGGACAGCCTACTGCGCGCGAGCGCGGGACAACCCCGGGACTACAGGCAATGCCTGTCCAGGAAACCGGAGTTGGCGCTGTACTCGACACGCATCGACAAGTTCCCTCACGAAGCGGAAGAGGTCAGCCCATGAAACGACGCGCGGCGGTCATCGGCCTCGGACACCAGGCACTCGAAGACCACCTTCCCGGCCTGCTCGCCTCCAACCGGGCCGAGTTGGTCGCGCGGTCTGCGACAGCGACCCGGACGCCCTGCGGGCCCAGCAGGACACGCACCACGTCCCGGGCTTCACCCGGGCCGCCGACCTGCTGGACACCGTGGCGCTGGACTTCGTCATCGTCGCGGTCCCGCACCACGCCGGCCGGGCCGTGATCGAGGAGTGCGCCGTCCGAGGCGTGCACGTCCTCAAGGAGAAGCCGTTCGCGACCTCCCTGCCCAAGGCGCGCGAGCTCGCCTCGATCTGCCAGCAGGCCCAGGTGGAGCTGATGGCCACGCTCCAACGGCGCTTCAACCCGCTCCACGCGTCCGTGGTCCAGCTCCTGGACCAGATCGGCACCCCATTCCTCATCGACGGCCAGTACACCTTCCACACCGACGACCCCGGCGCGGGCTGGCGCGGAGACGTCAGCCAGGCCGGCGGCGGCTGCGTCATCGACATGGGCTACCACATCGTCGACCTGCTGCTGTGGTACTTCGGGATGCCCAACCGGATCATGGCCGACTTCTCGACCGCCGCGCTGCCCGACGGCGGGTACGACGCCGAGGACACCGCCGTCATCCAGCTCGGCTACGACAACGACCTGTACGGCACCGTGCGCGGAGAACGGCACCAGCACGCCGATGCTGTCGGCCCGCTCCCGGCACGCCTCTGTCCGCTCCCTGGAGCGGTGCGCCCGCCCCGGCGTGGACGCCGTCGCCCGGCACGTCACCGCCCAGGACCCGGCCGCCCGCGGCCGTTGACTGGGCGGGGGAGGGCAGGACCACCGCCGAAAAGCTGCTGCACACGCAGGGGTCTAGTATCGGCCCCATCGCTATAGTATTTTATTTGTCGCGACCCGATAGGTCGATGGAGAGGCCGTAACGGCCGGAGAGGTAGGACGGTCTTGGCCGGAGAGCCGACAGAGCCCATAGAGCCGACGGGGCCGGGAGCGCCGACAGAGGTGACGGACCGGGCAGCGCAGCACGCAGCTCCACTCCACGGGCGCGTCCTGGTGACCACGGGCTGGTTGCGACCGGGGGACGCCGTGCACCGCCACCTCGCCGCGGCCGGGCTCGACGTCGTGCACGGTTCGGTCGGGGACCGGGCCCGCGGCGGCGCGTCCTTGCCGGAGTTGGTGGGTTCCGTCGACGCGATCGTGGCCGGCACCGACCCCTTCGGCGCGGAGCTGTTCGAGGCGGCGCCCCGGTTGAAGGTGATCGGGCGTACCGGGGTCGGCTACGACAACATCGACCTGGCGGCGGCGACCGCACACGGTGTCGCCGTCTGCCCGACCCCGGGAGTCAACCGCCAGTCCGTGGCCGAGCACACCATGGGGCTGCTCCTCAGCCTGGCCCGCAGGATCCCGCAGAACGTCGCATCGGTCCGTGCGGGCGGGTGGGACCAGGCCGGCGGACGCGAGTTGGCCGGTGCCACGCTCGGCATCGTCGGTCTGGGCGCGATCGGCAGACTCGTGGCCCGCTTGGCGCAGAGCTTCGGCATGCGCGTCGTCGCCTACGACCCGGCCGTCGACCGGGACTACGCGACCGAGCACGGCATTCGCGTGCTCGACCTGGAGCAGTTGCTGGCCGAGTCCGACTTCGTCAGTCTGCACCTGTTCCTCAGCCGGCAGACCCACCACCTGCTGGACGCAAAGGCATTCGCCCGGATGAAACGGGGTGCCTTCGTGGTCAACACGGCGCGCGGCGGCGTCGTCGACGAGAGCGCCCTCGCGGACGCGCTCGCCTCCGGCAGGCTGGCCGGCGCCGCGCTGGACACCGTGGAGAAGGAGCCGCTGCCGTCCGACAGCCCGTTGCGCTCCTTCGACAACGTGCTGGTGACGGCACACATCGGAGCCGCCACGGTGGAGTCACGTGCCCGCTCCGGGATGATGGCCGCCCGGTCGGTCGTGACGGTGCTACGGGGTGGACGTTCCGAACACACCGTCAACCCGGGGTCGGCCGCTCACGCAGCGGCGCGCACGCGGCGGCCGGAGGCGGACGGAAGATGACGACGTTTCGTTTCGACGCCAACCTCAAGTGGCTTTTCACCGAGCTGGAGTTCGAGGCGCGCTTTGACGCGGCCGCAGCCGCCGGCTTCGCCGGAGTGGAGTTCCCCTCGCCCTACGGCTACGCCGCTCCCGTCCTTCGGCGTCGGCTGCGTGACGCGGGGCTGACCCAGGTGCTGATCAACACGCCCATGGGCGCGCCCGGAACGCCGACCCGGTCGGGACTGGCCTGCATCCCCGGCCTGGACGGCGAGTTCCGGGCCGGTGTCGAGCGCGGTCTGGAATACGCGACCGCGCTGGACTGCGAGCTGCTGCACGTCGTCGGTGGGATCGTGCCCGACGGGGTCGGTCGGGATCGGGCGTTCGCGCGCTACGTCGCCAACATCGCCTGGGCCGCGGAACAGGCCCGGGAGGCCGGAGTCCGGATCGTTCTGGAGGCGCAGAACAAGCGGGACTGCCCCGGCTTCGTTCTGCAGTCCCAGGAACAGGCGGCCGCGGTGGCGGAGGCGGTCGGCGGCGATCAGGTCGGGTTGTTGCTCGACTTCTACCATCTGCAGATCGACGAGGGCGATCTGATCCGCACCTACCGGCGTTTCCAGGAACGGGTGTGGCACCTTCAGGTCGCCGACCCGCCGGGCCGGCACGAGCCGGGGACGGGAGAGATCGGCTGGCGGGCCGTGCTGCGGGCCGTCGCCGAATCCGGATACCCGGGCTGGATCGGCTGCGAATACGCGCCGGCCGGTGAGACCGTGGCGGGGCTGGACTGGGTGCGGTGGTTCCGGGGAGCGGCGGCGTGACCGCGCCCCGGATCGCGCTGATCAGTGCCGTACCCACGGCGATGGCGCCGGCGGCCGAGGCGCTGCGTGAGGGCTTCCCCGAGGCCGAGGTCTGGCACCTGCTGGACGACCGGCTGCTGTCGGACGCCGACGAACAGGGCGGTCTGACCGCGGCGCTGCGGGCGCGGATGCACCGGCTCATCGAACACGCGGTGCGCGGGGGCGCCGACGCGGTTCTGCTGACCTGTTCGCTGTACGGGGTGGTGGCGCAGGAGGCCGCCGGCGGGGTCGCCGTGCCGGTGCTGGCACCGGACCAGGCGGCGTTCGAGCAGATCGCCGCCGGCGGGCTCCGGCACGTCCTGGTGGTGGCCTCGTTCGAGGCGGCGTTGCGGGACTCGGTGGACCGGCTTCGCACGGTACTGGCCTCGTCCGCACCGGCACCGGGGGTCGAGGTGTCGGGTCTGGTCGTGCCGGAGGCCAAGGCGGTGACGGCCGCGGGAGAGCGTGACCGGCTGGTGTCGGTGCTGGTGGAGGGCGTGTCCGCGGCGATCGCGGACGCCGACGCGGTCTTCCTCGCCCAGTACTCGCTCGCCCCCGCGGCCCGCGCTCTCGCGGCGGCCCTGGAGATGCCGGTGGTGTCCGGTCCGGCGAGTGCCGCGAGCGTCCTGCGCACGTTGCTGTCAGGCCCTTGAAACCCGCCTGCTAAATCCTGTAGTCAAGCCAGCACTGAGCGAGTTTCTGAGTGATTCATATAGGCGGAGCGCCGTGGCTGCACCCCCACCCGGGCAGCCCCCTCGACTGACGCCCCCTCGACTGACGCTCCCGCGATAGAAGCTCCCGCGATTGACGCCCCCCGCCCGCGCGAACAGAGAGGTTTGGCGTGGCCCCATCATCTGAGGTCGGCCTGCTGGTCACCGGCTTCGTCGGCATAGTCGTCGTCGTCCTGTTGATCACGACACGGTTGAAGGTTCATCCGTTCCTGGCGCTGGTGATCGGCGCTCTGGGTATCGGGCTCGTCGCCGGGGAGAAGCCCGCGGCGGTCGTCCAATCCGTCACCTCCGGGGCCGGCGGAACGCTCGGGCAGACCGGACTGATCTTGGTCCTGGGCGCCATCCTGGGCACCGTGCTCGCCGAATCCGGAGCCATCCGGCGGCTGGCCACCGTGCTCACCCGGGGCCGTTCCCTGCGCACCGTCCCCTGGATGGTGAGCCTGCTGGCCTTCGTCGTCGCCCTCCCGCTCTTCTTCGAGGTCGCCCTCGCGGTGCTGCTGCCGCTCCTGTTCAGCATCGCGCGGGAGGTCGAGACCACCATGCTCGACAGTGAGGGCCGCGACGCGAAGGGCAGGAGGACTTCGCCCTACCTGCTCGTGGGTGTCCCGGCACTGGGCACCGTCGCCTCGATCCACGCGCTGGTCCCGCCCCACCCCGGCCCCACCGCCGCCGCGACCGCCCTCCACACCGAGGTCGGGACGGTCATCGGCTACGGCCTGCCGGTCGCCGTCATCACCATGGTGGTCTCCGGCCAGTTCCTGGCCGGCCCGATCGCCCGCCGCGTCTTCCCGGTGCCTCCGCCCAGACTCGTCGAACAGTTCACGCTCAAGGCCGATGACCGGACCCCGCCCGGCATCGCCCTGTCGGTCATCCCGGTGGTGCTGCCGTTGATCCTGGTCGTGGGCCAGTCCGTGGTCACCGTCGCCCACCTGACCGGGGGTTGGGCGAGTGCGCTCGGCTTCGTCGGCCAGCCGGTGGTGGCGCTGCTGATCGCGGTGATCCTCGCGGTCATCGGCCTCGGCTGGGCGCGGGGAGTCAGCGGGCAGCAGCTGAAGGGCCAGGTCGACGACAGCATCGCGGCCATCGCCCCCATCCTGCTGATCATCGGGGGAGGCGGCGCCCTGAGCGGGGTCATGCTGGACTCCGGGATCGGCAAGGCGATCGCCCACCTCACGCACGGCCTGGGCGTCTCTCCGCTCATCCTGGCCTGGGTGATCGCGGCCCTCATCCGGCTGGCGGTCGGCTCGGCGACCGTCGCCATCATCACCGCCTCCGGGATCGTCGCCCCCATGGTGCCCGAGACTCCCGGGCTGCACCCGGCGTTGGTCGTCCTCGCACTCGGCTGCGGCTCCATCATCTTCCCGCACATCAACAACGCCGCCTCCTGGCAGGTCAAGGAGAGCTTCGGCATGTCACTGACGGACATGTTCAAGAGCTTCACCGTCATCGAGACCACCGTGTCGCTGCTCGGCTTCGGCTGTGTACTCGCCATATCCGCCCTGGCCTAGGGCCTCTCCTCCCACGACCGAGCCAGACGGAAAGGAAACACCATGATCGGTGTGATCGCCGACGACGTCACCGGTGGCACCGACGTCGCAGCCGCGCTACGACGTCAGGGCCTGCGCACCCTGCTCTGCTTCGGCACCCCCGACGAACTCCCGGCGCAGCAGCCCGTCAACGCCGCCGTCATCTCGCTGAAGACCCGAACCGCCCCAGTGGCAACGGCAGTTGAGCAGAGTCAGGCCGCCGCGCTGAGGCTGTCCCGAGCCGGAGCCAACCGGCTCTACTTCAAGTACTGCTCCACTTTCGACTCCACCGCCCAGGGCAACATCGGCCCGGTGCTGGACGCACTCGGCCAGGCGACCGGCGGCGGCCCGGTCGTCACCACACCGAGCTCGCCCGAGCACGGCCGCACCCAGTACCAGGGGTACCTGTTCGTCGACGGCACGCTGCTGGCCGAGTCCCCGATGCGGCACCACCCCCTGACACCCATGCGGGACTCCTTCCTCCCCAGGCTGCTCGATGCCCAGTCGGCCCACCCCGGCTGTGCCGTGCTGGACCACACCGTCGTCTCCGGCGGCGCCGACGGGATCCGCTCCACCATCCGTCAACACGCCGGGCACACCCGCTACCTCCTCGCGGACGCGCTGACCGACGGCGACCTGTACGCGATCGCCCAGGCCTGCGAGGACCTGCCGCTGGTCGCCGGCGCCGCGGGGTTGGCCGGCGCGCTCGCCAGAGTGCACGCCGAGCGCTCCGCCTCCGCACCCGGCGACCGGGCAGGTCGGCCCGTGCGACCGGACGGTCCCGCGGTCGCCCTGGCCGGAAGCTGTTCCAGGCGCACCCTGGAGCAGATCGATGCCATGCGCGCGGCGGGCCGCCCCGTCCACCGCCTCGACCCGCTGACCGACCGGGAACCGGCCTCCCTCGCCGACCGGGCACTCGCCTGGTACGACGATCTCGGCAGCCGGGCGACCGAAGCGGGGCCGCTGATCCACTCCTCGATGCCGCCGCACGCACTGCGGGACGTTCAGCACGCCCTCGGCCTGGAGCGGTCCGCGTCGATCCTGGAGGCCGCACTCGGTCGCATCGCCCGGGGACTGGCCGAACGCGGGGTGACCCGACTCGTCATCGCCGGAGGAGAGACGTCCGGCGCGGTCGTCAGCGCGCTCGGCGTCGACGGAGGCCAGGTCGGCGCCGAGGCGGCGCGCGGGGTCCCGTGGATCCACACCGCCGCCGGTCTGGACATCCTGCTCAAGTCCGGGAACTTCGGCGAGCGGGACCTGCTGCTCACCGCCACCGCCGCAGGGGGTGCCCGATGACCTCGCGCTCCCCGGACCGCCGCAGGGGGCGCCGCGCGACCGGGCCCTCTCGGACCGCGGCAGGCGAGGAACTGGTCCGCACGGCACGCTCATTGTTCTCCCGCGGCCTCACCCACGGCAGTACCGGCAACCTGTCCGTCCGCACCCCGGAAGGGATTCTGGTGACCCCCACCGGCTCCAGTCTGGGCACGGTCACCGTCGACCAGCTGTCCCTGGCCGACGAGTACGGGCGGCACGTCGACGGACCCCCGCCCTCCAAGGAGGCCTTCCTGCACGCGGCAGTGCTCCGCGCCCGGCCCGACGCCCAGGCCGTCGTCCACACCCACTCCACGCACGCGGCCGCGGTCTCCTGCCTCACCGGCCTCGACCCCGAGGACGCGTTGCCGCCGCTGACCGCGTACTTCGCGATGCGCATCGGACAGCTGCCGGTCCTGCCGTACCACGCCCCGGGCGATCGCGGCCTGGAGGAGGTGGTGGAGGAGACCGCCGGGCGCAGGCACGCCATGCTGCTGAGCAATCACGGCCCCGTCGTCGCGGGCGCAGCCCTGGCCACGGCGATGGACGCGCTGGAGGAACTGGAGGAGACGGCCCGGCTCTTCCTCCTGCTGCGCGGCCTGCCGACGCGGCCGCTGACCGGGGCCGAACGCGCCGCGCTCAGCGCGTCCGCGTAGTCCCGACGCCGAGCCCCGCACCCCCGCCGCGGCACCGATCGAACCGGTGCCCGGCCGAGAAGGAAAGAGTGAAGACATCGTGTCCGACAGCAACAGTGCCGACACCACCGCCCGGCACTCCCTCACCCTGTTCAGCGCCCTGGCCGTCCGCAAGGCGCTGGACGAGGTCGTCCTGCCCGCCTTCACCCGGGACAGCGGGGTGAGCGTCATTCCCGTGTTCGACCCCACGGTCCAGCTCGTCCGCCAGATCGACGCGGGCACACCCTTCGACGTGATGATCGGTGTCACCGACTCCTTCTTCCCGCTCGCCGAACGGGGTCTGGTCGACCTCGACACGCGTACCGCGATAGCCCGTACGGGAGTGGGACTCGCCGTACCGCCCGGCACCGCGCACCCGGACATCAGCACCCGCGACGCCCTCGTCACGACCCTGCGCGCCGCTCGCAGCGTCGCCTACTCGCGGACCGGGGCGAGTGGCCTGTACTTCGCCGGGCTGCTGCGTGACCTGGGCATCGCCGACGAGATCAATGCCAGGGCGACCGTCATCGAGAAGGGCTTCATCGCCGAGGCCGTCGTCGACGGCCGCGCCGACATCGCCATCCAGCAGTTGAGCGAACTCCTCTTCGTGCCCCGGGCCGACATCGTCGGCCCGCTCCCCGAAGAGGTGCAGCACTACAGCCAGTTCTCGGCGATCGTCAGCACCCGCACCGCCCGCTCGGCCGGAGCCGCCGCGGCCCGCTCGCTGCTCGCCCACCTGCGCGGGCCGCTCGCCGCCGAGGCCTACACGCGCACCCTGCTCGACCCGGTCACCACGTACTGATCCGGTAACCGGGTCGGTGTTCTCCGGCCCGGTACTCAGTGCTCGCCGGGGGCAGCCGTCTGGATCCGGTCCTTCGCGCTCGCGAGGTGGCGTCGCATCAGTTCGGCCGCCCCTTCCGCATCCCGGCGTCGCAGGGCCTCATAGACCATCCGGTGTTCCCCGGCCGCGTGGGCGGCACTCGTCTGCCCGCGCTTGCTGAACAGCCGGAAACGCTGCACATGCCCGCCGAGCGCGAGCAGCGCCTGTTCGAGGAAGGGGTTGCCGCTCTGCGCGGCGATCAGCCGGTGGAAGGTGTCGTCGGCCGTCCAGTAGTGCTGGAACCCCTCGGTACGGGTGTCCGCGCTGGACGCCGAGTGGTCCAGGTCGTCGACGGCGGCGCGCAGGGTGTCCAGGAACTCCGGCGTGGTCCGCAGTCCGGCCTCCAGGGTGAGCGCGGGTTCGAGCACCAGCCGTGCCTCGAACAGCTTCCCGATCTCCCGCTCGCTCAGCGCGTCGGCGACCCGGTACCCCTTGAGGGCCTCGCGCCGGACCAGACCGGTGTGCTCAAGCCGTGCCAGCGCCTCGCGTAGGGGCGTCTGACTGACGTCGAGCTCACGCGAGAGCGCGCCGATGTTCAACGGCGAACCCGCGACCCGTTCGCCGGCGATGAACTGATCGAGCAGCACCCGGTACATGCGATCGGCAATGGGCTCACGCGTGGAACCAGACCTGGTCGACACAATCCTCCTCGCGGGAATCAGACAGGATGAGGCACAGTGATGTGCAAAGGACACAGATCATATACCGGCATCCCTCCCGGCCGACGGCCTGATCGGCTCGTCCTGGTCGAAGTGCAGGCCCAGCTCGGCGTCCGAGGCGTCGTTCGGGTCCTCCTGGAGCCGGCGCAGCGGGTAGACCTCCTGCGAGGTCTCGCCCTTCGCCACCAGCGCGTCGAGCGACTCCACGGACGGCGTCTCGACCGAGCAGGAGCCGTACCGCTCGAAACCCGCGCGGATGACGTCGAGCCAATGCTGCTCGACGAGCCGCACTTCAGGAAGCCGCTCGGGTCTTGGCTGTCATCGCCGCACCCGTCTTGAGGGGCCCGCCTTGTGAGAGGTGGGGCGTTGCGGTCGTTTTCCGGAGAGGAGTTGACGCACCAACTGGTGCAGCGAAACCACCCCGGTGATCGGTGGCAGGCCTGCGACGATCACATCGGGGATGGTCGGTGAGGCGTCGGCCACGCACAGGCCGGCCGCCGTGGCGGAGAAGGCGACCACCACGACCCACGAGTGCACGGGCCGACGTCCGTCCAGCGCGGCGTGCAGTACCGACAGGCAGCCCACCAGCCACGGCCCGTAGATGACCAGCGGCCACAGGTGAGGAAGTCCGCTCGGCGCTCGATTGAGCGCCAGGTTGCGCAGCGGGTCGTAGGCGAGTAACCAGCCCAGCACGCACACCGCGATGACGGTCATGGTGCTGAGTGCCACGAACAGCGAGCCGAGGACCTGTGACCAGGTGGCCTCAGCGGGGGGCGTGCGCCGTCGGTGTCGGGAGATCGGGCGTCTGGGGTCGGCGCCGGACAGGCCTGGATCGCTGACGGGAGCGCGGGGGTGCGGGACGAAGGGACTCTCCGGGTCCCAGGTGCCCAAGGCTTCGATGGTCGGGTACGTGGGCAAGTCCTCCGGTTCGAACTGGGTGGCGCCACCCTGCGGGGGGAGGAAAGCGGCTCTCGGGTCATACACGGCGCCCTCCATGTCCTTGCCGTCTCCGCCGGGCGACGGTTGCCCGTCCGGCGCGCATCTCGGTCGTCATGCGCCGGTCGGGACCGGCTCCGCGCCACAGCGTCTGGCGAAGTCCTCCTCGAGCTGACGGAGCGTCCGCAGGAAGTCGGCCAGGTAGCTGGAGCAGTGGTGCAGGACGACCCGTTCGCCGTTGCATGACAAGTAGCCGATCCGTACGTCACCCGCCGGGTTCCGCCGATCCGGGACGAAGAACCACTCGCCGAGCCTGGTTGCCGGCTCCTTCGGCAGACGGTGCGGCAGAGTCATTGGTTGGCACATTGAACTCATGCCCCATCAACGAAATGGCTGCCGGGATGCGTATCCGGCATCCGGGCGTCGTTCCATATTCAGCATTCCGGCGCTCTCCGAAAATACCCGGACTGGTTCAGGCCCGGCTGCGTTCCGGGGCCCGCCCGGGCTGTCGCAAATTCCTGTGTTGGTGCAGACGGGCCCCTGGGGGATGTCCAGGCGGTCGAGCGGGCGCGTGAAGGGCCAGTGGGAGGTGTGCCGGCACCAGTGGTGAAGGCGGTGTCGTGGTCGGAGTGGACCCGGTTCTCGATGTTCGACCGGAGCTTTGCCGCGTTCGTGACGGCCTGACCCGCGCCCTTGGTACCGCCGCTACCTGCGGACTCACATGACCGGCCCTTTACTTTCGGCGCCGGAAAATGGATTTCCGGTGAATCCTGATTTCCACCTGCCTCCCGGGTGGCAAATGGTCGGTTCAGTGAGCCGCTGCCCGCCGGCCGATTACCGTGGAATATGGGCGTCGTCCCATATGAGTTTCCGGTGCGGCTCGTCAAACCTCCCCGGAGATGCGGGCCGTGGCGTAATTCATCTCGATGGCGGCGCTCCCTGAAATTCCCCAGGGCGCACGCCCGGCGCTCGATCCTCCCTCTATTCGTTCGGAGTGGTCGTGTAGCATTTGCGGCCGTACGGGGATCGCTCAAATTCGGGCCCCGCCTGCGAGTGAAGTCCAGGTTGTGAGGAGCAGCGGATGCTCACCAAGGAGGAATACGAGAATGTGCGGGACCTGCACCTGCAGGGATGGTCCATCTCGGCCATCGCCCGGCACCTGGGGCATGACCGCAAGACGGTAAGGCTCTACCTCCGCGGGGAGCGGACCGTGGGGATCCGCAGCTCGGCCCAGGACCAGCTCTCCGCTTTCCTCCCGTACTGCCGGCAGCGACTCGCGGACGATCCGCACCTGCCGGCATCCACGCTGTTCGACGAGGTCACGGCGCTGGGCTATCCGGGTGGATATTCGACCTTCACCCGGGCCGTACGCAAGCACCGGGTCCGGCCGGCCTGCGAGTTCTGCGGCTCAGCCGGGTTCGGTGACGGCGGTGTTGCCCCGCGTCCGGCGGACGAGAAGGTCCGGTTCGAGTGGCTGGAGCTTCCCGGGCCACCGGCGGAGTGGGACGGCAGGAGCCCGGCCCGTCTGCTACTGGGCTCGGTCGCCCGGCTGGATCGTTGGCGCGCCGTGATCGTCGAAGGCGGAGAACTCCCGCAGCTCGTCGAGGGGATCGACCAGGTGCTGCGGCGGCTGGGCGGTACCACCGGATGCTGGCGGTTCCGCCGGTCGCCGACCGTGTGGTGCGTGGACACCGGTCGGGTGACGCCAGCCTTCGCGCGGGTGGCCAAGTACTACGGCGTGACGGTCAAGGTCTGCCGGTCCGACCGGGTCAGTGCCATGGACGCGGCCCATCGCGCCACCGTCCAGAACTGGTGGCTCACCGTTCCGGACGGTCGCTCCCTCTGGAGTGCCCAGGAGAGCCTCGACCGGTACGCGTCCGCCCTGGACGGCCGCGGCCGCACGGCCGGCGACCCGGAGCAGTCGGCTCCGGCGACGGCTCTGCTGGACCTGCCGGGCACCCCGTACCCGCTCCAGAGCTGCGTCGACCGCACTGTCATGCCGCAGGGCTTGGTGCCCTATCGCGGGAACTTCTACGCGGTCTCGGCCGATCTGGCCGGCGCGGAAGTGCACGTCCGGCGACGCCTCGGGGAATCGTTCCTGTCGATCACCGCCGCGAGCGGAGCGGTCATCGCCTGCTACGCACTGGCGCCGCAGGGTGCTGGGCTGAGGCTGGTCGACCGCGACAGGGCCATCGTGTTGGAACGCCCGGTCCGCCCGCCCCGTGTCGAGGCCCCACCCTGCCCGCGTGGCAAGGACCACCTCCCGCTCTCCCCGGCGGCTCGGGCCGAGGCCGAGGCCCTGTACAGGAATGGCTTGGCGCCAAGGCCCCAAAGGTCCTGACAAAGCCAGGTCGACCACGCCCCGGAAGCCCGCCCCGGCACCGATCGGCGTTGCACCTGCACCCTCGCCGCCCTCGCCCGGCCGCGTGACCGTGCCGGAAGTGACCTCCTCGGACCGCAAGCCGGTCTGGCCGGCTCCGGGAGGCGAGCCTCCCGGGCGGCGCCCCGGATCGAGAAGCGGCGGCCGGGCGCTACCCGGCTTGCCCTGGAACCGCGCGGGATCGTCAGGATTCCGGCGTACGACACCTGCGCAGCGGCGAGAGCGCCGTCGTCCCACTGGCGGCGCTTCCGTGTTCGGTCGTGCGGCAGAGCCGGTGACGGTGGAGGTCTGGCCGGGGTCGTGCTCCGCATCCGGACGTGTCGGAGGTGCCGTGGTCGGGAGCGGGGTCATCTTCTGTGTCTGGCGGCCCAGATGATGGCGGCGGCGAGGATGAGTGCGGCGTGGGTGTGGCTGTGGTCCGGCCGGTCCGTGGTGTTGGTGATGCTCAGGGTGAG
>NZ_JBFBIR010000103.1:0-17981 GCF_040685715.1 Kitasatospora sp. NPDC088264
CAGGTACGACAAACGCGTGTACGTCTTTCTCGGCACAGTCACGGTCGCCGCACTGGCCATCTGGCTCCGCTCATGATCGCGCGGACAGAACCTAGGGCAGAAGCCTTCGGTTCGACACTGCCGCTGCTACCCTCTGTACTAGCACAGGACAGGAAGGCGGCAGGTCGTGACGAAGGCCACAGGCACAGCCGGTGATCCGCCCTATCTGCGCATCGTCGCCGCGATCCGGCGGCGCATCGCGGACGGTGAACTCGCTCCCGGGGACCGGGTTCCCTCGACCCGGCAGATCGCCGGGGAATGGGGCGTCGCGCTCGCCACCGCCACCAAGGCCCTGACCACCCTGCGCCTGGAGGGACTTGTCGAGGCCCGACCCCGGGTCGGCACGGTCGTCGCCGGAACCGCCCCCGCCGTGCCGGCCCGCAGGCGCCCGTCACCCGCCCCGGACTCCGAGCAGGCGCAGGAGCAGGAGCTGAGCCTCGACCGGATCGTCCGCACCGCCATCGAGATCGCCGACGCCGAAGGGCTCTCGGCGCTCTCCATGCGCGGCGTCGCGGCCCGCCTCGGCGTCGCGGCGATGTCGACCTACCGGTATGTCCCGAGCAAGGAAGACCTCGTCCTGCGCATGGCCGACGCCGCGTTCGGCGAGAAGTCCTACCCCGCGGAAGCCCCCGAGGATTGGCGTACCCGCATCGAGCTGGGCGCCCGGACCCTGTGGAGCCTGTACCGGCAGCACCCGTGGCTGGCCCAGCTCGGCTGCCTCACGCGCCCGCTGCTCGTACCCAATCTGATGGTCCACGGCGAGTGGGTGCTGGGCGCCCTCGACGGCCACGGACTCGACCCCACGACACTGTTCGACATCCACGTCCTGCTCTACAGCCATGTCCAGGGCCTGGCGGTGCACCTGGAGATGGAGGCGCACGCCGAAGCCGCCACGGGCCAGTCGGAAGACCAGTGGATGGACAGCCGCGCCCCCGCCCTCCAGGAGCTGGTGGAATCCGGCCGCTTCCCGGCCTTCACCAAGGCGGTCGGAGCCTTCGAGGACGGCTACGACCTGCGTCTCGACGCGCTCTTCGAATTCGGCCTCAAGACGCTCCTCGACGGCCTGACTTCCGCCGTCGAAGGCCAGGAAGCCGGCACGGGCGGTACCGCCGCGATCGGGGGACCTCACCGTCCGGCGGCATCGCGGCGGCCTGCGGCTGACCGTTGACCGTCGTACCGCTGAAGTCCTTTGCGCGTGCTGCCGCCCGGATGATGAGGTGGAAGGGTGACCGACCCTCATGAGATCTCAGCCGTGCGGCCGTTGACACTGGCTTGGGTGGGCCGGCACCTGGAGGCCGGCGAACGGATCGTCGGAATCGAGGCGCTGCACGGCGGCATCACCGCCGAAATGCGGAGGCTGACCATCGGCACGCGGGACGGAGGCACCCGCGACCTGGTGCTGCGGAGTTTCGTCGACCCGTTCTCCGTGGAACGCGCCGAGGACTGGCTGGACAGGGAGGCCGGCGCCCTGGCCTTGCTGGCGGGGACCGGCGTCCCGGCTCCCGCGCTGGTCGCGGTTGATCCGAGCGCCGCACAGTGCGAGTATCCGTCGCTCCTCATGACGCATCTGGCGGGCCGGACGGTCCTCGACGATGAGGGGGTGGAGGAACGCGTCCCCCTGCTGGCCCGTCAGCTCGTGGCGATCCACGCGCTGCGGCCCGCCGAACGGCCCCGGGATTATGTGGCGTTGACGACCGCCGACACCGTCGTGGTGCCGAAGGGCGCCGACGCGGCGGCATGGGCCGCGGCGATCGACGTGATCCGCAGGCCCCCGCCGCCCGGTGAAGGGCGGTTCCTGCACCGGGACTTCCAACCCGGCAACGTGCTGTTCGACGTGCCGCCCCCAGGGCCGGCAGGTGCGCGGATCACCGGCGTCGTCGACTGGGCGGCGGCCTCCTGGGGCCCGGCGGATCTCGACGTGGCGCACTGCTCCACCAATCTCGCGCTGCTGCACGGCCCGGAGTGGGGTCAGCGGTTCGCCGAGGCGTACGAGGAGGCCGGCGGGGTGCTGGCCGTGACCGCGAGCGAGCGGCTGTACTGGCGGGTGCGGGACGGACTGGCGTGCTCGGAGGAAGTACGGTCGGTGGCGCAGCCCTGGCAGGAGGCTGGACGGACGGAGCTGACGACGCGAGCCGTGGAGCAGCGGCTGGACGCCTACGTCACCGCCCTGCTGGACGCCCTGGGCTGAGCCAGGGCCGGTCCGGAGCGCGGGCCGGGGTGGCGGGGCCACCCTCACCTTCAATAGCAATATGAAATTATTTATATTGAGAATATCTCGCTCCTCATATGCCTCTTTCGTCACTGCGCACCCAATCACCCTGCACAGGTAGCGGAATTTCGTCGAAGCACTCGACACCGTTCCGCAGTTATGGGACAGTCAATTTGAACCACCTGGTTTTGAGGAGCACAAGTTGCCCGTTTCCAGGAGACTGATCTCGCCCGACGGGCGCATCTGGGAGACCGACGAAATCGTGGCCCGCGTATTCGCCGCCACCGAACTTCTTGCACGCCGTGGCGTCGAACCCGGTTCACGGGTGATGATGAGCGGGGCCAATTCCCCGGAATGGGTCGTCACCCTGCTCGCGCTCATTCACCTCGACGCTTCGGTGGTCCTGGCCGATCATCGAGCCACCCCGTCACAGCGATCGAAGATCCGCACCCAGGCGCGCGTGGTGCTCGAAATCAGCGACGGTGCGGGCCGCACCGCGGCGCCGCGCCCCGCTTCGAACACCGCGACCGTGCCCGACGTCGCGAGCTGGGCACGGCGTCAGGACGCCGCGATCTCCTGGTCGTCGGGGACGACCGGCAGCCCCAAAGGCATCGTCCGCTCCGGCCGTTCGATCCTGGACAACCTCGCGCTCAGTGCGGAACGCATGGGGTACCGGCCTGACGACGTCTTCCTGCCGATCCTGCCGTACTCCCACCAGTACGGTCTGTCACTGGTCCTCTGCTGGTGGCTGGGCGGAGGCACGCTCGTGGTCTACGGATCGACCACGCGCCTGGACCGTGCGCTCGCGGTCGGCGTGGACCACGGCCTCTCCATCGTCGACGGGGCCCCGTCGACCTACTACAGCCTGCTCAACCTGCTCGACCGTCGCCCCGCCCTCGTGAACGCGCTGGGGACGGTACGAGCCTGGTGCGTGGGCGGCGCGCCACTGGGGAGCAACCTGGCGGCCCGGTTCCACGCCCGCACGGGCCGGCACCTGCTCGACGGCTACGGAGCGACCGAGGCCGGAAACATCGCGCTGGCGCCCCCGACCGATCCGGTCGGGTGCGGCACGCCGCTGCCCGGTGTGGTCGTCGAAGTCCACGACGACCACGGCAGGCCGCTTCCCCACGGCCGGCTCGGCGAGCTCGTCGTCCGCAGTGACGGCCTGATGACCGGCCACCTCGGCACTGACGGTGAGATCGTTCCGGCTTCGAGTCCCGTTCACCGCACCGGCGACATCGGCCTGATCGACGACGCCGGCCGCGTCTTCCCGGTCGGGCGCAAGCACGCCGCGCACCGCGACGGTCACACGCTCTATCCCGACCACCTTGCCAAGCTGGCCGAGTCGGCCGGCGCGCAGACGGAGGTCGTCGCGGTCCCCGACGCCCGTCTGGGCTGCCGCCTGGTGTTCGTGATCGCGGACCCGGACGCTCACGAGCCTGCGCACTGGAAACGGCTGCTGCGCCCTGTGTTCGCCCGCTACGAGCAGCCCGATCAGATCGTCGTGCTTCCCTCGCTGCCCCTCACGAACACGGGAAAGCCCGACCGGGCCGTTCTGGAGAAGATCGCCATGAGCTCGCTGTCCGCATCACCCGGGACGACCACCGACGTCACCGCGTCCGGCTCGACCACCGGCTCGGCCGGCGGTGCGAGCGGCTACCGCATCCCCTTCGCCGACCGCGTCGACGCGCTGCGCGCAGTGCGCCGGTACGTGGCCGACCACGAGGACGCGGTGATGGGGATCCTCACCGAGATCTCGCCCCACCACACCGCCGGCGCGGAGATCCGCTCGTTCCTCGCCACCCTGGACGGAGCGGAGGAGGAGATCCGTCGCGTCCGGCCCGGCCGCGTGCCTCGGGTCGCGGTCTTCATGCCCTCCAACATGCCGCTCCATTCCTACGCGCTCTACATGCTCATAGCATCCCTTTACAGCGAAAGAATCACCTTTCGGCCGTCCTCGGAGATCAAAAGCCAGATGCGGCGCTTGCACGACCTGCTGGCACCGGTTCACGGCCTGCCCATCAGCCTTTCCGAGCTCAGTCAGCGCAAGTTCGTGACGGGACCGGTACGCGAAGCGGACCTCATCGTCTTCACCGGCAATTACGCCAATGCCGAGACCGTCCGCGAGGGGCTGGCGGAGGACCAACTCCTCCTCTTCTTCGGTAACGGCATCAATCCCTTCGTGGTCGCACCCGACGCCGACCTCACCCGCGCCGTGCACGACGTCACGAGGCTCCGGCTCTACAACTCGGGCCAGGACTGCTTCGGTCCCGACGTCGTGTTCACGCCGAAGGGCCGCACCGAGGAATTCGTCGACCTGTTGTCCGCCGAACTGGCTTCGCTGCGTTTCGGGCAGAACGGCGACCCCGGCGCCGACTACGGTCCGATCTTCTACGACTCGGCGCTGGTGAACTGCTCGGGCTACCTGGTGCACCATGCCCGCCGTATCCGGCACGGCGGGCGCATCGACCTGCCGTCCCGCAAGATCGAGCCGACCGTGCTGCTCTGGGGCTTCGACGACAAGATCCCCCTCGAGGAGATGTTCGCCCCGGTGTTCAACGTCGTGGCCTACCCCAGCGCGAGGCTGTTGCGTGAACGGCTGTCGAACCCCTACTTCAGCGAACGCGCGCTGGGAGCGATGGTCTACGGGAACGATCCGCAGACGGTGGATGTCCTGGCCAGGCGTCACCAGACCTGTGTCGACCACACGCTGCTCGACGCCGAGGACGGCAACCGCCCGTTCGGCGGATTCGGGATGCGGGCGAACTACATCTCCTACGGCGGCGAGCGGCACGCCGAACCGCTGCTCATGTCGCAGGCCGTGGCGCAGACCCTCCCGGCGGCTGCGCCCGTCACGGCGAGTGGGGAGTGACCCAGGTGAGCAAGGTGAGCAAGGTGAGCCAGGTGAGCCAGGTGAGCCAGGTGAGCCAGGTGAGCAAACGGTACGCCGACGCGTGGTCCGCAATCGTCGACCTGCTGGTGGCGAACGGGGTGGACACCTGCTTCGGATTGCCCGGCGACGATCTGGAGTTGCTCCGCGCCCTCGACGCCGCCGGCCTGGACCTCGTGCCGTGCCGTGACCAGCGCAACGCGATGTACATGGCGACCGGTTACGCGCTGCAGTCCGGCCGGATCGCCGTATGCGCACTGGGCAAGGGCCCGGCTGTCACCCACGCGGCCACGGGGCTGCTCGAAGCGCGGGAGTCCGGTGCACCCGTCCTCGTGCTCGCCGCCGGCGTGCCCGAACGCCGCCGGGGCAGCGGCGGATTCCAGGAACTCGACCAGGTCGCCGTGACAGCACCGCTCGTGCGGTGGGCGCACCGGGTGGGGCACCCGGACCGGGTTGTCCCCGCGGCGGTGACGGCGCTGACCCGGGCTGTGGGGCCGCCGTCCGGGCCCGTGTACCTGGAGGTACCCGATGACGTCCGCACGGCGGAGGTCCTCGTCACCGGAGCGTGGCCGACGCTGCCCGAACCACTGGTCCTCGAATCCGTTCCCGTGACACCGGGGCCGGCCCTGGCGGCGATCCGCGAGAGCCGGCGTCCGGTGGTGCTGGTGGGCGGCGGAATGCGGCACCGCAACGGCGCTGGCGTGGTCGAGCGCTTCGCCGAACGCCTCGGCGCGGCACTCTTCACCACCGCGTCCGGCCGCGGTGCCGTCGACGAGCACCACCCGCTGTTCTGCGGCGTGGCGGGCCTCTACGCCGCGGCCCCCGCCCGCGAACTGTGGTCGTCCTGCGACCTGGTGGTCTCGCTCGCCGGACGGCTGGAGGAGACGGTCGTCGAAGGCGGAACACCGTGGCCCCCGGTCGCGGTGGTGCAGGTCAACGTGGACCCGGGCGGCCTGTCGGCCGAGTTCTCGGGCCCGCGGGTGCTCGGGGACGCCCGGCACGCCGTGCTCGGCTGGTCGCGGGCGCTGGAGGAGGACGGCGAGGCCGAGCGCGCGGCCGCGACCGAGGTGTGGGCGAACAGGATCGCCGTCGCCCGCAAGGCCATGTCACTTGAGGCGGAGGCGGAACTGGTCCGCGCGGCGACACTCCCGGGGATCCGCATCGCCGAACTGCTCGCCGCGCTCGATGCCACCGCCGGCGAGCCCCGCGTGCTCGTCCAGGAGAACGGGCTGCAGGACATGTGGTCCTACGGCTTCCCCTTCCACGTCGGTGGCGGGTCCGTCGTGCCGTCGGAGCAGACCCCCCTGGGCTTCGGCGCGGCCGCGGCCATCGGGGTCAAACGGGCCGCCCCGGACCACGAGGTCACCGCGTTCATCGGAGACGGAGCGTTCCTCGCGGCCCGCGCGGACATCGCCGTCACCGCTCCGGCCCACGGCGGCGTGCTGTACGTGGTGTTGTGCAACGGCGGCTACGGCTGGCTGGACGCCCAACGCGCCCGCCTCGGTCTCGACGCCGAACGCCACCCCTTCACCCGTCCGGGCGCACCGCCGCCCGTGGTGGACGGGCCGGACATCCACTGTCGAGTGCTGCGCGACAAGGCCGCGCTGACCGCTGAGATTCTCGCCGCGCGGCGGTTCTGCTCCCGGGGAGGCACAGCCGTGCTCATGGTGCCCGTCGCACCCGACGACATCCTCCCCTGCATCCGCGACGCCGAGGTGGTTCCCCAGTGACGAACGCAGGAGAGCGGGGCGACGCCGGGCCCAGCCGACCCCGGCGCCAGGTGGTGGTCACCGGGTACGGGGCGGTGACGCCGCTCGGCCACAGTGTCGGCGAGACCTGGGCGGCGATGCTCGCCGGCCGCAGCGGCATCGCCACCGTGGACGCGATCGACGTGACCGGTCTCGGAGTCCGGATCGGCGGCCAGGTGCGCGGCTTCACACCCGGCCGCTACATGCCGCCGACGGTCAGCCGCCGCGCCGACCCGTACGCGCAGTACGCCCTCGCCGCGGCACTGGAGGCGTGCGAGCACGCCGGACTCGTCGTCGACGACCGCCTGGCGCCGCGGGTCGCCGTGATCATCGGCAGTGGCTACGGCCCGGTCGGGTCGATCTACCGCGCCGCCAACACGCTGCGCGACAAAGGGCCCCGGGGCATCAGCCCGTTCACCCAGGTCACCACCGCCATGGACAGCGCCGCCTGCGAGATCAGCATGCGTCTCGGCACGCAGGGGCCCAGCCGGGCCCAGAGCACGGCGTGCGCCAGCGGCGCGGACGCGGTGGGCGCGGGGATGCGCATGATCGGCAACGGGGAGGCCGACGTCGTCCTGGTCGGCGGCGCCGACGCCTGCGTCACCACCGTCGACCTCGCGGGCAGCGGCAACGCCCGCGCGCTGTCCACGCGCAACGACGACCCGACCGCGGCGTGCCGGCCGTTCGACGCGCACCGCGACGGGTTCGTGATGAGCGAGGGGGCCGCCGTGGTGGTGTTGGAGGCCGCCGAGGTGGCCGACCGGCGAGGGGCCACGGCTTTGGCCGAACTCGCGGGTTACGGAGCGAGTTCCGACGCTCATCACTGGACCGCCCCGCACCCGCAGGGACGCGGCGCGTGCCTCGCCGTCGAGGCGGCGCTGCGCGACGCGGGCATCACGGGGGCGGACGTGGACTACGTCAACGCGCACGGCACCGGAACGCTGCTGAACGACGCCACCGAGACGGCCGTCCTGCGCACGGTGCTGGGCGACCGTGTCACCCGGATCCCGGTCAGCTCCACCAAGTCGATGACCGGGCACATGATCGGTGCCGCCGGAGCGGTCGAGCTGGTGGCTTCGATCCAGGTCCTGCGCACGGGTGACGTCCCGCCGACCATCAACTGCGACGACCCGATCGACCCGGACATCAACTTCGTGCCGCACCGGGCGCAGCACCACGAGCGGATGCGGATCGCTCTCAGCAACTCGTTCGGCTTCGGCGGCCACAATGCCGCTCTCGTGGTCCGAGCGGTATGAGGGCCCGGCCGTGAACCGCCTCCCGGAGCCGCCCCCGAGCGCCGCCACCGTCAACCGCAGCGGGCCGCTGACCTGGGTCCAGCAGTGGCACTGGTTCGAGCGCACCGTTCCCGCACCACGGCGGGTGAACCCGACGCCCCTCGCCGACCACTGCCACGTCCCGCCCCCGGCCACCGTCACCGACGTCCACGCGGCACTCGCGGCCCTCACCGCCCGCCATGAGGCGCTGCGCACCACGGTCGACCCGCTCCGCCCGGTCCAACACGTCCACCGTGCGGACTGGGCGCCGCTGCCGGTCGACCACGTCGACGTCCGCGCCGTCGATGCCGACACCCTGGACGCCGCCACCGCCGCGCTGGCCGCCCGTCCGATCGATCCCGAGCGGAACCCGCCCTGGCGCGCCAGGGTGCTGCTGGAGGCGGGGAGGCCGCGTGCGGTCCTGCTGGCCGCCCATCACGTCGTGATCGACGGGTGGGGGCTGGCGGTGCTGATCAACCAGTTGCACGACCAACTGCGCGGCGTCGGCGCACCGGCGGAGGCAAGCGTGCAGCACCCCCTCGACACGGTCGCCGCCCAGCCCGTGGAACGCGCCCGCGCGGCGGAGCGCGAGTGGCTCACGCGGCTCGCGGGCAACCCGACCGGTGTGCTGGCCCCGTTCGGCGGGACCGACGACGGCGCTGGGCGCCACCGCCTCCAGCACCGCTCGGCGGGTGCGTACGACGACCTCCACCGCGTCGCCCGGCGCCATCGGGCCGGTCCGGAGGTCGTCGTGCTCGCGGCGCTGGCCCACGACGTCGCCACCCGCACCGGTGAGCACCGGTTCCTCGCGTCCGTGGTCGTCTCCAACCGGGCCCGGGCCGCTCTGCGGAACAGCGTCGGCGTCCGGGCCCTGACGGTTCCGGTGCAGATCGACCTCCGCCCGGGCGCGGCGTTCGGCGAGGTGGTCGCCTCGGTCGCCGCCGCCTCCTCCGCCGCCTACCGGCACGGTCAGTGGCGCCCCGCGGAACTGGTCGCCGCCGAGGCGCGGATGCACCGTCGCCGGGGTGTCGTGACCGTACCGACCATCGAGTACAACTGCTACTCGTGGCCGCGCGACTACCTGGTCCCCGGGTACCTGGTCCCCGCGCAGTACGCTCCGCCGGACGGGTCCGCAACCTGGATCCGTAGCGCACCCGACGAGCCCTGCGACACGCTGTACGTCGACCTCAGCCTCGACGCGGGGGTCGTCACCCTCGATGTCACCGTCGGGGACCACCTGCTCGACGCCGGGCAGGCCGTGGCGTTGCCCGTCCGTCTGTGCGCCTTCCTGCGCGCGCTCGCCGACGGTGCCGAGTGCCCGGTTCCGGCGCGCCCGCCGACACCGGCCGCCGCCGGATGGTGGCGCTCCCCGCAGGGATGGGTGTGCCCGGCCAGGGTCGAGGCCGTGTTGCGCGGCCACCCCGGAGTGCTCGACGTGACGGTGGCGCCCAGCGGGGACGCAGCGGGGGAAGGCGAACCGCACCTCGTCGCACGCGCTCGCACCGCCCCCGGTGTCACCCCCGACGACTTGCACCGCCACGTCCTGGACCACCTCGACGAAGTGCCCGGCATCGCGGCCCCGGGCCGCTACGTCCTGTCCCCGGCCGGCCCCGGGTCCGACCGGTCCCGCACCGCCACCACCGGCGCGGGAACGCCGCGGGTCCCGTCGCGCCCGCCCGCGACGGGCGCCGAACGGGCGCTGGCCGCCGCCGTGGCCGCTGTCGCACCCGGCGATCCACCGGACGGCTCCTCCGACAGCCCTGACGCGGTGGACATGAACCGTTGCCTCGCCGACCACGGCGTCACCCTGGTCGCCGTCCCCCGTCTGCTGGCGCTGCTCCACCGGTCCGGCTTCACCGGGATCGCGTCGGACGAACTGGCCGGAACGGCCTCGCTCGGCCACCTCGCCACAGCCCTGGAGCCCTCACCGCCCCGCGCCCATCGTGGAGGAGAAACCTCGCCATGACCGCGTCCCGCACCGCCGACCCGTCCGCGGACCGCCTGGCCCCGTGGGCCTTCGCCGCCTTCGTCGAGGCGAACACCCACGACACGGCCTACCGCCCGCCGGTGGTGGACGGTCCCGTCGGGCCGACCATCGTCCGCAACGGCCGCGAGCTGGTGAACTTCGCCAGCATCAGCTTCCTCGATCTGGAGCGCCACGTCCCCGTACGGCGTCATTTCGCGGAGGGGGCGCTCGCCCACGGCCTGAGCACCAGCGGATCCAGGATGACCCAGGGGATCTGCCGCCCGCACCAGGTGCTGGAGGAGACGATCGCCCGTCACACCGGCAAGGAGCGAGCCATCAGCTTCGCCACGGGGCTCCTGGCCAACATCGGGTTCGTCCACGCCATGAGCAGTTCCGCGCACTTCGACGCCGGGATCGAGGTGCGCAACCACGACACCGTGTTCGTCGTCGACCGCGACGTCCACTGGAGCATCTGGAAGGGCCTCCAGGGGCTCGGCTACGGCCGCAACGTCCACGCGTTCCGGCACAACGACGTCTCCGACCTGGCCCGCGTCCTGGAGCGGGTCCGCACCCACAAGACCGTGGTGATCGCCGAGAGCATCTATTCGGCCGACGGCACCATGGGACCGATCGTGGAGATCCTCGACGAGTGCGACCGTCACGGCGCCGTCAGCATGATCGACGACGCGAACGGCTTCATGGTCTACGGACCCGAGAACCGTCCCTACGCCCGGGAGGCCGCCGCGATCCGGGAGCGGGCCGACTTCGTCATGGTGTCACTGTCGAAGGCCATCGGTCTGGAAGGCGGCGCGATCGCCGGGCCGGCGGCGGCCATCGACGCCTTCGAACTGCTCTCCGGCACCTCGATGTTCACCGCCGCCATCCAGCCGCCGACCGCTTACGCCGCCGACCGCACGATCGGCGTCCTCGCCGGCGATCCGGGGATCGTCGACGACTACCTGGCGCATGCCGCCCGCCTTCGCCGACAGATGCACGAGGCCGGCACGGCGACGACGCCGACCGAGTCGTACATGCTCTCGGTGCCGATCGGAAGCGACGCCGCCGCCCTGCAGATGCGGGAGTGGTTCGTCGAGGACGGCTACCTCGTACCCGTCTTCTCCTACCCGGCCGTCTCGCGCAACCAGGCGCTCCTGCGCCTGTTCCCGCACGCGGGCCACACCGAGGAGCAGATGGACGGCTTCCTGCACACCCTCCTCGCCTACCGACGACGCCTCGGGCTCTGACCTCCCCACCGACGCTCGCCGCACCGAGGCTCGCCCCACCGACCTCTGACCGACGCCGACCCCATCCCCATCCCCAGAGGAAGGAACCCGTGGTGGACAACATCGACATCCTCAACGCCATTGCCGAGATCGTCGAAGAGGTCCTCGGCATCGACTCCGCCGAGGTGAGCGCCGAGACGTCGTTCACCGACGACCTCGACGTCGACTCCCTGGCCATGATGGAGATCGCCGTGGCGGTCGAGGACAGGTTCGAGGTGAAGATCCCGGACGACCGGGTCACCGGATTGAGGACCGTCGGCGACGCGGTGAACTACGTCGCCGAGCACCGGTGACCTCCGCCGGGACGACCCTTCCCCACGAGGCTCCCCAGGAGGTCGGACAGCCATGAGCGTCCTCGATCGCTTCCGGCTCGACGGTCGCGTCGCCGTGGTCACCGGCGCCTCCTCCGGGCTGGGCGTCGCCTTCGCCACCGCGGTGGCGGAGGCCGGCGCCGACGTCGTGCTCGGGGCGCGGCGCACCGAGCGGCTGGAGACCGTGCGCGCGGCCGTCGAGAAGCTCGGCCGCCGGGCCGTCGCCGTGCGCACCGACGTCGCCGAGCCGGAGGACTGCCGCAGGCTGGTCGACGCGGCCGTGCGGGCATTCGGGCGGGTGGACATTCTCGTCAACAACGCCGGGATCAGCAGTGAGCAACCCGCGGCGGAGGAGACCCCGGAGCAGTTCCGCGAGGTCATCGACATCAATCTGAACGGCTCCTACTGGATGGCCCAGGCCGCGGGCGCGGTGATGCTGCCCGGCAGTTCCATCGTCAACGTCTCGAGCATCCTCGCCCTGGTCACGGGCGGGCTGCCGCAGGCCGCCTACTCGGCGTCGAAGGCCGGGATCCTCGGGCTCACCCGCGATCTCGCCCAGCAGTGGACCCCCGGCAAGGGCATTCGCGTGAACGCCCTCGCGCCGGGCCTCTTCACCTCCGCGATGACCGACGGCTACGCCGAGGGTTACCTGGAGGCGATGATGCCGCGGGTGCTCTCAGGCCGCATCGGGCGTCCCGAGGAGCTCGCTGCGGCTCTGGTCTTCCTCGTCTCCGACGCGGCGTCCTACATCACCGGCACCACCCTGACGGTCGATGGGGGCACCCACATCGCATAGTGACACCCGGCGCCGGACCCGCCGGCGTCGCCGGTGGGCCGCCGCCACGCCATGGCTGACGCCCCGTACCCGAGCCCCGGAGAGCCACCGATGACGACGGAGCCGACCGCCCCGCCCCTTCCGCGCGAACCGCTCGGCGATTCGCACCTGCGCCGCCTGATCGTGGGTCAAGGGCTGGCGGCCGTGGTCGATGCGCTGTTCATCGTCTGGCTCACGCTCTTCGTGCTCGACCTGTCGGAACCCGGAATCGCCACGGGGTTGGTGCTCGTGGCCGTGGCGCTGCCGCGAGCGGTGCTCCTGCCTCCTGCGGGAGTACTGGTCGACCGCCTCGGTCCCGCCCGTGTCGTGGCCAGTGCCGCCTGGCTCCGGGTCGCCGTCCTGCTCGCCCTCGGCGCCCTGGTCACCTTCACCTCACCGTCGTTGACGACGGTCGCGCTGCTCGGCGGGCTGCTCGGCGCCGCCGACGCCGCCTACTTCCCGGCGGCCCTGGCGTTGCTACCCGCCGTCGTGCCGACCGACAAGCTCTCCCGGGTCAACGGGCTGGTGCAGGGCGCGGAGTCGGGGGGCGACCTGGTCGGCCCGGCGGTGGCCGCCGGATGCATCGCCGCAGTCGGCTTCGCCGCGACGCTCGGTGGGATCGTGGCGATGGCCGCGTTGGCCGCCGTCGTCCTCAGCACGCTGATCCGGGTGGTGCGACATGGCGAAGGTGCCGGGGACGACGCCGGTCCGGCCACCGTCGACGGCGAGCAGTTCAGCAGTGCGCGTGCCCTCGGCGTGGGCTTGAGGTACGCCTGGCACGAACCGCTGGTGCGAGGGATGCTGGCAGCCATCGCCCTGATCAACATCGCGGTCGTGGGCCCCGTGCTCGTGGGCGGCGCGGTGCTCGCCGATCAACGCCTCGGCGGCGCGGGATCCCTGGGCGTCGTGCTCTCCGGTTTCGGTGCCGGCTCACTGGCCGGCTCACTGATGGCCGGGTGGCGGCCGCCCGCCCGGCGCGGCCGGACCGTGGTCGGCGGTGTCGCGGCGATCGGCGCAGGCATGGCCGGACTCGCCGCCGTCACCCATGTCGTCGCCGCGACGGCGGTCGTCTCGCTCATCGGCCTCGGATCCGGGTTCCTCGGAGTGGTGGTCGTGGCCACTCTGCAGGAGCGGGTGCCCGAGCAACTGCTGGGCCGGGTGCTCAGCCTCGTCGTGCTGGCCACGGTGGCGTTCGACCCGTTCTCCTACGTGATCGCCGGCGCCCTGCTCCCCTACGGCACGACCACGCTGTTCCTGGTCTGCGGCAGCGCCGTCCTGGCCTGCGCCGGCCTGGTCGCCACGAGCCCGGCGGTCCGCTCCCTGCGCTGACCGTGTCGATCGCCGGTCGTCCGCCGATCACCGGGCCCGGCCGAGGCCCCCGTGGGCGAAGATCTGCGCGCGGTCGCGGCACGTGGGTCGAGGCGAGCCTCTTCGAGTGAAAAACCGGAGCAAGGCCGCCTGACTGGCGCTTCGTCGGCGATGAAAAGGTCTTCCGACCATATGTTTAACTCCGGCGCTCACAGCGGCGGTGCCCGTGCCCGGAGTGCATTCCCACGTGCCACAGACCACGCAGCCAAGAGGACCAGCCATGCGCTCCACCCGCCGCGTTCTCGCCGCTTCAATCGTGGCGGCTTCCGCCTCAGCCTTTGGCCTGGCCGTCCTCTTCACGGGCGGGACGTCCCAGAGTTCCGATGCCACGCAGGTCCGCGCGGTCAACGCCCTCGGCACCTCGCAGAGCGAAGCCGAATCATCCTGGTCTCCCTCCACGAATCCGGACTCGGAGGACTCGGAGGACTCGGTGCCCCGTTGCTTCAGCTACGGCGGCCCCTACTGCGGCTGGGTGAGGACCTACTGGGGCGGCTGCGACAGGGACTGGGGCCTGAGCTACGGGTTCAAAGACCCTGCCGTGCTCTGCCCCCACGACCCCCGCCCGAGCCCCTCCGCCACGGCCAGTCCCTCCGCCACGTCGAGCGCCTCGGCCACGCCCAGCCCCTCCGCCAAGTCCGGTTCCCCGGCCGCACCCAGTCCCTCCGCCACGCCCAGCCCCTCGAACGGGCTCAGCCTCTCCGCCGCACCCAGCGGCGCTCGCCCACAGCCGGCCCCTCAGCCGTACCCGAGCCGCTCGGACGAGCTCAGCCCCTCCGCCACGCCCGGTTCCCCGGCCGCACCCAGCCCCTCCGACAAGCTCAGCCCCTCCGCTGCGCCCAGCCCCTCCACCGCGCCCAGCCGCTCGGCCACGCCCGCTTCCCCGGCCGCACCCAGCCCTCCGGGCGAGCTCAGCCCCTCGGGGGAACCCAGCTTCTTCACTGCACCCAGCCACCCGGGCGAGCTCAGTCCTTCGGAGGAGCCCAGCCCCTTCGCCGGAAGCAGCAGCTCCTTCTAATGGCCCCGTCGGGCCGTAGGAGAGACTACGGCCCGTAGCCACCAGCAGGTGAGCACTTCCTTCTTCGGAGCCATCGTGAGCTCTGAAGTCAGACCACGCCGCCTCTGGTCGGCCGGGGGGCTTGACTGCTGATGGAATCGCGTGCCCGCCAGGCAGGTTGGGCGTGAGCACTTGATCCATGAGAACGCGAGCCACGCCTTCCGCAGGCTGCACACACAGAACGCCAAGAGAAGCTGGAGAAGACCAGTGCTGTTCATCGGCGACGACTGGGCCGAAGACCACCACGACGTGGAGCTGCAGAACGAGACGGGCCGGAAGCCGGCGAGCGCACGGCTACCGGAGGGCTCCGAGGGCATCGCGAAGCTGCACGCCTCGTCGCCCGCCACGGTGGCCAGGACCTGGAGCCCGGGCAGGTGACGGTCTGCATCGAGACCGACCGGGGCCCGTGGGTGCAGGCCCTGATCGCCGCCGGCTACCGCGTCCACGCGGCCAACCCCCGCCAGGCTGCCCGGTTCAAGGAGAGGTACGGCACCTCGGGGGCCAAGAGCGACAAGGGCGACGCCCACGCGCTGGCGGACATGGTCCGCATCGACGGCGCACGGCCTGCGGGCGGCTGGTGCCCACGATCGCTTCCACACCGGTGGCGGTGGCGTGGACCTCCGTGGTCCACGACCTCCGGTACTCGCCGCTCTGAACGCCGGGCCCAGGACGGCCCGATGCGCCGGCACGGATCGCGGTCTCCAGGATCATCGCGTGGTGCCGCACCACCGCCGTGGCCGCCGGCACCGCGACGGCGGCCCTCGACTCCAGCTGCGCGGCCAGGACCCCGGCGTTGCTGGTCACCTGCGCCATCAACCGTCCACCGCCCCGTGCTCGCCGGGCTGCCGCACACCGGGCGCCCACTCGCCCAGCTGGGTGAGCAGCGCCCTCGTGAATTCGTGCGCGCCGCCGTCGAGGAGGTCGTGCCGGGCGAGGAGCGCCCGCTCGGTCTCGGCGGTCTCGACGGTCTCGATGGGGTCGAGGGCGGCCAGGAACGCCACGGCCGCCGGGCCCGGGTCCGGGTCCGGGTCCGGGTCCTCGCCGACCACGACGCGGGCGGCGCCCTCCCACTCCGGGTCGGCGGTCGGACGCAGCAGCAACTGGAGTTCGGGGAACTGCCCGACGGCGTGCCGCAGCTCGTACGAGCGGACCTGGTCGGCGAGGTCCTGGCCGTCGATCTCCAGACGCGCGGTCGGGCCGGTCGCCTGGATACGGACATGCCGCTACACGGCGGGGTTGGTGGTGGGGGTCATGGTCGCGAGCCCAGGAGCCTCGACGGACACGACGGCCGTTCCCGACCGCGGCCCGGCACGCACGCCCACCGCACGCCGGCTTCGCACTCCAGCGCCACTTCGCCCAACCCATCGCTCACCACTGGCTGTTGGCCAACGCGACCGTGGCGGAGGCCGTAGTCTCGCGGCATGCACAGGACCCTGGAGAACCCGCCCGCGCCGGCTCGCGAGATGGTGACGGAAGCCCTGGAAGGGGCTCTGGACGACCGATCCGCAGCTGACCACACGGCTGAGGCCCTGGTCGGGATCGCCCTGCACGGAGACGACCGCGACTTCGCCGAACACTGTTGCGTGAAGACCGGCACACGGGCCGCACCGGGCAGTCCCCTGCTGGGGCTGACCGTCCTGTGCCTGAGCCACATCGCCCGCCGCTTCGGCCGCCTCAGCGACGAAGCCCTCGACCTGGCGCGCTCCCTGGCGCAGCGGGCCGCCGCCGACCCGGCAGACGTGGACGGACGGGCCCTCGACGGCTACGACGACATCCGGACCTTCCTGCACCTCTGGTGAAGGCCGGAGTGGTCGCGCCTGCCGGGCTTGCATCCGGCAGGCGCGACCTACCGCAAGCATGGCCATGACTGCCGGGGAGGGCCCGTGACGCAAAGTACCGTCCGCCAGAAGTCGAAGCGCGGGCGACGGAATCGCTTGACCGCCGTGGCTGCGACAGCCGTTCTCGGTAGCGGGTTCGCAATCAACGCATGGATGAACCGGGGCCCGGAGATCAAGGCCCACGAAGGCGCCGTGGCCGGCTACCCGCTACTGGTCAGCTCCGACGGCCAAACCCTGACACTCAACATCGGCTGGGGTTGCGAGGACCGACCGGAGCTCGTGACCCGTGAGTCCACCGGCATGGTGAAGGTCTCCCTGCGGCACACGGTCCATCCGGGGTTCTGCGACCCGGGCGGCTTCGCGCAGATCACCACCCACCTGAACAAACCACTCGGCACCAGGACCCTGAACGACGCCACGGGCAAGCCCGCCGTCCACTTCGACGAGCGCAACCTTCTCCGGCCCGCGTCCCTGCCGGAGAACTACTACCCCTACCCCGCGGGCAAGATGGTCTTCCTGCCCGGCCTGGAAGCGATCCCGACCGACACCCCGGCCTGGGCCGTCGGTTACCGGCTGGGCACCGGTCCCGAAGCCGGCTCTCTGATCATCAGCCAGACCCTCCGGAGCAGCACACCACCACCCGGCAAGGCCGCCACCGTCAAGGGCCACCCCGCGACCATCACGCACTCGGATTCCCAAGGCGACCCCCACTCGCTGACTTGGTCCGACGGCACCTACACCTTCGTCGTCACCACCGGCGGCCCCCCACGACTCACCAACGAGGAACTCATCCACCTCGCGGAGAACATCGGGTAACCGACACCACGACGACGTCCGGTGGGACCACTCTGTGAACCGGCCCCACCAGAGACCGAGACCGCACCTGGACCGGTCAGGACAGAACTACTTCGTCCAGCCTGGTCATCCGTGCGACTTCCACGGTGCTGGCCCCGCCCGGATCGAGGGCCTGCCAGGTCCGGCCGACAGTGCCGGCGGTCGGTTCCTTCGCGGCGATGACGGTCCCTCGACGCGGCCGGCGTGCCGTACGAGATCGTCCCCGGCGTGCCCGCCTTCGCCGCCGCAGCAGCCGCCCTCAAGCGGGAGCTGACCGTCCCGACCGTCGGCCAGACCGTCATCCTCACCCGGATCGCCAAGCGCGCCACCCCGATGCCCGAGGGCGAGGACCT